>VYAQ01000114.1 GCA_009844885.1 Gemmatimonadota bacterium
TCCGGGGACCCCGGAAGCCTTGGGCGCTGACATGTCTCGATCGGCCCAACTGCGTCGGAAGGTCCGCGTGTTCGCCCCGGCGTCGGTGTCCAACCTGGGGTGTGGCTTCGACATCTTCGGGATGGCACTGGAGCGTCCCGGCGACGAGGTGGTGGTGCGCGCCGTGGAGGGCAGCGGCATCGTCTCGGTGTCGGTGACGGGCGACGGGGGGCGCGTTCCGACGGATCCGGCCCGCAACGCCGCCGCGTTGGCCGTGGACGGCGTGCTTGACCGGCTGGGGTCGGCGGCGGGCGTCGCGATCGAGGTGCGGAAGGGAATCCCGCTGGCCTCCGGGCTGGGTGGCAGCGCGGCCAGCGCGGTGGCCGGAGCCGTTGCGACCGACGCGCTCCTGGGCGGCGACCTCGACCGGACCGCGCTGCTCGAGTGTGCCATGATCGGCGAGCGCAAGGGCTCGGGCGCCGACCACGCGGACAACGCGGCGCCCTCGCTGATCGGGGGATTCGTGCTGGTGCTGCCGGGCCGGCCCCCGAAGATGGTTCAGTTGCCGACCCCGGATGACCTCATGGTGGCCGTGGCGCACCCCGCGATGGAGGTGGAGA
The DNA here is from genome assembly GCA_009844885.1 of Gemmatimonadota bacterium. Taxonomy (GTDB): domain Bacteria; phylum Gemmatimonadota; class Gemmatimonadetes; order Longimicrobiales; family Gaopeijiaceae; genus Bin94. The sequence goes on from VYAQ01000114.1 coordinate 600, forward strand.
CGCGCCGCGCGAGGATGATCCTGGGCGACACGATCCCGCTCTCGGCGGGCGTGCAGCAATGGGGGAACGCGGCGGGGATGGTCGCCGCGCTGTTCAGCGGTGACTGGGAACTGATCAAGCGCTGCATGCGTGATGCCGTGGCCGAGCCGGTGCGGGCACAGCTTGTCCCCGGGTTTGAAGCCGTGAAGGCCGGCGCCATCGAAGCGGGAGCCGTCGCGGCGGGCCTTTCGGGCTCCGGACCGTCGGTCCTGGCGCTCTGCCGGGGGCGGACGGCCGCAGAGAGGGCCGCGGCGGCAATGGCGAAGGCCTTCCGCGAGGCCGCGGGTGTCTCGTCGAACCTCGTAGTCTCCCGCGCGAATGGCGAGGGGGCGAGGATCCTGGAGTCAGCGTGACCGCGCCCTTATGGTGAGGGGAGCACGCCCCTTTGATCGCGGGCGGTCTCCCGTTATCGCCTCAACTCCAGAGACACCGCGGCCACCGGCTCCTCCTCCGACAGGATCACATTCTCCGACACGCGCGACATCCCGGACCCGGCGGTGACCGTGACCGCCCGGTAGTCAGCCGGAACGCCACAAAGCTGGAATTCGCCGGCTGGGCCGGCTTCCGTCGACTCCGAGCGGTTTCGAACTCGCATGCCCGGGACGTCGATTCCCGCAATCCACTGCGCCACGACGGGTATCCCGGGAGCGACGCGGGAATCCGCGTCCGCAACACGCCCAAGAATCACCCCCATGCCTGAATCCCAAGTCTCCTCGTCGGCTCCACACGCCCTCGCCATGACCTCCCGCGGAGTCGGAGCCCGGAGGCGGATCGCCGTCGTGTCGCCGCCCGTGACTCGGACGTCCGTCAGCGCATGGTCCCGATCCAGACCCAGCAACGCCGGGCGCAGATAGGCCAGCTGATACACCCCCTCGGGCAGTCCGCGAATCGTGAACCGTCCATGTGCGTCCACTCCCGCCTCCACGCCCGTGCCTACCACGGCAACCCGCCCCTCCGGCCGGTCGATCTCCCCGGAGACCACACCCTCAGCCGGCGTGTAGGCCACCCGCCGCGTTCCGGTCCCAACCGCCTGCACGACCCGTCCTCCCTCTTCCGCGATCCCGGTGAGCCTCGTCCTCCGCATCCCGAAGACGCCATCGCGCTCCAGGACCATCAGCGGCATGCGAATGTGCCAGCTCGACACGATCCAGCTTCCGTCCGGCAGTCCCCGGAAGTCCACGCGACCGCCGATCTGGTCGCTCCTGTGTTCATCCAGCAGCCCGGGGAGGTCGAGATACCTGAAGTCGAGCCACTCGATCCCGCCCGTTTCGCGCGACAGCCACAGGACTCCCTCGATGTCCGGTCCGCCCGACCCGTCGCGAACGGGACGGAACTCCAGACCCAGCAGATCGGGACGCGATGCGTCGGCGGCACGCAACTGCAGGCAGTGCGTGGCAAGGAAATCGTCGGACAGCAAGACGTCGGCGTCCGGCGCGAAGTACCGATTGCCCGCGGGTTCCTCCAGGACCCATCCTCCGTCCACGAGGAGTTCCACGGGCCGGCTCTCGAAGGGCTGCCGGGTCGTGGTCCGTTTGTGTGCGCGCGTCTCGTTGCGGACCCTGAGCGAACCGGGCTCGAGTTCACGCACATGCTTCTCGAGATCGTAGGTATAGAGACCCTCCGAATCCGTAAAGCTCGCCGCGTTCAGCACCTTGCGGGCTTCTTCCCAGGCGAGGTGCGTCGCCGCGCCGAGTTCGCTGCTCAGCTCGCAGCGCCGATTCCCGGTCGCACGAATGCCCTCGATGGCGATCGGCCGGTGCGCCAGGGGAATCCTGACAGTCACGGTTTCCTCCGGTCCGACGTCGAGACCGGCCAGTGTCCGCGTCGACAAACCGAGCCGCTCCGCGCGCAACGAGTAGCGTCCAGGTCCGGGAACGAAAAACCGGAAAAACCCGTCCGCGTCCACCAGGAACCGCTGGGGACTACGGTTGTAGGCATCCGAGAGCGAAACGAGCACCGCGGTGACCGGCGCCTGTGTGGCGGAATCGACCACAACGCCCTCGAGCACCTGCGCGCGGGCGGGTTTACCAGCCGTCGGAACCGTTGCGGCCGCAGCGAGGAAAACAGGAATCCAGGGAATCCTGGGGGTCATGGGAGGTCTCCTTGGTTGACGGCCCTCCGTATGTTTCACCCAGCCGTTCCGTATGTTCCCCGACGCACCCGCAAGTCCTGGCATGCAATGCACCTGATCAGCACCCGCAGCGAAGCTGGCCAGCACACCGCCACCGGCCGCACCTGGACTTTCCGCGAGGCCCTCTTCCTCGGCCAGGCCCCGGACGGCGGACTCTTCGTCCCGGCCTCGGTCCCTCCCCTGCCGGACGAGGACCGCGCCGTCCTGGCCGACCTCACGTTTCCCGAACGGGCCTTCGTGGTTGCCCGCCACCTGCTGGGCCGCGAGGTCCCGGACGACATCCTCCGCGAAGCCGTGCACGGCGCGCTCGACTTCCCCGTCCCCCTGCACGAAATCGAGCCCGGCATCCACATGCTCGAGCTCTTCCACGGCCCCACGCACGCATTCAAGGACATCGGCGCGCGTTTCATGGCCCGCATGATGTCGGCACTTCGCGACACCAACGCGCCTCCCCTCACCATCCTCGCGGCGACCTCCGGCGACACGGGCGGAGCCGTCGCGCGAGCGTTCCACGATCTCCCCGGCATCCGCGTCGTGATCCTCTATCCGCTCGGCAAGGTCAGCCCCCGGCAGGAAGCCCAGTTCACCACCTTGGGCGGAAACGTCACGGCCGTGGCCATGCGGGGCGCCTTCGACGACTGTCAGCGCCTTGCCCGCCAGGCCTTCGCCGACCCGGATCTCAGCGCGCGCACCCGCCTCACCTCCGCCAACTCGATCAACATCGGCCGCCTGCTCCCCCAGACCTTTTACTACGTGCATGCGTGGGCGGAACTGGCGCGGACGGCGCCGGATTCGGAACTGGTCCTGTCGATTCCTTCGGGGAACTTTGGCAACCTCACGGCGGGCCTGATCGCGCATCGCGCGCTCGGAATGTCCCTCGCGCGCTTCGTCGCCGCGACCAACGAGAACTCCGTCGTGCCCGACTACCTTGCCGGACGCGGCTTCCACCCCCGTCCCTCGCGGCCCACCATCTCCAGCGCCATGGATGTGGGCTATCCCAGCAACTTCCGGCGGATCCGGCACATGTTCGGCGAAGCGGGGGACGACACGGGCGAGTGTCCCCCGGACTCGTTGCAGACGACAGTCGCCGGCTCCTCGTGGACGGACCGTGAGACCCGCGATTGCATCCGCGACCTGTGGCGGCGGCGCGGCATCGCGATCGATCCGCACACGGCGGTGGGGCTGCTTGGGCTGCGGCACGAACTGGGACAACGGCCGGGTGCACGCGACGGCCCCGGTGCGCGCGGCGTTGTCCTCGCGACCGCGCATCCCGCCAAGTTCGCGGAAATCGTCGAGCCGCTGATCGGGCAGCCTATAACGGTGCCGCCAGGGATCGCCCGGGTGCTCGACCGACCACGTCACTTCGTTGAGATCGTGCCGGAGCTGGGCGCGTTGGGCGAGGTCCTGGCCGGCTTTCGATGAACGGGCCGCGTGCCCCGGCATCTGGCCGTATCCGGGGATCTGCCCGGTGCCCCGTGGCTCTGGCCGCGCCCGGGAATCCGGCCGTGCCTGGGCATCAGTCGTGCCCCATCAGCTGCCGTGCTGCTCTAGTACACTTTACGGCATAAAGTGAACTAAGAGCAGGACGGGTTCCGCAGGGGGCACATCAAGTACCCGGCGGCACCCCCAACGTCGTCTTGCGGCCCGCGACCACGCAGTCCCACGTTGCGGCACGCGCCCAAAAGCGACGCGGCCACCCGCCGAGTTGGAGCCAGCCATGCCGTACCGAATCGCTCGCCACGCCCCTCGTCTCCGCACGGTCCGCGACGGCCCGCGCATGACCCCGGCCGTCCTCATCGCCTTCGCCACGGTCATGGCCGCGGCGGCCTGCTCCCCCTACCCGGCCCCGCCGGACACCGCGCGCGACCCGGTCGTGGACACGCTGCACGGCGTTGCCATCACCGACGACTACCGCTGGCTGGAGGACCAGGACAGCCCGGAGACGCGGGCCTGGATCGCGGAGCAGAACGCCTACGCAGAGCGGATCGTGGGCGACACGCCACTGCGGCGCGGACTGGAGACGCGCTTGCGGGAGCTGATGAACGTCCCCGGGGCGCTATTCCCCCGCCGGGCCGGCGACTTCGAGTACTTCGCCTTCCGCGCGCCGGACCGGGAGGTGGGCGCGATCTACCGCCGCCCGGCGCCCGAGGAGCCCCAGCGCGACCCGATCACCCCGGACGGCGACTTCGAGCTCGTCCTCGACCCGCTCGACATCCACCCGGACGGCACCACCAGCGTGAGCATCCGCGACTTCTCGCCGGACGGCAGCCTCATGATGTACGCGATCCGGGACGGCGGACAGGACGAGGTTATGATCCGCATCCGCGACCTCACGACCGGCGAGGATCTGCCCGACCGGCTGCCCAACTTCCTTTACGGGTCCACCTTCTTCGACCCGGACGGCACCGGCTTCTACTACACGTGGCGTTCGCGCGAAGTCGGCCCCCGGGTTCGGCATCACACCCTCGGCACCGATATCAACGACGACATTGAACTGTTCGGCGAGGGACACGGGCCCGAGACGTTCATCAACGCCGCGCAGGGTGGGGACGGCCGCTACATGATCTACACCGTGCAACACGGGTGGGCCCGCAGCGACGTCTACCTGCACGACCTTGAGGCCGGGACCGAGCCGCGGCCGATCAGCGTGGGCGCGCCGGCGCGCTTCCGCGCCCGCTTCATGGACGACGAGATCCAGCTGCTCACGAACCTCGACGCGCCGAGGAACCGGGTCGTGGCGGTGGATCTGCGCGACCCCGACCCCGATCCGGCCAACTGGCGCGAGGTGATCGCCGAGTCCGACGACCTGCTGACCGGCTACCAGATCATCGACGGCGCGATCTACGCGGACTACCTCCACAACGTGAGCAGCAGGATCGTGCGCTACGACATGGACGGGACGCAGACGGGGACAATCCCTCTTCCCGACCACCATGTGGCGACGCTGCGCTCGTGGGGTGAAGGCGCGGGGCTGCTCACCCTGACATCCCTCGTCACACCCACCCACATCGTGAGGATCGACCTGGAGACGCACGAAACCGAGCCGTGGATGCAGTCGGCCGTGCCCTTCGATGACGCGGAGTACGAGGTCAGCCAGGTGTGGTACACGTCGGCGGACGGGACCGAGGCACCGATGTACGTGGCGCATCGGCGGGGATATGAGCCGGATGGCGATACGCCGACGCTGCTGTACGGGTACGGAGGCTTCAACAGCAACAACATGCCCCGGTTCAACAACGGCGCCGCGGCGTGGATGGAGCAGGGCGGCGTCTACGCGCTCGCGACGCTCCGCGGGGGCGGCGAATTCGGCGAGGAGTGGCATCGGGCCGGCATGCTGGAGAACAAGCCGAATGTGTTCGACGACTTCATCGCGGCCGCCGAGTGGCTCATCGCGAACGGCTACACGAATCCGGACCGGCTGGCGATTCGCGGCGTCAGCAACGGCGGGCTGCTGGTGGGCTCGGCGCTGACGAAGCGGCCCGACCTCTACCGAGTGGTGTTCTGCGGGCTGCCCGACCTGGACATGGTGCGCTTCTACCAGTTCACCGACAGCAACAACATGCCCGCGCTGCTGGAGTACGGGAACGCGGCCGTCAAGGAGGAGTTCGAGGTGCTGCGGACGTTTTCACCCTACCAGAACGTGCGCGACGGCGTGGCCTATCCGGCGGTCATGCTGACCCAGGGTGACCTGGACACGCGCGTGCCGCCGCTCCAGGCACGGAAGATGGCGGCGCGGCTGCAGGCGGCAAGCAGTTCGGGGCTGCCGGTGATCCTGGACTACGATCCGCGGGCCGGGCACGCGGGCGGGCGGACGTTCAGCCGCGGCGTGCGGAACACGGCGATGGAGCTGGCGTTTCTGCTGGGTCAGCTGGGGGTTGAGGGGAAGGTGGAGCAATGATGGGCCGAGTCGCCCACGAGGCCAGCTCGGCCGCATTCGCACGCGGACTGTTCGCGTCCCTCCTTGCTGTTCTGGCGCTCGCCCCCGCCCCGCCACTCGCCGCCCAGTGCGACGCTTGCGCCTTTCCGGGCGATTCGTGGGAGGTGGCGCGCGGCCCCGACCTCGCCGAGCACGGCTGGGATTCGGACGCGCTCCAGCGCGCCGCCGCCTTCCTGCGGGACAGCACCAACTCGACCGGCGTGGTCGTCGCGCACAGGGGCCGCGTCGTCTTCACCTTCGGCGACATCGAGGAGCTCTCGTACCTCGCGTCCGTGCGCAAGAGCATCCTGGCAATGCTGTACGGGCACTGGGTCGAGAACGGCGTGATCGACCTGGATGCCACGCTGGCGGACCTGGGCGTCGACGACATCGGTGGTCTGTTGCCGATCGAGCGGCAGGCCACGGTCGACCACCTGGTGACAGCCCGTTCCGGAGTCTACCACCCCGCGTCCAACTCGGGCGACAATCTGGCCGAGGCGCCGCTGCGCGGCTCCCAGCAGCCCGGCACGTACATGCTGTACAGCAACTGGGACTTCAACGCAGCCGGGGCCGTGTTCGAACAGCTCACCGGCCGCGACATCTATGATGAAGCGCAGGCCCAGCTCGCCATCCCGCTCGACTTCGAGGACTGGGACCGATCCGCGCAGCGCAAGACCGGCAACCTGACGGTCTCGCGAAACCCGGCCTACCACTTCTGGCTCTCCACGCGGGACATGGCGCGCATCGGCCACCTCATGCTCAACGAGGGCGTGTGGAACGGCGAACCGGTGCTTTCGCGGGATTGGGCACGGCGAATCGTCAGCGTCGTAACGCCCGTGGAGGAGATGAACCCGCCGCGCAGGCGCGACGGCCACTTCGGCTACGGCTACATGTGGTGGGTCTTCGACGGCCCGCGGGTGAGCGGCCCCTTCGAAGGCGCCTACACGGGGAGCGGAGCGGTCGGCCAGTGGATCAGCGTCTTTCCGGCCCTGGACCTCGTGATCGCCCACAAGACCAAGTCCGCGTACGGGCGCTCCACGAGGACCCGCTCATGGCAGCGGCTCGTCGAGTTGCTCTTCGAAGCGCACGGCGTGGAGATGGCGGGGCCGTATCCGTGGGCGGGTGAGGGTTTGTAGCTCGGGTAGGCCTCACGAAAGCCGCCCCTCCCGTCCCAGCGCGCGCGCAGACCACTCGCCCACGCGATACTGCACCATAACCAGCGCCGGTACGACCAGCAGCAGCAGCAGAGTGGCGACGAGGACGCCGAATCCGACCGATGTGGCCAGCGGTACCAGGTGCCGGGCGTGAGTGCTCGTTTCGAGCACCAGGGGCGCGACACCGAAGAACGTGGTGAGCGACGTCAGGAGGATGGCCCGAAACCGGACCTTCGATCCGGTGATGATGGCTTCTCGCGGCGCCATGCCGGAGTCCCGGCAGTCGTTCATGAACTTGACCATCACGAGCGAGTCGTTGATGACGACGCCGCTCACGCCGACCAGCCCCTGTGTCGACCAGATGCTGAGATCGAGGCCGAGCAGCATGTGTCCCACCAGTGCACCGATCGCCCCGAGAGGTATGGCGGCGAGCACGATGAGCGGCTGAGACCAGGAACGGAAGGGAATCGCCATCAGCGCGTACATGATGATCAGGGCGAAGAACCCCGATCGGGCCAGGGCTCCGTTGATCGTGTCCTGCTGCTTGCGCTGCCCGCCGAATGCATAGGCGAAGTCGGTATCCCGGGCTTCCAGAGGCGCGAGAATGTCCCGTTCCAGGCGATCGTCCACCTGGCGGCCGGTGGCGTGGATGGCGTCAACGTCCGCCGTAACCGTGACGGCGCGCCGCCCGTCGATCCGATGAATCGCGGAGGGTGACCTGTCGAGGCTCACCGACGCAATCTGTCCCAGGGCCACGCTCCCGCCGCCGGGCATGCGCACCATGTACTTCTCGACATCGACCACGGACCTCCGCTCTTCCTCCGGGAGCCTTACGTAGACCCGTACGTCCTCGCGGCCTCGAGGAACCCTGAGCGCTTCGACGCCGAAGAAGCCGGCCCTCATCTGGCCGGCAAAGTCATCGAGCGTCAGTTGGAGCGTACGGGCGGGCGGGTCCAGTTCGAGCCGGAGTTCGTTGAAGCCCTCGTCCAGGTTGTCCCGCACATCGAAGACGCCGTCGATGGCGGCGAGTTCCGCGACGACATCGTCGGTGACCGAACGCAGGCGGTCCGGATCGGGATGGGAGAGGTCGTAGTGCACGGGAAGGTCCCCGCCCACAATGCTGGAGGTAATGGAGAACTCCGTCGCCTCGGGGATCACACCGGCCTCTTCCCGCCACAGCCTCTCCAGCGTGGAGGCGGCGATGTCCCGGCGTTCCCAGTCGATCAGCTTGAACTGGACGGTCGCGACATGCCCGCGCGCGGCCCGGACCACGTCGCCGATCAAAGGATCGAACAACTCCGCCGACTGCCCGACCGTGACGGCCACGCCGACCTCGAGCGGCGCATCGTCCGTGGACAGCCCGTGCTCCGCGGCGACCCGCACCACCGCACGGCGTCCAGCCGCCTCCACCCGCGCGGCGACTTCGGCCGTGAGTTCTCCGGGCGTACCGGCCGGCAACTCCAGGTCCGCGGACACGATGTCGCCCTCGAGCGGAATGATGAACCGGCTGGGCACGATACCCGACGAGACGAGACCGCCCGAGACCACGAGCAGCGCAGCCGCGGAAGCGAGCACCACCAGCGGGCGCCCGGTCGCCAGACGCAGCCCGCGGTCGAGTGGACCGTCGGCGAGGCGCTTCACAAGAACATCCACGCCCCCCTGGAGCCTGTCCCAGGCCCTGCCGATCCGATGCCGCGCCCGTCGGCCGGCCGGCGGCAGGTGCGAGAGGTGGTTCGGCAGCAGCAGCAGCGAATCGAGCAGCGAAATGAAGAGAACGGCGATGACCACGATCGGGACCGCACGTCCCAGTTTGCCCTGTGCACCGGGCACGGTCATCAGGATCGAGAACGCGATGATCGAAGTGAGGACCGCGAAGATCACGGGACTGCTCACCTGTCTCGTCCCCCGGATCGCCGCCTCCAGTCCCCCGGCGCCCTTTTCGCGCTCCAGATGGACGCTCTCCCCCACGACAATCGCATCGTCCACGACGATCCCCAGTGCCAGGATCAGGCCCATCAGCGAGAACATGTTGATGGTGACGCCCAGGAAGCCCATCACGAGGAACGCGCCCGCGAACGAAACGGCCAGGCCCACCGCCACCCAGGAAGCGAGCCGGATCTCCAGAAAGAGTGCCAGGGTTATGAAGACCAGGACGAGGCCGATCAGTCCATTCTTGACCATGAGGCCCAGCCGCCCGCCGACCAGAGAGGCATCGTCGCTCCAGATGGCGACGTCCACGCCGGCGGGCAGACTCGGCACCACGCTCGTCTCCAGGTAGTCCTGTACCGCCGCGCTGATGTCCAGAAGATGTTCGTCCGAGGTGCGGTACACGTCCACACGGGCGGCGGGCCGGCCGTTATAACGCATCTGCAGATCGCTGTCGGAGAAGCCGTCGCGCACCGTGGCAATGTCGCCCAGCCGGACGGAAGTGCCGTTCGGACGGGTCAGGACGACGATGTCCTCGAAGTCGTACTGGTCGTAGTTCTGTCCCAGCGTGCGGACGAGGATCTCCTCTTCGCCGCCCGATACTCCGCCGGCCGACAGTTCCAGCGAACCTTGCCGCACCGCCTGCGCGATCTCCGCGAGGGTCATCCCGAGCGCGCGCAAACGCACCTGGGGAACCTCGATCGAGATCTCGTCCGGGCGGGTTCCGCTGGTCCGTGCCAACGACACGTCCGGCAGGGCCGATATGCCCTCCTCGATCCGGTTCGCCAGTTCCTTGAGCGTGCGCTCCGGGACGTCGCCGTGGACGACAAGCCGCAGGAAGACCTGCCGGGTGGTGATCTCCCGGATGTCGGGCCGTTCCGCTTCCGCCGGGAACGTCGGGATGCGGTCCACCTCCGCCTTCACCTCGTTGAGCGCGCGGCCGATATCCGTCCCGTTCCTGAACTCGGCGACCACCGATGCCGATCCCCGGGAGGCCGTGGCGATGACGCGTTCGAGCCCTTCCACGCCCCGGATCTGCTCCTCGATCCTGCGGACGATCAACTCCTCCACCTCCTCCGGAGAGGCGCCGGGGTAGGGTACGAGGATCTGAATGCGGTCCAGAGAGGCGTCGGGGATCACTTCCTGAACAAGACCGAAACCCGTATACAAGCCACCGAGCAGCAGGACGAGCATGACGACGTTGACCGCGGTATTGTTCCGCGCCATGTAGGCGATCGGGCCGCGGCGCCCGTCGCTGTAGGTCATGCTAGGGGATCAGCCCTTCCACGCGCCGCGCCAGACCGGCAAGTACCCAGCCATCCGGCCCGAACACCTCGATCTCGCGTTCGGCCTGGTCGAGCAGTCCCCGGATGTGCCCACGCGCCTCTCGCCGTGAAAGCACGTGCAGTATCGAGCACTGCGCCGGATCTTCGTCAAACAGGTCGTCGACAACCTGGAAGGCGAGCCCATAGGCGGCCCCAAAGGCGCCGAGGCGGTCCAGATGCTCGCCCGAGAGCCCCGCGGCCAGACCGCCGCCCCAGGCCGAAAAGCGAAACAGGACGGCGGTCTTGCGCAGATGGATTTGCGAAACCTCCTCCAGGTTCGTCTCGGACGGATTGAATGCGAGGTCGTCGATTTGTCCGCCGATCAGACCCTGAAAGCCGATTGTGTCGGCCAGGCCGCCTCCTGCCGTGACACCCGCAGAGGGGTCGGGCAGCCGAATGCACTGTGCGAACGCCTCCGTCAGGAGGGCACTCCCCGCCAGAATTGCGGTGGCGCTGCCGAAGGCAATGTGGGCCGCTGGCTGCCCCCGGCGCGTGGCGTTGTCGTCTTGCGCCGGCAGGTCGTCCAGGACGAGCGAACAGGTGTGAACCAGCTCTGCCGCGATGGCGACCGGCATCGCCTGCTCCGGATCCGCCCCGCCCGCGACGGCGGCGCCGAACGCCACCGCCGGACGCAGGCGCTTCCCGCCCGAAAAAACCGCGTAGCGCAGAGCGCGGTGCAGTTCCGCAGGATGCTGCGTCGCGGCTGGCAGACACTCGTCCAGGACGGCGTTGACCCGCGTTCGGCTCGCTGCGACGAAATCGTCCAGCGCCGAGGGGTCAGTGGGCGAGCGCGTCGATGTCGGCGGCGGCAACGGAAGCGGTGTCGAGGAACCTGGCAGCGAGCTCATCGAAGTCGTCAAGTCCGCAAGCCCTGGCAATCCCGGTCTTGACCTGGGACGAAGCGGCATCGACTTCGAACCCATCCCCGGCGATGAGCCGAAGCGAACCATGCAGGTCGCGCCACAGTGCTGCCGCTTCTGCCAGCCGCTCGGCAGCATCGGCGGCGATCAACCCGCGCTTGCCGGCCGCCCGGAAGACGGAAGCGGCATCCCGGGTCGGCTTGTCGGAATCATCCTCCCGCAGCGTCAATCCCAGGGCCAGGGCCGCGCACTCGAGGTCTCGGAGACCGCCACGCATCTCGGCAACCGTGGGCAGGTCGGGGTTCACCTCGTCCGCGGCGGTCTCGCGCAGCGAGGCCATCAATGCGTCGCGGGCCGCACCCCGGCTCAGGCCCTCCTGCAGGGCCTGCTCGAACCATTCCCTGATCCCGTTGTCGCCGGTCGCGAACACGCAACGCGCCCCCGCGAGCGCCAGAACCTCGCGGTCCAAGCCGGGCTTCCGGAGTTGTTTCTCCAGCGCATCGAGAGAAAACGACTCGCCGGCCCAGCGGCGTGGAAGCTGCGCCAGCAGCAGGTTGTCGCGCGCGAGCCCGCGCAACGCCTTGCGGAACCGCCGGATCAGTGCCTGGTTGTAACGGGTGGGACCGCCTTCGTGCACAAACCGGACATCGAGCTCGACGCCCGGCATCGCCGCTCCGCAGGCCAGAGGCCCCACAACGGCCACCGCCACGCCGCCGCCGTTGCTCGGAACCCCCCGGTCTTCGAAGTCCTCCTCGACCGCGGCCAGCACGGTGGCGATGGAGGCTTCCGCGACGCGGGACAGCGCCGTGCCCGCCTCGCTCATCGACAGGCTGCCGCGCATGGTGTGCACGCCGATCTGGAAGACCTTGGCGTTCGACCACTCCCGCGCCGCATCGACCGCCTCGCCGGCGTCCTGCATGTGAATGTCGGCGAGCTGGTCCCTCATCTCGGCGACGCCAAGCTCGTGCGTCCAGTACAGCCGCGCCAGCCCGCAACGGGCGATGGTCTCGAATTCCGGGTCCGGCCCGAATCCCTCCGGCAACTCCAGGTCGGTGAATTCCCGGTCCCGAAGCCTGTCGAGCAGTTCCGGAGATTTGTTGATCCAGGTAGCGAGACGCGGGGCGGCGGCGTGGATTTCGGCGATGACGTCGAACGCGTCGGGGCGCGCCGCAAACGCGCGGCTGTCGTAAGCGCTCCAGTCGTCGATCTCGGGATAGAACTGGGCACGCTGTCGATCAAGCAGCGGATCGATGGTCTCGAACCACCGCTGCGGGAACAGCGCCAGGCCATTCATCTGGATGTAGCTGCCCGGCAGTTGCGGGGAGTCGGCCTCGCCATAGTGCTGCAGGAGCGGATAACGCCGATTTGACGTGTGGTGGTCGGCATGGCGCTGCATGTTGTAGTACAGCCAGTTGGTGAACTTGTAGGCGGCACTCCAGGCGTGCCGAGGCCTCACCGGCTCGAACCGGCCGTGGGGCATGCGGATGCGCCTGAGTCCGTAGTGCTGCACGTAGTTGCTGATCTTCATGGAGAAGACCACGCTCCCGCAAAGCACCACGAATACCAGCACGGCCCAGACCCCACCAATCCAGTAGATGAGACCGTACCAGATGCCCAGTTCCACGATGTAGCGCCAAAACGCGTTCGTGTAGTGCCAGATTGGAAGCTGACGGCGGGCAAGTCGGCGGCGCTCGAAACGCCAGGCGCCCAGGAGGTTGTTTGCCACCTCGCGGGGGAGGTATTGCCAGAAGCTCAACCCCTTCGGGGCGGACCCGGGATCCAGGGGCGTGCATACCCGGGGGTGATGAATGTAGACGTGCTCGGTCGCATAGTGCGGGTAGGAGACGGAAGCCAGCAGGATCTCACCGAGCCGGCGTTCCCAGAGGGCGCGCCGATGAACCAGTTCGTGGCCAACCACGAATACCGTCTGCGCCACCATCGCCAGCAGGACGGCCATGCACCCGATTTCCCACCAGGACAGGTGGTCGGCGATCAACATCTGCCACAGCGAGAACACGAAGATCACCGGCCAGAACGCCGCCCACAGCCAGAGCGAGAGCTTGTACAGAAACAACTCGCTCTCGTGGGTCGTGGCCGGATCCATGTTCCGCTCCTCCACGCCGAAAACCCTGTCGAACTGGTCCGCGAGCATGAAGAACACAAATGGGGCCGCAATCCACCAGCCCCCCTGCGCGCCGGCAGCGGCAACGAGCGGGAACATGAGCAGTGGGCCGAAGTGTGGGAGCGCGTTCGCGACCGATGGCCTGACGACCCGATCGGTCATGGTTGCCGAGGCGCTGGAACTATGTGCTTCCATCCTGGAAAACCTCAACCAAGGTGACCCGCCGCACCGAACCCACCCAATCCAAACTTAACGTTCTCGCCATCGGTCAGGCTACCTACCGCCGCACGAGATCCTGAAACACGCCGGGGGTTGCAGCCATCTCCTCGAAGGTTCCCTCCTGCACGATCCTGCCAGCCTGCATCACGTATATGCGGTCCGCATGCCGAAGCGTCGAGACACGGTGCGCTATCACGATCCGTGTCGACGTGAGGCTGGACAGATTGGCCAGGACCCTGGACTGCGTTTCGTTGTCCAGCCAGTTGGTCGCCTCATCGAGCAGCAGGATGCGCGGATCGCTGATCAGCGCGTGGGCGAGACGGATGCGCTGGCTCTCGCCTCCCGAGGTAACGGCGGCACTCGCGCCCACCGGTGTCAGCATGCCCATCGGCATGGCCGAGATTTCGCGATCGATGGCGGCAAGCTGGATCGCGCGCCACGCATCTTCGGGAGTGACCCCTTGGTGATCGCCGACGATATTGTCCCACAGGTCCTGGGGGTGGAGTCGCACCATTTGCGGCACCACGCCGATGTGCCGGCGCACTTCCCGGAGATCGAGGTGTTGCAGGTCGCGGTCGTCGTAGTAGACCGATCCGCTCGACGGCCGCTCCAATCCGAGCGCGAGCCGAAAGAGGGTGCTCTTGCCCGCCCCCGACTCGCCGGCGATCGCGACGAACTCGCCCGCGCGGACCTGAATCGATACGTCATCGAGGATCAGCGGCCCGTCGGCATCGTAGCGGAACGAGACGTGGTCGAAGGCGACGTCACCACCCAACACCTCCACGGATTGCCCCTCGGCGCCCGTCTCGGGGGTCTCGGCCAGCAGCGGCCGAATCTGATCGAACGCGGGCACGATGCCGGCCAGTACGGTGACCGACTCACCCAGGCGGACCACGGCCGTCTGGTAGAGCAGGAACAGCACGTAGACGACGATGAAGTCGCCGACTGCGATGGTCTCCGGACCGGACAACGCGAGGACCAGGACCAGCAACGCCGCCGCGAGCAGTGGCAGGGCGGCCCCAAGCGCCCGGAGATGCATCTCGACCGCTCCGACTTCCAGCTCCGCGCGCTTCTGTTCGCGGTAGTCCCGGGCCCAGACCGCAAAGCCCGAGCCCTCGGCCCCGTCCACGCGCAGCTTGGATATGCCGTTGACAAGCTGGAACAACCGGCCGGCCAGCCGGCCGGCAGCCCTCAGGCGACGGCGGTATGGCGCAATCTGCTGCAGTCCGAGCGCCACGGTCGCGACCATGGACGCAACCCCGAACGCGGCAGTCAGCCACCCCAGCGTCGGATCGCGGAGACCGATGAGCAGGAACGCCGGCGACAGGAAAACGATCGACAGCACGCCGTTGCCGATCACGCTCTGCGCGGCGCCGCGGGCACTCTGGAACGTCATGCCCCGCATCGCGAGGTCATTGGCGGGATAGCGCCTCAAGACCCTCGTCGGCAGGCGCAGCAACCGGTCCCAGAACGCCGACTCCAGGCGGGACGTTGCGCGGCTCTCGAAGCGCATGACCGTCATGCCCTGAAGAACGCGCATGAGGGCGCGCACGAGGCCGAACGCCACCAGGCCCACGCTGATCCCGTACAGGAGACCCACGTCGTTGACAGGAATCACTTCGTCCGCGACGAAGCCGATCGCAACGGCCGGCAACAGTGCGACCAGACCACCCAGCACCCCCGTCAACACGATGCGGGCCGAGTCGGCACCCAATCCCTTGCCGGCGAGTCTGAGCAGGTCCCGCCATCTGCTCGCCTCACCCTGCAGGGGCGCATAGAAAAGCCAGGCATTCGGGCGTAGCGACGCAGCACGGGTGGCTGTGATCCGCCGCTTGCGCCCGCTGGCGGGATCAATCTCCCGGTAGTTCCCCAGCAGCCCGGGCAGGAGCGCCAGAGGCCTGCCGTCTGCGGCCCGAAACGCCAGCATGGCGCCGCTGTCGCCGACCCACCACCGATCCTTTCCGGAGAGCCGCACCTGCCGGGCGCGTACTCCGGACGCGCGGAGCACCTTCGCGAGAGCGGTCTCCGGGTCGGATCCACCCGTGGAGGCCGGACCCCGGAATGTGATGCCTTCGTGCCGTCCGATCGCCCTCAGGGCGTCATACAGCGCCGAGACATCCTGCTCCTCGGCCCCCTCCTCGCCGTCGAGGGCACCATAGAGATCAAAGAGGCGCCGGCGGGCGTCCTCCTCGTCACTCCGGCGGCCGAGGACCCGTGCTCGCGCCAGGTTCGCCTGGTCGACGACCGCCAGTTGACGGTTCAGCCGCTCGAGCGAGAACGCGACGCGGTTGAACGCCTTCACCGCCGGCAGCAACAACTCGAGTTCGGCGAGTTCCGCAGAGGACGCCGTGGCGACTCGCACCTCCCGCGTCAGGCTGAACCACGTGGCGGGCGTCAGCGGCAGCGCGCAGCCGGACGCTCCCGTCTCGCTTTGCGCAGGGTCGATCAAGCCCATGAACAGACCCGCATGGGGCTGCAATCCGGTAAGCCAGATCACTCCGCGGCGCACCGCAAGTGTGCCGTTCCTCGTCGTCGGCGCTTCGCCTGTTGCCAGAAGAGCGTCCGTCCGCGGAGAGTGGGTGACGTCGCGAACCAGCATTGCCGAGATGTCCACGAGCCATGCGTCAACCTGCTCGGCCAGTTCCGCACTGCGAATCGCGCTGAGCCTGGAGACCGGAAGCCGCCGGAGTGTGGTGCCGGGCAGCCCCTTGGCGATCACTCCGAGTGAAGTGATGTCCTCCTGCGGCGCGGTACCGGGCAGTAGGCGCCCCGCGCGTGCACGCAGCATGTGCTGTGGCGCGGATTGTTCCACCTCGCCCTGCCGCTCGACGAGAAAAAGGTCGACCGCACCGGATTCAATGAACCACGCGAACTCGGGCTCACCGATATCGACGGGCAGATTGCCCGCGCAAGGCACGGTGGTTCCCCACTCGGCGGCGGCCTGGGCGAGCGTGAGCCTCTCGGGGGCGGTCATACGCCCAGCTCCGTCCGCACGAGGCGATGGTACAGCCCGTCCGTGTCCGCGAGCAGCTCGTCGTGAGTGCCGCGCTGCGCCTCCTTGCCCTCGTTCATCACGATGATCTGGTCGCAGTCACGAACCGTGCTCAGCCGATGCGCGACGATCAGACAGGCGACGCCTCGCCGGCGCAGCGCATCGTCTACCCGCACCTCGGTGGCCGGGTCCAGCGCGCTCGTTGCTTCGTCGAGAATCAGCACCGTCGGGTTCCCGACCAGCGCCCGGGCTATCTCAAGGCGCTGCCGCTGTCCGCCGCTAAGGTTGCCGCCATCCTCATCCACCCGTGTCGAGTAGCCAAGGGGCCTGCCGAGGATTTCGTCGTGGATATCGGCGTCGCGGGCGGCAGCGACGATGTCGTCGTCGGGAACTGCCGCGTTCCACAGCGTGAGGTTGTCGCGCACTGTGGCGGAAAAGAGGACCACATGCTGGTCCACCATGGAGAGGGAGCGCGACACCACTTCGGGTGGAATCTCATGCCTTGGCCGGCCGTCAAACAGAATCTCTCCCGACCAGGGATGCAGAATGCCCGCGATCAGACGGGCCAGCGTCGACTTTCCGGATCCGCTCGGCCCAACCACCGCGATGCGCTGTCCGGGTTTGACGACAAGGCTGAAGCCATCGATCAGCGCAGGGCGGTTGCGGTTGTAGCCGAAGGTCACGTCCCGCAACTCGACGTGCCCCGTCAACCGAAGTCGCCCCTTGAAGGTGGCAATGCCCTCCGGCATGTTCGCCAGGCGCTCGAGGCCGGGATCTCGCGGTGTCTCCGTGATGTCGTCCAGACGCTGCATGTCGGTGAGGAGCGTCTGGCGTTCGAGGGTGAATTCGACGAAGCGCCCGGCGGGCTCCAGAAAGAGCACCGACAGCAGGTAGAACGCCAGCAGTCCGCCCAGCGTCAAGTCGCCGGCCATAACCCTGGTCGCCCCGACGGCCAGCACCACGGCAGCACCCAGTATCTTCAACAGGCCGGGCGTTGCCGCGATGAGATATCCGAGTTCGGCGAATCGCTGGTGCGCCCTCAACTCACGAGCCTGATGGCCGCCCCAGCGGGCGAACATCCGGTCCTCGGAAGCCGTCATGCGCAGCGTATCCGCATGGCTCAGCATCAGTGTGCCTACGCCGGTCAGCAACCCCTGCTCGTGACGCAGCGCGACAGCCTCCTCCGAACGTACGCGCGCGACCGGCCGCAGGAGCAACGCATTCAGCAGCGTCAACCCGAGGACCAGCAGCGCCAGCATTGGGTCGTACGCTATCATGGCCGCCAGGAAAACGGCACTCATGGCGATGTCCATGAGCAGGCCGAGGAGAAGTTCCGACAGTCCCCAGGCGATTCTGTCGATCGAAAAGATCCTTGTGGTCAACTCGCCGACAAGCCGGTGGCTGAAGTACTCGACCGGGAGCCGCAAGAGCCGTGACACGCAACGGTTGCCGGCAACGATCGACATACGGATCGCGAGGCGCCGCAGGAACCATCCCCTCAGCCAGGCAATTCCGTACACCAGACAGCCGGCTGCCGCCAGTCCCCCCGCAACAAAGAGCCCCCAGGGCTCGCTTTCGCCCACAACGCGGTCGACGAACAGCGATGCGGCGAACGGAACCGCCAGGGCCAGCACGGCCAGCAGCAGCGCACACGCGATGGCGTGCGTCAGCCCGCCCGAGGCGCCGCTCAGCCAGTGCGGGAGGCGTTGCCACAGGGTGGATGGACTACCTCCGGGTTCGAATTGCGGCCCGGGGCGGAACTTCAGGGCAACCCCCGTGAACCCGGCCTCGAACTCCTCGGCGGAGAGCTTGCGACGGCCCGTAGCAGGATCGTTCACATAGAACCACTTCCGGTCGAATCCCTCGAGCACCACGAAGTGGTTGAATTCCCAGAACAGAATCATCGGCAGCGGCATCTGCCTGAGGCGCTCTATCTGAACGCTCCAGCCGGAGCACTCCAGGCCGTAGTGCTCGGCGGCCCGCTTCAGGCCCGCGGCGGTAGACCCGTCTCTCCCGACCTCACACGTGCCACGCAATTCGGTAAGGGGCACCCATCGCCCAAAATGGGCCAGCACGCTCCCGAGGCAGGCGGCGCCGCACTCGGTCGCGTGGGTCTGGAGCAGAAGAGGCGTCACCACGCGCCGGCTTCGTCCGCCGGACGCTGCGCCGCGACTCTTCGACATCTTCGGTGAACCGAATGATGCCATTTCAGACCGATTGGAGACCGAGGAGCGCCGCCAGCGAGTATCGTCCAAGGCTGATCCGAACCCTGCACGCAGTCCCGTCGCCGAAGGTCACACCGGGCACCGGTTCGAGATCGATGTCGATGCGCGGTGCGGCCTCCGCTTCCGCCGGCGGCCAATCTGAGAGCCACACCGGCGACGGCCCCATGACGGCACTCACCGTTCCGTCCAGCCGATGCGTATCGCCGCCGGGCAACTGTACTTCAATCGATGCCGGCATGCCCGGGCGCAAGCGTTGCGCCACACGCGGAGACGCCCGCACCGCCGCCTGCAGGGGGCGATCCACGGGCTCCCGGAGCTGCGCGACGGGGGCGCCGGCCGACAGGTAGTCACCCAGGGCGGCACGCAGCACCGCGACCTCGCCGCCCATCTGGGTGGTAATCGCCTCCGAGTCGGGGCGCTGCTGCTCCGGCCCCGGCAGCGCCACGCCAGCATCGCCCGCCGGTGCCGGGACCCTCAGGCGTGCGATGCCGGTTCCAGGCTCGACCCGATCCCCGGGCTCGACCAGGTATTCCACGAGGTAGCCGGGCTCCGTGGCCACGACTTCGTAACGCTGCCCCGGCTCGAGCAAAACCCCCTGAAGCGTGATCTCCCGATCGATGCTGCCGAACAGAACCCAGATTCCCAGGCTCGCAAGCAGCAACCCCGTCGCACCGAGCACCACGCGCTCGTGCGGAGCCGTAACGCGGAGCAGGCGGTCGAGTTGCTGCCGATTTTCGCTCGCGGCTATCGCCTGTTCGCGAAACGAGTTACCGAAACGGTTGAACATGGCTGTGTCCCTTTTTGTCGCATATCCGCGGCCACAACGTGCGAACTTCGCTTCAAGGTGTTATTGTAATCAATCTAGTAGTTCTAACGTTCTTGTCCCGCAATGGGCACGTTCTTGTCCCGCAAAGAGGAGGCAACATGTCGGTCCTGTCGCTCATCCAGGCTGCCATCTTGATGCAGAACCAGCTGATCTCTCGGCCAGGCGCAGACCCCGTGTTCCGCGCGGGGCTGGTAGAGGATCCCAGCAACGCGATCAGACAGGAATTCGGCATCGATGTGCCGGACCACGCCAAGATCCAGGTGCACGAGAGCGACATGAGTGTGTTGCATATCGCGCTGCCGATCAGTCCCAACGTCGAGTTGGACGAGGAGAGGCTGGAGGCAATCGCGGCCGGTCTCTGCTGCTGCGGCTGATCAGCTGATCGCGGTTCGGCCGTTGCCCCGTTGTAGCGGCCCGCCAACAACCCCCTACCTCCCAGTTGCTGAGGCAGCCGGGAACGGTGGGAGCATCAGGACGAAAACGTAAGCCTTCGCCTGTGTGAAGCGTCCGTCGGAAACCACGAGCTTGATGTGGTGGATGCCCTTCACCAACAGCAGCATGCTGCGGCGTCCGAACACCGCTTCCGCTCCCGACCAGGCCGTGGCGAGCGCGGACAGTTTGTCCCGTAAGGCAAGTCCGTGTTCGCCGACGCCGTCAATGAGTTCCATCCAGGGGTCGACGTCCTTCACCCACTGCACGTCGCGGGCGTGGAAACTCACGCCGAGCGCAGGCCCCAGCCCTCCCTGGGTCGGAATATCGAAGTGTGCCGCCAGGTGCGCGAAGGCGTCGCGTTCCTCCATCTCCGACAGGAATGGAGCGACCGCCTCGGGTCGGCCGGGCCAGTCGGTGCGCTCCAGAAAGTCCGTGAAATCGCGGGTCTTCCTGAAACCCGTTACCGCGATCCGCAATCCGTCGGACCGTGACGGAAAGGCGCCGACGGAACCGACGTGCGTGTCAGGGGGCATGGCCGAAAACAGGCGTTCGATCTGACGGCGTTCCGTAGCCTCCAAAGTCCAGCCCGCGGCCGCAGCCACGGCGGCGGCAGCGGCGAGAAACCCTTCGAGTCCCCGGACCGAATCCTTGCTCGACACCACGTCGGCGGCAGGATAGAGGAAGATCCCCGGGTCTGGTGGCGGTCCGGCGCGTCCGGGATCAATGTCGTATTCGAGCATGAGCTTGGTGCCGCCGATTTGCTGGATCGCGGGCTCTCGACCCATGGTGCGCAGGAGCCTAAAGGCTGGCGCCGTGGATGGTTCGTCGGGCTGCGCCCGGCACCATTCCTCGAAATGCGCCGCCGAGAGGCTTCCGTCGAACAGCGCAACGCCCAGATCGGCCCTCAGTTCAGGTTCGTGCAGCGGCAACTCGAATCCGAATCCGGACGTTGCCAGGCTGATCGGCAGCGCCCTCGCTCTCCGCAGCAGCCGGTCCCACCCTGGGCCGTCGATCAATTCGGGGGAAATGCGACTTCGGAACTGTTCGAGCAACTCGCCGACGGAGTCCGCCTGGGCGAGCATGTGCTTCTCGAGACCGGCTCGGCTCTCTTCGATGTTCATGACGATGTCGTCCGCAGTTTGTGTTGCCCTTCGACGCCCCTCAGGCGACGACCGGGACGGGATTGAGCTCCTGCTCCGAAAGCCGTCTCTCCCGCCAACCCATCGACACCGGGACATCGAACAGTCGCCCCGGAGCGAAACGTTCCCAGAAGTGGCGCATGCCCGGCACAATGACGCGCGCCACCGGCATGCCGATATCGGGCCGCGTCTGGTCGAGCACGAGGAACTCCATGCCGCAAGCCTCGACCAGCGCCCGGCAGTGTTCCACGTCTTCCCGCGTGTCCGACGTGTCGGGAACCGCGTAGTCCGATCTGTCGCGCCGCGCGACGCCGGACGCGGGTGCCAGGTAGGGATGATCCGTCAGCCTGCCAGTTCGCCACCACGACTGGCTTACCGGATCGTGGGAAGCAGCGCCCCCGGCCTGGGCGGGCCCCAGGATCCACTGGAGACACTGGTTCAACTCGCAAACCGCGCGCAGGGCGGCGATATGCGGGTCCATATGCGCCCCGGCGCCGTAGATGATGTCCTCCGTCTCCCCGTCGGTTCTGCGAGAGATGGCCACGAATACCGGAATCCCGAAGTCGCTGGTTGCGTCCAACACCCAAAGTTCGCGGTTTCGCTGGCGGTAGTAGTCGCGCGCCGACGCCAGGTACGCGTCGCCGAAGCTCGCCAGGTCCACTTCCGGCAGGCGTAGCCGGTTGTACCACCAGATGGCGAAGGCGTCGCGTTCCACGAGCTCAAGGAAACCCTGCAGAATGGCTTCCTCAAGCGTGTTGCCTGCCGCGCATCCGTTCGAGTCCGCCTTGAATCCGGGCCCACTTCCCTCCCCCACCGCCTCGACCATGCCGTAGAGGATCGATGTGGGGAGGTACCGGTGCCGCCCCTGCGTAAGAGACCAAACAGGCGACCAGTCGATCTCGGTATCGGGATCGAGGCGCGGCGGCACGAAATTGTAAGGATGACCGCGCGCGTTGATCCGGTCCGCGTCGTCCAATTGCCGGTCGCTGAAGAGTTGCACGTCATTCGGGTGGACCGCCTCCGACTCTCCGGCCTTATCGAAGTCCGCGAGACGCTTCCGGCAGCGGATTTCGTCGCCGTGGAAGGCGCCGCAGTAGCGCTCGACCGCTTCGCAGAGCGCGCTGGCTTCCGACTGTTGCCGCGAGCTGCCCTTTCCGGCGCTCTTGCTCCGTAGACTCCGTCGTAGCGAACGGAGCTTGCTGCCTCGTGGCGCGAGATCGCTTCCCGCCCAGTAAACATGGAGCCATGGGTCGGTCTCCTCCGCGGTGCGGGCCAGCCACGTCACGACGCCAGTGACCGGACTGACGAGATGACGATACCTGGCCAGCGTCTTCTCCGGAGGGACCGAACGGTGGCCTCCGCTGTTGCGAAAAGCTCTCGGGCTCGCCCGCAGCCGCACCGGTTCGGCAGGGCGGTCGGCACGGTGCAGGGCCTCGTCGCCACACGCGAGACACTGTGGGCGCCGCATCGCGGGATGTTGCGCGGTCCGGTGGACAGCGACATCCAGAGAGATGGCGCACTCATGGATGGGTGCCAGGTCCTCCAGTACCAGCCACCTGGCGATCTCGACCGCGGCCAGGCCACACATGGCCTCAAGCACGGTGGGCTCGGCCGCGCGGGGCTCGACGACCGATGCCTCCAGATCGAGGGTACGCACAAAGCCATGGACCTCCCGGTGGCCCCGCAGGCGATAGGCGAGACACGCCCAGCAGGCACCGCCCTCGGCGGGCCGGAAAACCGGTCCGAACAGTGGCTGCATGCCGTTTGGCCTGACGAGCACCCACGGCGTGCCGGACTCGAGGTGCCTCCGATTGATGGCGTCGTGCCGTTCGTCCAGATAGTCCCCGCATACCGTCACGGCCAGGGAGGAGCGGGCTGCTCCCGGATCGCGCACTGGAACGCCGAGTCCCTCCAGCCGACAAGCCAGCCGCAAACGGGCCTCGCTTGCCACGGCCTCGCCTGACACAGCCACGGCTGCCGCTCCCAGGCAATGCTCCGCCCAGCGCGGCGAGGCGCCGAGCGAGGACCAGTAGGCCGCCCGCCCCGGAGCCATGCCGTAGTCGCCCGAAACGACATACCCGCGCGAGGCCAGCGCCAGAATCGCCGTCTGCACTTCGAGAGCTGAGTGCGCAGGGGCCAGGGCGACAACGATTTCCTGCGCCGAGCGGCCTCCGTCGAGGAGGGGCATGAGATCACAATGGATCCGCCCCCGAAGCAGCGTATTGAAGGTCTCGGAAACCAGCAGCACCTGTTCGTCGTCGACGACATGGAATCCAAGGTGGGGCGTAAGCCGTGGCAACTCGATGAGACCCTGGTCCGCGGGTGTGGTTCGCTTCAGCAGCCCGCGAGGGCCTTCTTGAGACGGCGTCTTCTCAACCATGGTGTTGCCAGCGGGTCCGCTGGATCACGCCTTTCGGATCGCGGCTGCGAAGCGGGACGCGAAGGGCATGTCCGCCGCGTGGAACACGTGTTTCGGGTCGAATTCCCGCTTCCACGCAATACCCTTGTCGAGCATCGCCCCGTAGTGTTCCGCCCATCGCACGGGACCATAGCCCACTCTGCCGGACAGATAGCTCTTGCCGCCGAGTGCGACCAGGGTTCTGTCGACTTGCTCCAGGTAGCCCGCGAGCTCGATCGCCTGGGCAAGTTGGGGTTCGTCCGTCACGGCAAGGATCGAGTACGAAACCACCCGCTCCCCAGGCGGACGCATGAACAGCGGAGCGTGAATCGCCTCCGGTCCGATCGGGTATAGTCCAATCCAGCGCCAGGGTCTGCCCGGCACCGAATCCGGATCCAGCCACGGCTGTGCAATCACCGTTCGCAGCATCGCCCAGGGCAGGAACCAATCCCGCCATGGGTAATGCCACCGTCGGCTGAAACTCCACGGGGGATACATCGCGGCGCGCCCCACGCTGGCGGTGTCTCGGGTGTACGTGTTTTCGTCGTGCCCCAGCGCGTGCAGCATTCTGTCATCGTTGGGATCCTCGTCATACTCGAAGCCGGCGTGAAGGACGATCACATCGTCATCGTGCCGGATTTCCCCTCGCAGGTGATCGAAGCGGTCTGCCTCGACGATGTCCTCAAGGTCGTCGGCGAACCGCTCGAAGTCGCGGTAATGTAGCTCAAATTGCCGAAACCGCCCACCCGCCTTGCGGAGCCGGATCCACGCCTCGGTAATGACGCCGAACTGTCCCTGACCACCCCTCACGGCATTGAAGAGTCCCGCGTTCCGGGTCGCGGAGCACCGCACTCGCTCACCCGTGCCGGTCACCACCTCGAGCTGCTCGACCTGTCCGACCTGGGCGCCGTAGCGATGCGAAGTCGTGCCACAACCCCCAGCGGACAGCGTTCCACCGACGGTCAGCGCGCCGAAGTCCGGAAGCACTCGAGGCAGGCGCCCCTCCCCGCGCAGCGTGTCCACCAGCGCGCCCCACTGCACGCCGCCCTGTGCGCGCACCAACCCCGGCGCTGCCGGCCGGATCCGATCCAGGCCCGCCGTGTCGAGCACTACGCCGCCGTCCGTCAGCGTCTGTCCGCCCTGCGAGTGTCCTCCTCCGCGAACGGCCACCCGGATGCCATCTCTCGCGGCACGGCGCACGAGACCTGCCACCTCCTCCACGCTCCGAGGCTTCGCAACGGCTGACGGTACCCGCCTGGTCATTCTCCCGAAGTCGCAGGAGTACGCCTCGCGGTCTTCAGGGCTCGTGTTTACGCCGGGGATCATCTCGTTCGTGGTTGGTTGTCTCACTCGCGCCTTCGCCAGTGGAGAAAGGTAACGAGCACCTGGCAGTGGGTGGACGGGCTACCAGGCGCCCCCCTACCCCGGCATCCTCCGGAACAGCCGCAGCAGCGACACGAACGCCAGCGCGTACATCACGGCGCCGAGCAGGAACGGGGCCCCCGCCAGCTCCATCGGCGCATCGGGAGAAGTGAAGTAGCTGAACAGGCCCGCCGTGAAGATCAGCGGCGCCAGAATGCTCGTCAGGCTCATCAGCGACGTGATGCCCCCCTGCACCTTCCCCTGGTCCTCGGGCGGCACGGTTCCGGCAACCAGGCTCTGGATCGCCGGACCCGCCACCCCGCCGATGGAGCCGAAGACGATGAATGCGAACAGCATCCACCCCGCAGTGGCGAGTCCGTACCCGAGATACGTGATGACCGCGACGACGAGGCCGTACAGGATCGCCCGGCGTTCACCGAGCCTGCCCACAATCGGGCGCACCAGTCCCCCCTGGACGATCGCCGCCATCACCCCGACCAGCATGAGCGAGAATCCGTTCATCTGCTCGTCCCAGCCGAACTTGTGGCCCGTGTAGAGGACCCAGACCGTCTCGAGGCCGCGCTGCGCCAGCACGACGAATACGAACGCGGCCGTGAGGCCGGCGACCAGGGGATAGGAGCCGAGCACGTAGAGGCTGCCGACCGGGTTCGCCTTCCTCCAGCTGAACGCATCCCGCTTTTCCGGCGGCAGCGACTCGGGCAGCACGAAGAAGCCATAGAGCCAGTTCACCAGCGCAAGCCCCGCCGAGACGAAGAAGGGAAGCCGCAGGTCGATGCCACCGAGGATGCCGCCCAGGCCCGGGCCGAAGATGAAGCCCAGGCCAAAGGCCACGCCGATCAGCCCGAAGTTGCGCGCGCGGTCCTCCGGCTTCGATACATCGGCGATGTAGGCGTTGGCGGTGGTGATGCTCGCCCCCATCACGCCGGCGATCAGGCGTCCCACGAAGAGCCAGGCCAGCGAGGGCGCATACCCCATGATGATGTAGTCCACACCGAGCCCGAACAGCGAGATCAGGATCACGGGCCTGCGCCCCACGCGGTCGGACAGCGCGCCCAGCACCGGCGCGAAGATGAACTGCGTGAGCGCGTAGGTGGCGGCCAGGACTCCGAACCAGCGGCCGGCCAGCGGTGTGCTGCCTCCGGCGAACTCCTTGATCAGCTCGGGCAGAATGGGGATGATGATCCCTATCCCCAGCACGTCGATGAACACCGTGATGAGGATGAAGATCATGGCGGCCTGGCGACCGCGTCCCGGTACCGGCAAGAGCGCCTCCACGCGATAGTTCAGGAAGGAGCATAGCAGACCCTGACTGCCGGCGCGCCCTCCGGCTCTCCCGGAGCTGGCCGGATCGAACCCCTGAGAATCCCATCCGCATGGACTTCGAGACCTTCGAAACGCAATCGCGCCGAATCTACGAGAGCATTCCGAAGGCCTACCGGGAGGGCGTCGACGGTTTGACCGTACACAGGGCCGCACTCCCCCATCCACGCTTTCCCGGCGTCTACACGCTCGGAGAATGCCTGACCGAGTCCTATCCGTCGAGCTGGGACGGACCCGACACCCTGCGGTCCCAGGTCCTGCTGCACTGGGGGTCCTTCCGGGCGCTGGCCGCCGTCGACCCGACATTCGACTGGAACGAACAGATCTGGGAGACCCTGACCCACGAGCTGCGTCACCACCTCGAATCGCTCGCCGACACCGACGACCTGCTGGGTGTGGACTACGCGATGGAACACACGTTCCAACGCCATCAGGGACTGGACTTCGACCCCGGCTACTACCGGCACGGCGACCGCCTGGCCCCGGGCATCTACGCCGTCGAGGACGAAGTGTATATCGAGCAGTTCTGGAAGCGCGCCGACTTCGCGCGTGCGCCCGAGATCCGCTTCTCGTGGGCGGGGCGCAGCTACGGCATCGGCCATCCCGGGGAACTCGGCGACTTCCACTTCATTCGAATCGTGGACGGGATTCCGGCCCCTCCGTACCTTGAGCTGGTACTGGTGCGCAGGTCTTCCTGGCTGAAGCGGACCCGGGCCGCACTGAGGCGGGAGGACATCGAGGTCTTCGAGTCCGGGGCGGAGGCGCGGGAGTGAAGAGAACCCCGGTGCCACCTGCGGTGTAGACGACATAGGCCGATGTACTCCCACAACCCGAAAGGGCCCATGATGACGCGGACACGCTCACGACGAGGCGAAGGCTTTCACTTGCACTTCCGGATTCTGGCCGTCGCGGCCGTGGCGGTTGCGGTCGGGTCCGCAGGCTGCGCTTCGGGCTCGTCCGGCTCGCCGAACGCCGGGAATGACCGGCCCGTGGTCCCGGGCGAACGCCGCACCATCCTGCGCGTCGGCAACTACGAGCGCCTGGAGATCTTCAACGAGCCGGGGGTCGGCGTGCGCACGATCGGCGTGGCGGCCGAACTGGCCTGGCGGGCTCTCGGAGGCGTCTACGGCGAGTTGGGCATCCCGGTGACGTCATCCAACCCGCAGACCATGGAACTGGGGAATCCCGGCTACAGCGCCCGGCGCGTCGGCGGGGACCGCATGAACACGTTCGTCGACTGCGGCAGCGGCCTTGCGGGACCCATGGCCAACCTGTACGACGTCACCCTGACCGTATCGACCAGGCTTACCGCCAAGGGGCCCCAGAGCACCGAAGTGCTGACCATTGTCGACGCTTTCGGGGAGCCTCGCGCCGTGAGCGGCAACATGGTCCACTGCCAGTCACGCGGGGTGCTTGAGTTGCGGGTCGCCCAGGAGGTTGCGGAAGCGCTGGGGATTACGCCGTCGCCCTGAGAAGATCCTTGAGCGGGACCTGAAGCGGGCTCAGCAGGACAGGCACTTGTGGTTGTTCTTCGACCCGAGGTCCTCCAGGAGCGCGACCGTCGCCGGGAAGGGCTGAAGGCGCTGGATCGGGCCGTTGGCCATGTCCGCCGTCGTCTGGCCCCTGCGGCTCACCACCGTGACATCCGCGCCGTGTTCGACCAGGTACAGAACCAGCCCGTTGTCGCCCCGGGAAGCGGCATGGTGCAGCGCGGTATAGGCGTTCGCATCGCGCACGTTGACCTCGGCGCCGCACTCCTCGACCAGGAATCTCACGGCCGCCAGCCAGTTGTCCGGAACGTGGCGGTGCGCATTGCCCGCGAAGGACTGACCGTACCCGACGCCCGACGCCGCATGGATCGGGTAGATGTGGGGTTCTCCGACCGGGACGGGCGGCACGCCTGACGAGTCCTCCTCCGCGTCGTTCGCACCCGGGCGGGGTTCTTCGCCTCCCTCGGCAACGGGCTCCGCTTCCGCATTGCCCTTGGTGGGGGCGGGCTCGCTCTCGATCGCCTCGGCAGCCTTCGCACCCTCGGGCTTCGGGGCTTCGGTCACTTCGTCCGCCTCCGCTTCGCCCTGCCCCTCTCCCTCCGCGGCCTTCTCCCCGTCCTGCTCCGCCTTTTCCTCTTCCTGCTCGGAGGCGGGTGGACGTCGGCGGCGCTGCGGAGGCTTCATGGTGGCGATGTTCGGGTCCGCACCGTGCTCCTTGAGCAGTCGCATGGCGTCCACGTCGAGCGCGTAGGCGGCGCGCCAGAACGGCGTCGCTCCCTGCAGGTTGATCCCGCTGCCGCGGAGCACCCCGAAGGTGTACTCCATGTACCAGAGGTGACTCTTGAGGCGCGTGTTCGGGTCCGCTCCGGCATCGAGCAGGGCCTCCAACACGTTCAGGTGGGTCGCGGTCTGCTGTTCATGCTCGGTGGGATGCGCGTACGACGCCCGCGGCGCCCACTGGCGCTCAAGCACGGCGAACAGCGGCGTGGCGCCGGCCGTGCTGGCCGCATTAGGGTCGGCGCCACGGTCAATCAGCCACAGTGCCAGGTCGAACTGCCCGTTAACAGCCGCCATGAGCAGGGGAGTCGTCCCGTCGCCTTCGGACGGCTGGTCGATGTCGGCTCCCCCCGCGAGCAGGGCTTCGGCGGCCGCCCTGTGGCCCTGCCGGACCGCGTGAAGAAGCGGCGTGAGCCCGCCCCACGAACCGACGAGCTGCGCATAGGACATGGGTCGCGGCTCTTCGTCGGCGGGGGACTCGGCACCGGTGGTGTCGGACTCGGCGGCCGCGGTCTCGGGGGGCTCGACAGCGGGATCGTCTGCCGCAACCTCCTCGCCCTCCTCGCCCTCCTCGCCCT
This sequence comes from Gemmatimonadota bacterium, assembly GCA_009844885.1. Lineage (GTDB taxonomy): Bacteria > Gemmatimonadota > Gemmatimonadetes > Longimicrobiales > Gaopeijiaceae > Bin94. Next base: position 29,852 of record VYAQ01000114.1, read on the forward strand.
CCTCGGCGTCTTCACCTTCCTCGTCTTCACCTTCCTCGTCCTCCTCGCCCTCCTCGGCGCTGTCGCCCTCCTCAGCCTGCTCGTTGTCGTCCGCGGGATCGGGAACGTCCGGCCACTTGCGCTGGATCTCACGGGACGCTTCGATCGCCGCCTGCACCTGGCGTGGAGTCGGCTGCCAGTCCGTGCCTCCCCCCTCCTTCTCCTTGAACGCCGCCAGGAACTCGCCGAGCCGCCTCTCGGCGGCCTGATCCGCGTCGGCGCGCTCCTCTACGTCGACCGAATACGCTGCCAGCGCAGGGTCCGCGCCAGCGTTCAGCAGCGCGCGAATGGCATCGGTGCGGTTGTTGGCCGCGGCAAAAATCAGCGGCGTCTGGCCCCACGCCGCCTCGCGCGCGTTCACGTCGGCCCCCGCCTTCACGAGGCCATCGATCACCGATGGATCCCCGGCGCCCGCCGCCAGGTGCAGTGCCGACGCACCCGAATTGGTCGTGCGCGCCTCCGGATCGGCGCCCGCGTCCAACAGGAGCGTCACGACCTGTCCGTGCGCGGCGCGCGCGGCCAGGTGAAGCGGCGTGTAGTGCCCGATCCGGGTGCCGGCGTCGACTCTCGCACCCGCGTACAGGAGCACCTCGGCCAGTTCGCGGTTCCCGCGTTCGGCCGCCCAGTGCAACGCGGTCATCCCGTCTCCCTGGGCGGCATTCACGTCGGCCCCGTCGCGCAGCAGAAGCCGCACGGCGGCCAGGTCCCCGCGCTGCGCGGCATCGGCCACCGGCGAGTCGGGGTTGGCGCGCACGGCCATCTCTGCGACCGGTGAGGATGGCGCGCCGACCGCCGCCGATTCGCCCGCCGCCAACTCGACCACCGCGAATCCTCCGAGCGCCGGCACCGGTGCCACCAGGCAAATCGCGAGCCGCCACGCACGACCGGCCCCGTTCATCCCGCCGACCGCCCCTCCGGCCCGGTTCATGACCCCGTCGCGGCCTCCGCGGGCGTCGCCAGCGAGAACTCGCCCGTCGCGTCGCCGAACCGCTCCAGCTGGTCATGGCCCAGCCGATGCAGCAGCGTCGTGAAGACATTGGCCATCGGCGTTCCCGCGACCGCCTTCAGATGCACGCCGCCTTCCAGCAGGCCGTTGGCGCCGCCCATCAAAACGAGCGGACAGCGGCGGTGGTTGTGCAGGTTGGCGTCGCCCATCGGAGAGCCCCAGATGATCATGGACTGATCCAGCAGGCTGGAGTCCCCGTCCATGGTCTCCTGCAACCGCTCGAGGAAGTACGCCAGCTGCCCCGTGCGGTACTGACAGATCCGGTTGAACTCGAGGATGTTCTTCTCCCTGCCCCCGTGGTGCGAAGCAGGATGGAAGGGCCGGTCCGACCCGCTCTCCGGGAAGACGCGATTGGATGCGTCGCGCCCGGTCTTGAAGGCCACGACCCTTGTCGTGTCGGTCTGGAAGGCGAGCACCTGCAGGTCGACCATGAGCCGCATGTGCTCGCTGAAGGAATCCGGCACCCCCGGAGGCGCACCCGGAAGCTCCCGGGGCTCACCGCTGGTGTTGCGCGCCTCGACCTGCTGGATCCGCCGTTCGATCTCCCGCACGCTTTCCAGATAGCGGTCGACGCGGCGACGGTCCACGGCGCCCAGTTCGCGCCTGATGTCGGCCACCTCGCCCACCACCCAGTCCAGAATGCTCCTGTGCGTGTGCCTCCGTCGCGCGCGCTCCTCGGCGGTGCCTCCCGCACCGAAGAGCATGTCGAACGCGGTGCGGGGGCTGCGGATCATCGGGAGCGGCGTCGAGGGCGTCGCCCAGCTGATCGAGTCCGTGTATGCGCACGAGTAGTTGTAGTCGCAACCGCCCCCCTTGTCGGTCCGCTCGATACAGAGCTGAAGCGAGGGAAGCGCGGTTTCCCGACCGAACCGCTGAGCGTGCAGCTGGTCCAGCGACGTGCCGCAGTAGAGGTCCGAACCCTGCGTCTGTTTCGGGTGCGCCTGCGTGAGGAACACCGCGCTCGACCGGAAATGGTCGCCACCCACCTCCTGCGCCTCGAAGGCCTCCGCCATGCGCACGTCGGTGTTGCTCACGATGGTCATGTAGTCCCGCCAGGGCTCAAGCGCCTTGAGGACGTTGGCGTCGACCAGCTCGAAGTCGCGGCCCGCGGCGGCAGGTGCGAAGAGGTCCTGCTCGGCACCCCACTCGTTGCAGCCGGCCACGCCGTGGACCTCCTCGATGCAGATCAGCCGCGTGGGCCGGTCGGTGAGGGACGCCGCGCGCAACCGCCCCGCCGGGAACATCGCGTCCAGCAAGGGAAGCGCAACCGTCGCGCCCGCGCCCCGCAGGAAGGTCCTGCGCGGCACCGATCTGGAGGTCAGGAAGTGCATGTCGGCTCCGTGTCTCTGCTATGCTTCCGACCTCGGAATCTAGCGGTCCATGGATGAGCCCGCACGCGCCTGCCTCATTCGGAAAGCGTCGCTGCCCACCACCCCCAGGATGAACGAAGACATGCGGAAGTCATCTTCCGCCGCGGCCCTGGCGATCGCGCGCACGGCGGGCTGGTCGCGGTAGTCGATCGAGCGCCCGAGCGCGTATGCCATGAGGTTCCGGGTGAAGTTGCGAACCAGGGGAATCGGGCGCTTGAGCAGGACCTCGGACAGGTCGCGTGCGCTGCCGATGGGTGTGCCGTCGTAGAATGTTCCCCGCGTGTCGAGCACGCTCCCCTGCTCCCGCACGCGCCAGCGGCCCGTCACGTCGAAGTTGTCGAGCGCCAGCCCGATCGGGTCGATGAAGTTGTGGCACGACGAGCACGCCGGGTTGGCGCGATGCTCCTCGAGGCGCTCGCGCGTCGTCCGGACTCGGCCGTCCCGGGCGCCCTCCGTCTCCTCCAGTTCGGGGATGTCCGGAGGAGGTGGAGGTGGAGGCGTGCCCATCAGCACCTCCATGACCCACTTGCCCCGCAGGACCGGGGATGTGCGGTTCCCGAAGGACGTCTGTACGAGCATGCTCCCGTGCCCCAGCACCCCGCGCCGCCGGTCGTCCAGGTACGCGACGCGCCGGAATGCCTCGCCGCGCACGCCGTCGATGCCGTAGTGCCGCGCGAGCCGCTCGTTCAGGAACGTGTAGTCCGCGCCGTACAACTCGATGAGACTCCGGTCTCCACGTATGAGATCGAGGAAGAAGAGCTCGGTCTCCCGCCGCATGGCGTCGGCCAGCTGCCGGCTGTAATTGGGGAAACGGAAGGCGTCGGGCTCGACGTTCTCCAGGTCCTGCAGACGCAGCCACATCGCGGCAAAGCGCGTCGCCAGCGCTTCGGAACGCGGGTCCGCGAGCATGCGCCGTGCCTGTGCCTCGAGGACGGACGGGTCGGAAAGCCCTCCCTCCCCCGCCACGTCCATGAGCTCCCGGTCCGGCGTGGTGCCCCAGAGGAAGAAGGACAGCCGGGCCGCCAGATCCTCGTCGGCCAGCGGATACGCCTCGCCCGGACGGACGCCGCCGGGTTCGCGCTCCATGCGGAAGAGAAAGTGGGGGGAGGAAAGTATGGCTTCCAATGACGTCCGTATACCGGCCTCGAAGCCGCCCTCCTGGGAACCGATCCGGTAAAAGTCGAGAAGGTCGTCCACTTCGTCGCGGTCGAGGTCGCGGCCGTAGGCGTCGACCGCCAGCCGGGACACGATTTCGCGGGCGCAGGGCAGCGCCTCGGCGGGGCTCGTGGGCCGGCACGTGAAGACGCGCCGCCGCGCCTCGAAGTCGGACACGCCCGTGGGGTTGTGCGGGCCTTCGAGGGTCAGGCTCATGAGGTGGGGGACGGAGGTCGTCCCGTAGCTGGTCTCCGTTCCCGTGAGCGACCAGTCGTTGGGACGGATGAGGTCTTCGTACGGTCCGTCCATCTGGCGCACGAACGCCGCCGTCACCCGATGCTCTCCCGCGCGCACCAGCACCGGGTCGGTTCGGAAGGGGAAGTCCTTGCGACCCTGGAAGTCGATGTCCCCGCCGTAGCGGAGCAGCGCGACCCGCTCGCCGTCGACCGAGATGTCGATGTCGTGATAGCGCTCGCCCCATCCGGACATGAAGGACATGTCGAAGGTGTACTCACCGTCGGCCGGAAAGGAGTGGAGCACGCTGATCCCGCCCCGTGTGCCGAACGGCGCCCCCTCGACGCGTTCCCACTCGTGCTGGGAGACGGTCGGCGGATTGGTGTACGTGACAGAGGACGCCGCCGCGTCGCGGTCGCCTACGGCGCGCCGCGCGACCTCGCTGGCCGCGTTCAGATATGCGTCCATCAGGGTGGCCGACAGCGTCTGCGCATCGGCGTTGTTGTCGAAGCCGGCCGTGATCCGGTCCTGCGGCAGCCACTCCGCCGGGTCGATGGTGAGCCCGAACAGGTCGTACACGACGCGCGCGTACTCGGCACGGTTCAGGCGCTGGAAGGGCCGTGTGCCCGGCCGGGGGCGCTCTGCGGCAGCCTCGTCGATCACGTCCTCCATCAATTGAGCCAGCGCGGCCACCGTGTCGGCAGGCGGACGGCGGACCCCGGGCGGCGGCATCATGCCGGCGCGCAGCTTGCGGATCATGCGCTCCGCGGTCTCGGCGTCCTCGTCGGCGCGGGTGACGTCGAAGCCCTCCAGCGTCAGGTTGCCCAGCAGCCGGCGCTCGTTGTGGCACCGGGTGCAGTACCGTTCGACGACCTCGACAAGCGCCGCGGGGTCGGAAGCGGGAAGCGGCTGGACGGGCGCGGCAGGCACTGGAGCGGGTCCCTGGAGCGTATGCGGAGATCCGGCAAGCGAATGCACCGCAACGGGTGTCGCGTACGTCCCCGCAACCAGGGTGGCGCCGCCCAGAGCGGCGAGAAGGAAGGCCTTCTTCATTCGCGTTCGTCCCAGCGGCGTGTTGTGGGGGGCCTGACACTGCCAAGGTAGAAACCCCGGCCTGACCTGTCCATTGTCGCCCGGACCGGCAGCCCATCCAGGCGTTGACACGCTCGGAACCTTTTTGACAAGTTATTTGTCGAAACGAATCATGCCTTCGTCAGGCAGGGGAGCCCCGAGTTGAAGCTCGTGGAACTGTCGAAGCGAACCGGATTGTCGGCTCGCCAGGTGCGCTACCTGATCGCGGAGAAGTTCATCCCTCCGCCGACCGGGGGCCGCGCGCACGCGCGCTACGGTGCCTGGCACGTTGCCGCGATACGGCGCTATTCGCAGCTTCGCGACCTCGGCTTCACCCCTGCGTCCATAAGGATCCTGCTGCAGGGCCGCCACGGAGTTCCGTTCCCGGTCGCCAACGGTGTCACGCTCAACGTCACGCCGGAGCTTGTCGCGTCGGGCATGGCCCCCGAGCCAATCGTGAGCGCCCTGGAGGCACTGCTGAGGCGAATCCTGGGGCACCCGCGCGCGAAGGCCCGGCACCCCGCAGCTTGGAGCGATCCCGGCCCTGCCGTAGGTTGGGTCCACCCCCGCGGCGAGACACAGACGATGAGGGAACGAACCGACCGGATCAGCACCGCAGCCTGGCGGCGCGGCAGGGGCGCCCCCACCCCCTGGATGATGCGGCCCGTGCTGCCGCCGCTGAAGGAGTACGGGGCCGTGCCGTCGTTCCGGGAGCGGGCGCCTCTCGATCCCCACACGATCCGTGCTCTGTGGCACCAGCACATGTCCGGGAGCCCCGTTCGCATGGACACGGACGCCTCGCGCATGCGGCTCTGGATGCGAACCAGCAGAGACGGTGTCCTGACACCGGACGAGGAAACGGCGCTGCACGACTTCTTCGAGGCCCTGCGCGGAATCGACCTCTTTGCCTTTCGCCAAAGCTGCGGCGCATCGATCTACGAAATCGCCCGCGTGATGCACCTCATCGAATGCCGAGCGCACTACGCGGTCGGGTGGATGCGCCAGTACCTCTACGAAGATTGGGACGACGAGTGGCGGACGGGCTGAAGCTGAAGCTGTCCCGCGCGCACCACGCGGCCCTCGCCGATTTCAGCGATGTGATGCAGGAACTGCTGGTACAGGACTGGTCGTCCCTGGTTCTGGGCGGCGGCACGGTTCTGGCGATGCACTGGAACCACCGGCACAGCACCGACCTCGACTTCATCGTGGAGGAGGACGAGCCCCTTCACGCCGGAGCGCTACGGAACAGGCTCGAAGTGCTTCAGCGTCAGGGAAGGATCGATGTCTGGCGATACGCCAGGCGCCGCTCAGTGATGTTGACGGCGGGCGGCGTGAGGCTGTCGTTCGTGTTCGAAGGGGTCGACGCAGGCGTCCCCGCCGACGGCCGCACCGCGATGGACATCAGGTGCGAGTCACCCGGCAGCATTCTGACCAGAAAGCTGTTCGGGAGGGTTCTCGACTCCGGGCAGATGGTGTCCAGGGACTTCTATGACTTCGCCTGGGCCGCGCTGCACCGTCCAACCCTTTGGGCGCAGGTGAGCGGGCGCCTGCTACCGGAGGAGCGCAGCGGGATTGCGCGCGAGTGCCGGTCGATCGCACGGTCCCGCAAGGGACGGCGTACGGGTCGGCCCGTGCTGAGACCGAGCGATCCGGAACTCGCCCGGACGGTCTGGGCCACCTGCGCGCGGTTGCTGGAAGCTGCCGACGGCGCGAGCGGCTGAGCGGCACCGACCATCCGGACAGAGCCGATCAGGCGTCAATGCGTCATCGCTCAAGGCGTGCCGCGGCCGCATCGGCCAGTGCAAGCGCCCGCATTGCCAACCGCCATTCCAGGACGGGAGGGGCGTCGGCGCGGGGGCGAAGCGCTTCCTGACGGTCGGACATGAATGTGGAAACGGCATCGTCCAGCGCTACACCCGGATTGCCGCCAACGATCTCGAAAGCGGCGATTGCGAGAAGATCGCCGATGTCCCCAAGGGCCTCTGACCCGTTGCCCACCGTTCCGGCAACGGCCCCGAGAGCCTGGAGCGCCGTGCGACGGTCGTCCGCAAGCGTGGCCACCACACCCAGAAGATACCGGACCAGCCTCTCGTCCGGGTCGTAGGGCCTTCCCTGCCCGAGCGACTCGGGCCACAGCAGCGCCGCCTCGAGGTAGTCGCGCGCCGTCGCGTGGTTGCTTCCGTCGATCTCATCGAGCGCCGCGCCCACATGCGCGAGCTCGTAGAGATGGTGGCTCTCGCGTGCGTTTTCGGAGGGAAGGACGTGGGTGCCGGCCAAGACGTCGATGGCCTCGCGGTAGCCTCCCAGATTGAGCAGCGCTCGAACCTGCAGGAGGGCCAGGTTGAAGTCGTCCGGGAAGATCTCCCGTGCCCGGGCCGACGATTCCAGCGCGGCCGCCCAGCGCCCTGCGTCCAGCTGGTAGCGAACCAATGTGGTCCGCAGAACCCGATCGTTGGGAGCCAACTCGACCGCACGGGTGAAGTCCAGGCCGGGATCGCGGCCGTCGACCTCCCGGAGCAGGTGGCCGCGCGCCGCGTACGCCGGGCCGTAGTCGGGTTCGGCGCCAAGCAGCTCGAACGCCAGGGCGGCTTCGGCCTTGCGGTCCAGCGCCCACAGGTTGAGGCCGAGCAGGTATCGCCAGCCCCAGTGGCTGTCGTGGCGCGCGGCCCAGCGCAGCACGGGTAGTGTCTCTGGACGGAAGGGGAAGGCGTATGCCAGGTCACCGGGCTCGCGGAGCGCGCCCGGATCGTCGGCAAGGAAAGCCCGCCACGCATGAAACAGCGG
>VYAQ01000157.1 GCA_009844885.1 Gemmatimonadota bacterium
GCGGTCGCCCGGCACCATGACCCCGCCGCGGTCAAAGCCGCCATGAAGACCCTCGATGTGCCAGACCTCCGGCAACTCCAACACGAACTCCAGAGCCTCCCGGAGGGATGGTTTCAGCGGTCCGGCCAGGACGCGCTTGTCCGGCCTGCCTACCCCGAAGAGGCCAAAGACCCCGCACCCTCTGTCGCCGATCAGCTCCGCCGGGAGATCCTCTCCAGGGAGCGCCAATGCTCGACATAGCGAAGATCCGGCACTTCTACTTCCATCCGCCGCCCGACGACCCGGAGCGGCTTCCCTCCCGCGAAGAGCTCTATGCCCGGGAGGAGCGCCGCGCCGTCGAGCTGTGCCTCCAGTGTGGAGACGATCCTCGTGAGGACAGCCTCGGCGAACACGGCGCTCTCATCGGGGGAGCGGGAAAACCGCCCCGCGACTTCACATGGGATCCCGAGATCAGAAACCGAATTCCACTCCCCCTTGCCTGGTTCGAGCATCCGAGAGCCACAGCGACGCCGCCCACTCCACCGGACAGAGTCTCGGCCTTCTTCGCGCATCTCTCCGGTGGCCACCTCGCGGGCTACCCGAACCGCCCAACCGGCGACGAGTTGGCCCGCATCTTTCGTTCCCCGCATATGACGGCCGTCGAACGTGACCAGGTGTGGCACGTCCTCGCTTGCATTCACCCTTGGGATCTGCCGGGGCTTCTCTGGTCCGGAGGGATGTCCGTTTACCAGGTCGCCCGCGCCATCCACCTTTCCGAGTCGCGACAGGGGCACGTGATCGCCTGGATCAACCTCTTCGGGGTTCCGCCCTAGCACAACAAAGAGCAGTACCGCGTCTACGGTGTCCACTGCTCGCACCCGAATCACGCCGCTGATTGTCGGGGAGTGATTCCTTCGGCGATCTCGTGGCCTGCCTCAATCTCAGCCCGGCGGAGTTCCCAGGTCTTTTGCAGATTCAGCCACAGCTGGGGTGTGGTCCCGAAGTACCGCGCCAGCCGGAGGGCCGTATCCGCGCTGACGCCCCGCTGCCCCTTCAGGATCATGGTCACCCGGTTCACCGGGACCTGCAGTGCGCTCGCCAGCGCGTTTGCCGACAGGTCGAGCGTGTCGAGCTCGTCGCGCAGGATCTCGCCGGGATGCACCGGTCTCATGCCGTTCTTCATCTTCGTTCCCCTCAGTGGTAGTCCACGATTTCCACTTCGCTCGGCCCGTCTTCAGTCCAGCGGAAACAGATCCTCCATTGGGCGTTGATCCGAATGCTGTACTGGCCATCCCGGTCGCCACGTAACGCCTCGAGCCGATTCCCCGGCAGCGCGGCAAGGTCGCGCAGTGTCTCCGCGCTGTCCAGCAACACCAGGCGGCGCGCCGCCTGGTTGGCGAACCCTTGAAACGCTGCTACGCGAGCCCCTTCGAAGAAGCGCCGCGTATTCCGGTTTCCGAAGCTTCGGATCAAACGTGCTCCAACTCTAACCGGTTTTACGTCTTACGTAAAGGGACACGCGGATAGACCCACACGCAGCGGCGCTGCCGCGCCGGGAGAGGAGGTCAGTCCTTCGCGCGCCCGCAACTCGTCCTGTTCGTCCTGCCACTCGGCATCGCCGGGCTCCGCGTCAACAGCGCCGTAGGCCTCCGCGACCTCCGGAGGCACGAGCATGGGCCCGAGGTTCTGGTCCATGGCTTCCTCGAAGTCGGCTTCAGTCTCGCAGATCGACAGCAGTTCTCCGTCCTCGATCGCGTACGTGATGGCCATTGCCTGCTACTCGATGGGTTCCAGGCCGAACACGCGGCGGTCGGCGGAGCGGGTGAGCCAGCCGTCCATCCGCTCCATCAGCTGATCCGCGGTCAGGGCTTCGTCGGGACGGCTGGTGTGCCACTCCTCGACGAAGGTGCCGAGGAGGATCAGCCGGCGAGTCCGGCGCTTCCGTTCCCGGGTGCTGCGGATCGCAGTCAGCCGGCTGATCCGGTTCTGCAGTTGCGCCTGGCGGTGGCGGAGTTCGGCGAGTTCGGGATCGAGGCGGATTGCGGTCTCGATCGCGTCGGCGGTCTTCGGGTCGCGGGCGAGCACGTCGTCGGTGGGCATTTTGGGGCCTTCGGGGAGCGGGTTTTTCGGGGTCTCGTGGGCTCTTCGGGAAATCTTCGATTTCTACGAAGAGCGCACTATATACATTGCTTCGCAATGTTCGTGCGGTCCGGCCACGGGGCCGGACTATAATCGCCATGTGATGGCGATATTTCACCTGGCGGTGAAGGTGCACGCCCGCTCCACCGGAGCGAGCGCGGTTGCGGCGGCCGCCTACCGCTCCCAGGAGCGGTTGGTAGACGAGCGCACCGGAGAGACGCACGACTACAGCCGCCGCGGCGACGTGGACTCTGCCGAGATCCACGTGCCGGCGAACGCGCCGGAGTGGGCGCGCGACCGCTCCCAGCTCTGGAACGCGGTAGAGGCCTCGGAGCGGCGAAAGGATGCGCAGGTCGCCCGCGAGGTGGTGATGGCGTTGCCCGTCGAGCTCAGCGGGGAGCAGCGCCGGGAGCTGGTGCGCGGGTTCGTCGCCCAGGAGTTCACCGGGCGCGGGATGGTGGCGGACGTGGCCTACCACGACGGTGGCGGGAAGAACCCGCACGCCCACATCCTGCTCACCACCCGGCAGATCGGCCCGGACGGGTTCGGAGCGAAGGACCGCACCTGGAACGGCCGCGAGCTGGTGAGGACCTGGCGCGAGCAGTGGGCGGTTCAGACGAACCGCGCCCTGGCGCACGCCGGGCGGAGCGAGTGGGTGGACCACCGCTCCCTCCAGGCGCGGCGGGTGGCGGCCCTTGAACGGGGCGACACCGCGACGGCTGAGCGCTTTGACCGGGTGCCCAACGTCCACCTGGGGGCGGCTGCCTGGAAGGCGATGCGCGAGCAGGAGCCCAACGAGCGCACGGACGCGGCGGCGGCCGTCGCCCAGGACAACCGCGACGTCGCCGAGGTCCGGAGCCTCGGGAGGCAGCTGCAGGAGATCGAGGCCGCAATCCGGGAGCGGATCCAGGAACTCACCCGCCGTGTGCTCGACCGGGTACGCGAGTCCATCGAACGCGCCCGCAAGCCCCCAACCCCCGGTTGGGAACACAGCCGATGAGCCTGTCCGACAAGATCGAACAGACACGGCGCGACTTCGCGGCGATGCGCCAGAGCGCCCAGGACGCCCGCGCCACGCTGGACGAGATCCAGGAGGCCGGCCAGAAACTCCGGGACGCCATACACCGCGTGCGGCCAGCCCTGCTGCTGCTCGTCTTCCTGGTCGGATTCTTCTTCGGCGTCTTCACGCCCCGGGCCTGCTCCCTCTGGATCTAGCCCCAATCCCCGCTAACCGCGAAAGGAGCACATATGGCAATCCGAGAAATCGTCGTCGACGGCCAGCGCGCCGCCGAGGTTGACACCGCGGAGGACTTCTACAACGCGATCGACGCCGGCTTCCTCATCATCCACACACCCCCCGGAGTCGTCGAAGCGGACTACTTCGGGGTTCCGATCGCCGACGAAAACGGCGATCCGGATGAAACGGCTCCCCCTTCCGCCGCCGAGGCCGACGAGGACCGGGCCTAAAAACCGCCCGCAACCCCGCGCCGGCTTTCTCTCAGCGAGCCAGGCGCGCGCTGCCTGTGGACCTCAGGAGCCCACGGAGGCCCCGGACGGTCCCCCCGGGGGCCGCGGGGACCCCCGAAAACGCCCTGAGGGGCCGTTTTCGGGCCTCTGAGGCGTAGTTTCTCGCGGGGGCTTTCCGGGAGGGCACCGGTGCCGTGTTGGCGCTTCGTCCAACTCCTAGATACACGACGGATATGAGCCGGGGCTATCAGTCCCTCCGCTTGCCAAAAGCGACGCCTAACAAAACTCCATTCCACAGGCCGATCGCTGCGACCCCGCCGCTGACTCCCAGGAATGGCGGCCCCATGTCCCAAAACACCGCATGGACCACTACGGCGCACGGCGGCCCCAGCGCGAGGCCCAGGAGGATCCAATGCGCGGCATGCGCCTTCAGCCGGTCCCCGATCCAGCGGCGCATCCCCCAGCCGGCCAGGAATCCAGCGACGGTCCCGACCATGATTCCCCACCCCAGGAGGCCCGTCGCTGGCCAGTCCGTCCTGCCTCCCTCAATCACCTTGTTCGTCAATGCCAGCCCGACGGCAAAGCCGAGCGCGACACCGACACCGACGCGGAGCGGAAGCATCCTCTGACTCATTTTGGTGTGCACCTCCGGGTGCAATCCCGGTGCGCCTCGTAGCAGGCGTCTTTCTCCGATCGCCAGGCCTTCTTGCAATCTCGCCGACAGCCACCGTCGAACGCGCCGCACTCGAAGACGCAATCCACGAAATTGTCTAGGGCATCATCGAGACAGCTCGTGAGATCGTCCGAACATTCCGTGCAAGGAACCGAACGTGCCGAGTTCATGGTCCCCGGAAACTCCGGGATGTAAGCGTCGTCTCTGAGAGTCACCAAGCGCCCGACGATTCCCATGAAGCCTGGGACCAAGCTCGCATTCACGCTGGCTTTGGATTGCCCGGCATCCACCGCCTGTTCGATCACCACCGGAAGCTCGGTCAGCAGCTCCGCCAGGGCTGCATCGAAGGCTTGAAAGTTGGGGGACTGGGGCTGTTGGACCGCGATGCCGGCAGCTCGTGATGCGGCCGGGGCGGCATCGGAAGCTACCGGGGGTGTGGCCACGGATCGCGATTCCGGCGCAGTGGAACGCTGCGTCTTCGGCCTCGTCTCCGGAGGGGCGGGGGCGGGTGGAGAGACTCCGGTGTCGTCGAGGCCGCACGAGGCAGCCAGAGCGCCAAACAGGAACAGCAGGGCCACTACGACAATCCTGAGCCCTGCGGGAGTTGCAATGGGCGCGAAATCGCCAGGTCTTGTCATTGTCTTTTTCTCCTTGAGAGAGCTAGCTTCCACTCCTCTTTCAACGCGCGGCAAAGGAGTTTTCAAGACTGAAATGACACGAGACCTGGACGTTGTGTCGCTCTATGTCCGGGAGGCCCAGCGACACCGTCGGTTGACCTGCCCCGAGGAACGGCAGCTGAGCGCGGTGCTTCGGGCGGCGACAGCCGTGGCGAAACCGCAATCCGGACCAGCAACCGCCACCGTCGAAGCCAGTCGCCGTCGCCTGGTCGAAGGCAATCTGCGGCTCGTGGTTCGCATCGCGCACCACTACAAACACTTGGGCCTGCCGCTTGACGACCTCATCCAGGAAGGCAACCTTGGCCTCATCGCGGCCGCTCGGACATTCGATCCGGCCAGGATCCGGTGTTTTTCTGCGCACGCGGAGCGATGGATCCGCACCGACATCTGCCGGGCGCTCTCCCAGAAGTCACGGACGATCCGGATTCCGCTCAACCAACTGGGGCTCCGCCGCCTGGCGCTGAGCGTCGAGTCGGAACTCGAACAGCAATACCGCAACGAAGAGTGCGTCACCGGAGAGCACCACGTTCACACCACCGAGGACGACGCCCGTTTTATCGGCGTGGACGCCGAAGCGCTCCGGTCCACGATCCTCCATGTTCCGGTTGTGGGATCTCTGGACGCGCCGGGAGCGGGGGATCTCCCGCCGCTTGCGGACACAATCGCCGACACCCGATCAGAGAGCCCCTGTGACGCTGCCGCTCGTTCGGAGGAATATCGGCAGCTTCGGGACGGAATCGGCCATCTCCCCCCTCGCCTGCAGTATGTCCTGGAGAGGCGGTACGGCCTGCAAGGCGTCGGCTCTGCGAGCCTCGCGGAAATCGGGGAGGAACTGCATCTGAGTGCAGAACGCGTTCGCCAGCTGCAGAACCGAGCGCTCGAGCTGCTGCGCAGGAACCTCAGCCGCGGAGCCAGCCGGCATTACGACCTCAATAAAACGACCCGGAGAGCGTTCGTCCGTTCCAGGCGACCCCGTGGGCCGCGTTAACCCCGGAAACGCCCTGAGGGGCCGTTTCCGGGCCTCTGAGGCGTAATTCTCGCGGGAATGCGGGGCTCCAGGAGGCTCCGGAGCGCACCTAGACCCGTTCGAAACCGATTCGGAGGCTCCTGAGGCCCCTGAATTCGCCGAATTCGGACTCCGTTATCGGAACCTGGGGCCGAATTCGGGCCGTCGGAGCTCGGCGAGCCCCTCCGAGTTATGTCAACTCGGCGCGATCGGCGCGGATCCGCGCTCCTCGAGGAGCTTCGCAGACCTCCAGGAGGCCGAATTCGGGGGTTCTGCCGGCGAGGTCCCGGACGCCAGGTTCCGATAACGGCTCTTGTGTGGAGCCAGCCCCGGGCCCCTACTCGGGGATGGAACGCAGGGCTACGAACAGGACTCCAACGATGACAACGGCCCACAGAACGAGCCGCCGTTCGAGGCTGGCCAGCGCAGCCCGCAGATCCTCCTTCGTGAGGAGGTCGGCATTCGCCTCTTTCGCCCGCGCGACGACAGCGACGATCGCTTCTGCCTGTCGGGCTGAGAGACCGGATGCGGTGAGGCGTTCCGTAGCAGCGGCGGTATCGAAGGTGTGAGCCACCCCCCGTCCCGAATGCTCTAGGCCGTCGCCTGAGTCTCGGGTTCCTCCGGTGCCGGGAGTGGCCGGGGTGCCAGGAATGGGACGGCCCCTTCGAGGCGCGCGACCCGTTCCGCCAGGGCGTGAACCTCGGCTCTAAGGGACCGAATTTCGGTGGTGAGGTCGGTGCGGACGGCCTGTATCTCGGTGCGGAGGCTCCGCTGGCCCGAGAGGATCAGGGCGGCAAGAGAGGCCCCGACCCCGAGCGTTGCGACTCCGACCCCGATGATGGCGATGACTTCCGGACTCATGGCCTCTGGATTCTACCGGCGAGGTCGACTCTCCCGCCTTGACCTGATCTAGCCGGATCGGCTAGTAGGCTCCGCACTCAGTCGAGCGACGCGAGGGCCTACCACCGCCCCCGCGCGCTCTTCGCCACCCACGACAAAGACTCGCGGTGCCGATAAACGGAAGCGTACCCCATCAGCGCCCCTCGTGCGCAGTCAATGCACCGGCGATCCTGGCCGAGCACGGAATTCCGGATTTCGCGGCGTGGGTCCGGTCCGCCCATGCCGATCGACACGGGAAGATCGTCGGCCCGTCGAACCGGACGCGGCCGGCCGATCGGGCGCTGCAGCTGCCGTTCCTGGCGCTGAACGAGTGCAACTCCATCCGGGTCCTCGCCCTGGACTGCGATCACCCCGACAGCTTCCGGCACGCGATCTGGGCGCGAGAACTGCCGCAGCCCGGTATCGAGGTCTGGCGCGATGGGGGAGGCCTGCTGGCTCTCTGGCCGCTCGCCCGGCGGGTCCATCGAGGTTCGCAAGCGCGTCAGCGTCCCGTCCGACTGTTCGGCCGCACCGCCGAGTTCTTCACCAAGGCGGCGGGCGCAGACCCGCACTTCAACCCGGACGGGCCGATCCGGAACCCGGCCGCGCCTCATGACTCCTGGAAGGTGATCCGGAACGGCCGCGGCGGGTTCCAACTGGTCGAGCTGCATGAGTTCCTGCCGGCGCGCTGGAGCCTTCCCAGGCCGGCCGCGCTGCTCACCGACGCCGCACGCAACTGTTCGGTGTTCGATGCCCTCATGCGCTTCGCCGGGCGCTGGTCCAACCGGGACGCCGACCTGCAGGCGGAGGGCGAGGTGCTGAACACCGACATGTTCGCCCGGAGTCCCCGCGGCCCCCTTCCCTCCCAGGAGGTCGGCTGGATCGCGGCAAGCGTCGGGCGCTACCGGGCGCAGTGGATCGACCAGGGCCGGTACCAGGCAGATCCCGAGCGCCAAGCGGAGCGCGGAAGACGCTCCGGAGCTGCGCGGCGCCGACGTACCGCGCTGCGGGATGCGCAGATCCGCCAGTGGGCCAGTGAAGGGTGGACCCAGGCGCGCATCGCGGCCGAAGTGGGGCTCAGTCAGCAGCGCGTCGCCCAAATTACAAGCGAACCAACACAGGTGGGTACTTGGAATCTGAGCGACCGTGACTCAACTTTCTCCGGTGGTGGATCTCTCTTCTTTTCGGGGTGATGTTGGGGCACCCGCAGGGTGCGTTTTCACTTCGGAGGACGGGGCCCCCTTTGGGGCTCCGGCCTCCCCGGAGGTGGAAACCGACACGCGCAGAGAGGCCGCCAGCCGGGGAAGCCTTTGTAGTGCTTCGGTGGGTCGGTCCTGGGTGGGGTGGCGGCCGAACGAGCATGGAAGTGTTTCCATCCTCCGGGCTTCCAAAATCGCACACAGTCGCGCCCCGCCTGGAACGGGGTGGTAACCGGAACCTGTCCCCGGCTGGCCGCGGCGAAGGGCGCGCTCCGTTATTCTTCGCATGATGAGCACGGTTAGCATGCTTTCCATGAAGGGGGGGAGCGGGAAAACGACTCTGGCCCTGTCGCTCGCGGTCGCTCATGAGCTCGCGGGGGGGTCCTCCGCGATCGTGGATCTGGATCCCCAGGGCTCCTCTGGTCTCTGGGGGGATCTCCGCGGTGGATCCGTGCCGGCAGTGATCGCTACCCATCCGCCGCGCCTGGCGCGTGTCCTCGAACTCGTGGAGTCGGACGGGACCGAGTTGGTGGTGATCGACACCGCGCCGCGTGCCGGCGGCGCGGTCGAAGCCGCCCGGCTCTCCGACCTGGTGCTGATCCCCTGCCGGCCGTCGCCGGCCGACTTGGCCGCGGTCCCGGCCGCCCTCGACGTTGCCCGGGTGGCGGATGCGCGGGCGATCGTGGTCCTGAATGCCGTCCCTCCGCGCGGCAAACTTGTCGCCGAGGCCGCGGAGGCGCTGGAGGCGATGGGTGCGGAACTCTGTCCGGTGATGCTCGGAACCCGTGTCGCGCACGTGCGGAGCTTCACCGCCGGCCAATCGGCCCAGGAACTGGAGCCGCGGTCCCGCGCCGCGGCCGAGATCGATGCGCTCCACACCTGGGCGCTCGGGGTGTACAGACCATGATGAAACGCACGCTTGCCGACGTTGCCCGCCGCGCTGCCGCGCCGTCGCCGGCACGGGCCGACGTTCCCCCCTCCAGGAGGGACCGGAAGGTCTTTCCGCTCTACCTCACTCCGGAGGTCTGGCGCCGGTTCAAACTGGCGGCCGTCACGCGCGACATGAGCATGCAGGCGCTCGCCATCGAGGCGTTAGAGGAGAAGCTGTCCCGTGATGAGCACGGTTAGCATGCTCATCACCTGCGGCGGGGCTGCGGCGCCGGGACAGAGATCCGCGTAAAGCGACGGCCGCTTTGGGCGGTTCGCTCACTGCTCGCCTCGCCTCGATGAAACGGTACGACCTCCCTGCAGGACCGGCTGAACTTTTCGAGGCGGTCTGCGAGGTCTTCGGGTCGCACCTTGGCGGCGAACACCGTATGCGGCTGGGTGGAGGGACCGCCCTGGCCGTCCGGTGGGCGCACCGCCACAGCGCGGACGTGGACCTCTTCACTGATGAGAAGTCCTGCCGCCGGCTCTGGGAGTGCCGCGACGCGTT
Source organism: Gemmatimonadota bacterium (assembly GCA_009844885.1). Classification (GTDB taxonomy): domain Bacteria; phylum Gemmatimonadota; class Gemmatimonadetes; order Longimicrobiales; family Gaopeijiaceae; genus Bin94. The sequence continues at coordinate 9,455 of VYAQ01000157.1, forward strand.
CCGCCGCGCCATCGAGCGGCGGGCCGGCCCGGCCGAGATCCTCACCGTCCGCCACTGGCAGACCATGATCGTGCTGCGGGGTGGCGAGATCACATTGCGCCACAGCCGACCATGGACCGGTGAGCACTCCGCCGATACGGTGCGCGGCACCTCCGTGCCTCTCGAAACCAACGCCGAGATCCTCGCCAAGAAGCTCTCCGGACGGACGGATGACTCGAGGAAACTCCTGGCGCGGGACCTCTACGACTTCGCGGTCGCCCGGCACCATGACCCCGCCGCGGTCAAAGCCGCCATGAAGACCCTCG
>VYAQ01000266.1 GCA_009844885.1 Gemmatimonadota bacterium
CTCCCGAATTGATCAGCCCCACCCGGCCCATGTAGCAGTTGGCCACCTGGTAGCGCGTGAGTTCGATCGGGTGCTCGTCGGGCGCCAGCTCCGAGTACACCTTGTCGTGCGTGCGGCCGAAGCCGATCGCCCGGTAGCCGCCGTTGTTCTCGGCCTGCTTCTGCTTGACGATGTCGGCTTCGATCGTCACCCCGAGGTGGTTGGCCTGGCCCGTGAGGTCGGCCGCGGCGTGGTAGTTGACCCCGTCCTTGTTGAACGCGGACTGCCGCAGGTAGCACCACAGCACCGTGACCATACCCAGTTCGTGCGCCATCTGAAACGCTTCGGACGTCTCCTGCAGCTGGCGCATCCCCTGGTCCGAGCCGAAGTAGATCGTCGAGCCGACGGCCACCGCGCCCAGCTCCCACGCCTGCTGTACGCTCGCGAACATCACCTGGTCGTAGCGGTTGGGGTACGTGAGGAGCTCGTTGTGGTTGAGCTTGACCAGGAACGGGATCCGGTGGGCGTACTTCCGCGACACCGAGCCCAGCACGCCCAGCGTCGACGCCACCGCGTTGCACCCGCCCTCGAGCGCCAGTTCCACGATGTTGCCCGGGTCGAAGAACGGCGGATTGGGCGCGAACGACGCCCCCGCCGAATGCTCGATCCCCTGATCGACCGGCAGAATCGACACGTAGCCGGTCCCCGCCAGCCGCCCGTGCCCCAGGATCTGCTGCATGCTGCGCATCACCTGCGGGTTCCGGTCCGTGCCCGCAACGACACGGTCCACGAAGTCGGGCCCGGGAAGGTGGAGTTGTTCGCGCGGAAAGCCCCTGGCGCGATAGGTGAGAAGGTCTTCGGCTTCGGCTCCCAGCAGGTCTTCGATTCGGTTCACTTGGCGGTGCCCGGGTTTGAGGTTGGGTGGGTGGCTGAAGCAGCCCGGCCGCTCCGGCGCGGCACTATGGCAGCACTATAGCAGGGAACATATGTGGCGCAATCGAACCGGCGGAACGGCCGGGGACCGGACACCCCCAAGGCTGGGCGCGTCGTCACGGGCGGCGGCACGGCACGCTAGGACTACGACACCGGGCGTCCGCGCGGCCGCACGGTGATCGGCTCGACACCGCTCTCCGCGAGGAAGTCGTTGAACGCATTCACCGCGGCCAGCAGCTCGCCGAGCGTGCTCTCGTGGCCGGCCCATTCCTCCCGCAGGTCGCTCCACCGCTGACGCGCGCCGGCGGTGAGCGGTGGCTCGGAACCGTCCACGGAGCCGATCAGCGCCAGGATCTGCGCGTCCAGCTTGTTGCGGAAGTTGATCACGTCCTGGAAGGTCCTCTGGCGGCGTTGCACCAACTCTTCCTCCCAATCCGTGATGGAGCCGGTCAGCGATTCACCCGATGCCCGGATCGAGTCGGCCAGCGGATGGTCCTCCGTTCGCTCCACGATCGCGTCCACCTGTTCCGACACGTCAGCGAGCTCGTTGACGGCCCCGTACAGGTCGCGGATGACCTGCTGGGCCTCGGCCACGAAGCGCTCCTGCGTCTCGTACTGGCCCTGCGTGGCGCTCCAGCGGGGGTCGGGCGCCAGCGAGACCGTGACCGTCCGGCTTTCCTCGCCGTGGGTCAGCCGGACCTGGTAGTCCCCCGGCGCGACGACGCGCCCCTGGAGGCCGCCGAATTGCTGATAGCCCTCGATGCCCGTAATCGCTTCATGGCGGTAGTCCCAGGCCAGGCGGTTCAGCCCGGCCTCGGGGGCCGGCAGGGAGGAGAAGTCCTCGTTCCCCGCAGCCTCGGGGTCGGTGGCGTACGTGCGGATCGCGCTGCCGTCGGCCCCCAGGATCTCGACCGTGACCAGCGAGTCCGGCGCCTCCGCGAACGCGAAGAAGATCTGCGCGCCGCTCGGAGGATTGGCCCCGGGCGCTCCGGGCCCGCCTCCGCCCCCGAATCCTCCCCCGAACGAGGCCATGATCGCCTCGCGGGGCGTGAACAGGTGCATGTCGGCGGTGGTGGCCGTCCCGGTCAACTGCTGCACCGGCGACAGGTCGTCGAGGATCCAGAAGCCGCGTCCCTGGGTGGAGGCCACCAGGTCGTTGTTGCGGATCATGAGGTCGGTGATGGGCACGATCGGAAGGTTGCGCTGCCACTTCTCCCAGCCGTCCCCGGCGTCGCGCGACAGGAAGAGCCCCATCTCGGTCCCGGCGTAGAGGAGACCCGGGGTGACCGGGTCTTCGCGCACCACCCGCACCCAGTGCTCGGCGTCGATGCCGGCGGCCATGCTTTCCCAGCTCGCACCGTAGTCGGCCGTGCGGAAGATCATCGGCGTGAAATCGTTGAACTTGTACGCGGACGCGACCACGTACGCCGTGGCCGGATCATGGGGCGAGACCTCGATCGAGTTGATCATCGCCGTGCCGACGTCGGCCGGGGTGACGTCGCTCCAGTTGGCGCCGCCGTCCCGGGTGACATGGACCAGGCCGTCGTCGGTGCCCACCCAGAGCGTCCCCGCCTCGTGGGGCGACTCGACGAGCGCCATGATCGTGTTGTAGTTCTCCCCCCCGGCGCCCTCGTTGGTGATCGGGGTGCCTCCGGCGCCCTGCTTGTCCTCTTCGTCCCGGGTCAGGTCCGGCGAGACGGCCTCCCAGCTCTGGCCGCGGTCGCGGGTGGCGAACACCACGTTGCCCGCGTGATAGATCGTCGCGGGGTCGTGGGGCGACGCCACGATCGGGGCGTTCCAGTTGAAGCGGTAGCGCTGTTCGCCGGCGTAGGTGCCGAGGCCGAGGAACGGGTAGGCCATGATCGGTTTCTGCAGGCCCGTGGTGCGGTTCCAGCGATCGATCAGCCCCTGGTAGCAGCCGCCGAAGATGTCCTGCGGGTCGTTCTCGTCAAAGGCCAGAAACGCGCTCTCGCACCCCGCCACCGAGTAGAAATCGCCCCAGCCGATCCCCCCGAGAGACGCGGACGGCATGCCGATCGCCGAGTTGTCCTGCTGGCCCCCGTAGACGTGATAGGGAAACTGGTTGTCCGTGATCACCCGGTAGAACTGGGCGGTGGGCTGGTTGCGCTGCGTGGACCAGCTGTCGCCCCCGTTGAAGCTCACGTTGGCGCCGCCGTCGTTGGCGTTGATCATGTTGTCGGCGTCGGCGGGGTTGATCCACAGGTCGTGGTTGTCGCCGTGCGGCACCTGCACGGACGAGAAGGTGCGGCCTCCGTCGATCGACTTGAGGAACGGCGCGTTCATGACGTACACCGTCTCCTCGTCCTGCGGATCGGCGAAGATCTTCATGTAGTACCAGGAGCGGGTCTGCACGATGCGCTCCGAGTTCATCTGCCGCCACGATGCGCCCCCGTCGTCGGACCGGTAGACGCCGCCCTGGTCGGGTTCGGCCTCCACCACCGCGTAGAGCCGGTCGGGATTCGCGCGCGAAACGTCGACGCCGATCTTGCCGACCAGTTCAGGCAGACCCTGGTTGATCTCTTCCCAGGTGTCCCCGCTGTCGGTCGACTTCCAGATCCCGCTGCCCTCGCCACCCGACTCGACCACCCAGGGACGCCGGAGGTGGTCCCAGAACGCGGCGTAGAGGATGCGCGGGTTGGTCATGTCCATGGCCAGCGCGGACGCCCCGGCGCGGGGGGAGACGTACAGCACCTTCTCCCAGCTCTGGCCGCCGTCCATGGTGCGGTAAACGCCGCGGTCCTCGGTCTCGCCGTAGGGGGCTCCCTGGGCGGCGACGTACACGATGTCCGGGTCGCGCGGGTGGATCCGGATGCGCGAGATGGCGCGCGTGTTCTCCAGTCCCATGTGCGTCCAGCTCCGTCCCGCGTCGGTCGACAGGTAGACGCCGTCGCCGTGCGAGGTGGTCACGCCGCGCACCGCGTGCTCGCCCATGCCCACCCACACCACGTTGGGGTCCGACTCGGCGACCGCGACCGCGCCCACGGAGCCCGTCCCGAAGTGGCCGTCGCTCACGTTCGTCCAGGTGATCCCGGCGTCGGTGGTCTTCCACACACCGCCCCCGGTCGCTCCGAAGTAGTAGGTCTGGTCGTCCCCCACGACGCCCGTGGCCGTGACCGAGCGGCCGCCGCGGGTGGGGCCGATGTTTCGCCACGCCATGGCCTGGGTGTAGCGGGTGAGGGTGGTGGTGTCGGGGGCCTGGGCGGCTGTGGGCGCCGGGGCCAACGTGACGGCGAGGACGATCAACCGCGCGAGCGCGGCGGCGCAACGAGTGGACAGGCGTGGGTGCGCGGACATGGGTGGTGGATCTCCGATTGAACGAGTGGAAACGAACGCCTCCAACCTTAGCCGCGCGCATCCGCGTTGCCTAGCGGCGGCCTGTGACACAATTTCGCTTCCACGCACCACACGGACCCGCCAGGCGATCCGTCATGGCCACAGGAGGAAGCAGATGACCGGCAACGCGAAGCTCACGGGACTCCACAGGCTCGTCGTTGGCATGATCGTCGCGGGCACGTTCGCGAGTGTCGTCCCGCTCCACGCCCAGACGGACGATCCCGTCGTGCGGCTGGTGGCCACGCCCACCGAACTGACCATGCGGGTCGGGGACGAGGTGCGGGTCACCGTCGCCGGCTACACGCGTTCGGGGGCCCGCGTGGAGGACCCCGTGGTGCGGCTGGTGGGCCCGCGTGCGGCGGTGCGGGTGCGGCAGGGCGTCGTGACCGCGCTCGCTGCGGGTGACTACGCACTGGTCGCGACGCTGGTACAGGACGGCGGTGCTCCGGCAGGCGAACCGGTTACCGTGCGGGTGCCGGTCGGCATCGGCTGGCCCACCGTCGCGCGAGTGGTCGTCTCTCCCTCCACCAACGACCGACTCTTCGTGGGAACCACGCTTCGCATGGCCGCGCGGGCCGAGCACGCGGACGGCAGCGCGCGCACCGACCCCGACGTGGCGTGGCGCAGCGACTCGCCGGACGTCGTCACCGTCGACGGCTTCGGGCGCGTCACCGCCGTCGCCCCCGGCACGGCCACCATCACGGCCACGGTCGAGGGGGTTGCGGGCACGGCGACCCTGTCCACGGCTCCCTTCACCGGCGAGTCGCTCGAGATCGTCGGCGGGGTGGCCCGCGCGCGGACCGGCGACGTCATCGGCTTCGGCGCGGAGGTGAGGGACGGCGGCGACGCCCTCGTCAGCGGCGTGCCCGTCGAGTGGACGCACGCATACGAGGCCCCCGAGGGGATCATGGCACCGCCTGCCCCGGCGCAGATGCACGGGGGGCGCTTCGTCGCGGACGTCCCCGGGGTCTACACGGTCATCGCCGACGCGGGTCCCCTGTCCGCGCGGACCTCCTTCCGGGTCGTCGAACGCGACGTCATCCAGGAGCTGGAGATTCACGGGCACGGCCGCGAGCAGCGGGTCCGGACCACCGACTTCTGGGTCTTCGAGGGCCGGGACGGACGGGACTACGCGCTCACGGGGGCCAAGCGGTCCGACGGCCACGGCTTCGTGTGGGACGTCACCGACGTCGGCAACATCTTCAAGACCGACTCGATCCAGGTGGACGCGCGCTCGGTCAACGACATGAAGGTCTCGCCCGACGCGCGGTACGCGACCATGACCCGCGAGGGGGCGTCGAACCGGCGCAACGGGGTGGTCATTCTGGACCTCGCGGACCCCGCGCACCCGGTGATTGCGTCCGAAGTCACCGACTACGGGCTCACTGGCGGCGTCCACAACGCCTTCCCCACCGAGAGCCATCTCTTTACGCTGGCGGGCGGTGACAAGTACGTGATCCTCGACGTCAGCGACCTCTACAACCCGCGCTTCGTGGGCGAGTACAACCACCCGAACAGCCGTTTGCACGATGTGTGGGTGCTGGACGGGCTCGCGTACTCGGCCGAGTGGGAGAACGGCCTGGTGGTTGTGGACGTGGGTGACGGACGCTGGGGCGGTTCACCCGAGAACCCGGTCCTGGTGAGCAGCTATCCGATCCCGGGCGGCGCCACGCACGCGGTCTTCCCGTACGTGTCGCAGTCGACGGGCAAGCACTACGTCTTCCTGGGCGACGAGATCATGAGCCGGCGCGGACTTGCGTGGGAGGGGCCAGGGCAGGGGCGCGGATCGTACCAGCTGCCCTACGACCCCGAGACCGGCATGAACGGCATCCCGCTGGCAACCCGGGGCTACATCCAGATCGTCGACTTCTCCGATCCCGAGAACCCCGAGATGGTGGCGCGCTACGAGGTGCCCGAGTACGGCACGCACAACATCTGGGTCGAGGACGACATCCTGTACCAGGCGTACTACGAGGGCGGCGTGCGCATGGTGGACGTGTCGGGGGACCTGATGGGGAACCTGTACACGCAGGGGCGCGAGATCGCGGTCTTCAAGGCGTACGACCCGATCGGCTACGTGCCCAACTCGCCGATGGCGTGGAGCGCGATGCCCTTCAAGGGCCGCATCTTCTTCTCGGACACGAATTCTGGACTGTGGTCGGCGCGGCTGGTGCCGCGGAGCCGGCCGGTGAGTTGACCGCGATGTGGGTCGCCGGAAGCGTCCGCGGCTCCGGGAACACCCGCACGGCGCTTGAAACACCCGTGGCGCCCGGGCGTAGAACCCTCTCATGAATCCCGCCGAACCCGCTGAGTCCCCACGCCCCACCGGTCCCGCCGAACCCATCCCCGTGGGGCTGCTCGGCGCGACCGGCATGGTCGGCCAGCAGTTCGTTCGCCAACTGGACGGGCACCCGTGGTTCCGGCTGGCCTGGCTGGGTGCGAGCGACCGCAGCGCGGGCCGAAGCTATGGCGAGGCCACGCACTGGGTGCAGGACCGGCGCATGCCGGGGGAGGTGGCGGGCATGGTCGTGCGCGCCTGCGCTCCGGCGGCTGACTGTCCGCAGCTGGTGTTCTCCGCGATGCACGCTTCGGTCGCCGGGCCGATCGAGGAGGGGTTTGCGAAGGCGGGGCGCGTCGTGCTCTCCAACGCGCGCAACCACCGCATGGACGACGACGTGCCGCTGATCGTGCCGGAGGTCAATCCGGGCCATCTCGCGCTGATCCGGCGGCAGCGAGGCGAGCGGGGATGGCCGGGCGCGGTCGTCACCAACCCCAACTGCTCCACGATCACGCTCGCGCTGGCCCTCGCTCCACTGCGCGGCTTCGGTATCCGCCGCGTGGTCGTCTCCACGCTGCAGGCGGTGAGCGGGGCCGGGTATCCGGGCCTGGCGGCGGTGGATGTGCTGGGCAACGCCATCCCGTTCATCGGTGGCGAGGAGGAGAAGCTCGCGACCGAGACGCTCAAGGTGCTGGGTGAGGCGCGGGCGGACGAGGACGGGATCGTGCCGCATGGGGCGGTGGTCAGCGCGCACTGCAACCGGGTGGCGACGGTGGATGGGCACCTCCTGTGCGCGTCGGTGGACCTGGACACGCAGCCGTCGCCGGCCCAGGTGCGGACGGCGCTCGCGGAGTTTCGCGGGCGGCCGCAGGAGTTGGGGCTGCCCACTGCGCCGGACCGGCCGGTGGCCGTCCTCCGGGAGCCCGACCGTCCCCAGCCCCGCCGCGATGCAATGGCAAGCCGGGGCATGACCGTGTCGGTGGGCCGCATCCGGGAGTGTCCCATTCTGGGGATCAAGTTCGCCGCGCTCGGGCACAACACGATTCGCGGCGCGGCGGGAGCGTCCGTTCTCAACGCCGAGTTGCTGCTGGCGGAGGGATGGTTGGGCTGACGCGTCTCCCGGCCACATTCTCGCGGGTGGCGTCTTGTCCCGCGGGCTCGGGCGGCGATAGAATCACGGCGAAGCTGCTCGGCCTGACGCGCCTTCAGTCGCCCGGCCGATGCGACAATTTCGGACATTATCGGAAGTAAATCCGACAATTTCGGACACAAATCCGTCAATTTCGGCGATCGCCATGCCCTTGGTCCGCCGTGGAGACGGATCCATTCCCGGGAGCCGACCCATTCATTTCCTCATTGCAACCCTTGTTCGCGGCCAGGAAGTCCCGGGCGGCGAGAGCTCCGACCTCGTGTTGATCGCGGTGGCGATCGTCGTCCTCGTGATCGTCCTGTACACCCTGACCGCGTTGTTCTTTGCCCGGGGCCGCTGGTTCGGGCCGCGCAACATCGACATGTCACTGGACGCGGGCGTGCGGCATCTGCTCGACGAGTTTCTGACCGAGTTCGGACGCCGCCTCCGATGGAACCAGGAATCGAAAGAGCGGCTGCGCGCCGCCGGCGAAGAGGTGCTCCTCAGCCTCGCGGCCCAGGACGGCGAGGAGGCGGTCGGGCTGCGGCGCCTGCGCGTCGCCGTGCGTCAGGACAAGGGCGTCGCGGTGCTGGAGTTTCTGGCGGCGCCCCAGGGGACCAACTTCGAGGAACAGATGAAGCTCCTCGAGGAACACGCGGCACCAGCCACCGACCAGGAACTGTCGCTACGCCTGCTCAACCACTACGCCTCGTCGGTGCGCCACCGCCACTACCACCTGAACGACCTGCTCACCGTGCGAGTGGAGGGGTCGCGGTAGGGGCGTCCGCCGTTCCAGACCCCAACGCCTGCGCCAGGAAGGCCACCGCCCGGGGGATCGCTGCGCCGAGATCAAACACGTCATGGCCGGCCCCCGCGTAGATGTACGCCTCGAAGTCGGGCGGGCCGCGCCCCAGGGCCTCCATTGCCGCCATGAGCGCCTCGGCCTGGGAGACGGCGACCGTCTGGTCGAGGTCGCCATGATGTAGCTGTACCGGAGGCAGGTCCCGCGCGAAGAGGACGGAGGAACGCCGCACAAGCTCCAGCCGCATATCCTCGCGGGAGTATTCGCCGCGTATATGGGGCTGGATGAAGGTCGAGTCGAGGTGGGCGACCCCGGTGAGCTCACGCGGCATGCGCAGCGCCGCCTCGCGCACGATCTCGCGCACCCAGTCGTCGAAGAAATACGTCGGGCCGAAGAACGCGACGATTCGCGCGATCCGCGGATCCCGCACCCCCGCCAGAAGAGCGACCCCACCGCCGCGACTTCCTCCGAACAGATTGATCGATTCCGCTTTCGCCTCGGGCACGGTCTCGATGGCCACGTTCACAAGGGCCAGCGCGTCGTCCACGTCCTGGTCCCACGGACTGGGCGGGCCCTCGGAGACCCACACGCTGTCGCCGTAAACCAGCGGCTCGGCGCGAAACGACGGAATCACGTACACGAAGCTGTCGCGCAGCTCCCCGAGCGCGACCGCCGCAATCTGAATGTCGCCGATCGACACGCCGCCGTCCCCCCCGTGCAGGTATGCCAGGATCGGCAGGCTCCCGTCCGCCCCGCCGTCCGGCACGAGGATGGCTCCGTAGTGGCGTACTCCGGCGACGCTGTGGGAAACGATGCGGAGGTCGACTTCGGAGCCCGCCAGATCGAGCCGCTCGGCCAGTTCCACTCGCACGTCCGCCGCAGAGAAGTCGCGGGCGACCCAGTCGGCGCGCACGGCGTCGAGTTCGGCGTCGGTCGGGGGCATGAAGAGGGTATCGAGTTCGGCCTCGAGGTCGAGGGCGGCCGCCGTGACCGTGGTCGTGGCACTTGCCGCGGCGACCGTGATAGTGTGTCGGCCCGGATCCGGCCCCAGAGTCCAGTGCGTGGCGGCGCTGCCGTCGCTGCCGGTGGTCGCCGAGGCGGGGTCGGCCGTGCCGTGGCCCGCGGCGGGCGCAAAGGTGACCGTCTGGCCCGACATGGATCGGCCCTGCGCGTCCAGGACGCGGACGACGATGGGGTCGGCGAGCGACAATCCCTGCACGGTTTGCTGGTCGCCGCCGGTGAGCGTCTGGATGGTGGTGGGGGTGGGGTGTGCG
>VYAQ01000200.1 GCA_009844885.1 Gemmatimonadota bacterium
CGGGCGGACTCGGGCGCGGCCGCGGCGAGCACGGCCAGGAATGCGACGGCGGGGACGACGGCCTTCATGGAAGACCTCCTGCGATGCGGGCGGACTGCGGGAACCGGCCTCAAGATGGGGCGCCAGCCGGCAATTGGACAGCAGTACGCAGCCCGGCGCCTCGCCGCTCTCGGTGCTCGGGCGGCCTCTGTCCACGGGCCGCTAGATGTGCAGCGCCCTCCCCAGAGCGCCGAGCGCGCCTTCCGCCACGGCCTCCGACAGCGTCGGGTGCGGGTGCATCGCCAGGTCGATCTCCTCCACGGTCGATTCCAGGTGCCTCGCCATCACGAACTCGGCGATCAGTTCGGTGGCGTGCGGGCCGACGATGTGCGCCCCGACGACCTCGGAATAGCGCTTGTCGCGGATCACCTTGACGAATCCGGTGGAGTCCCCGCCCGCCAGCGCCCGTCCGTTACCCGCCCAGGGGAACTTCCCGACCTCGATGTCGAGGCCCTTTTCGCGCGCCTGTTCCTCGGTGAGCCCGACGGACGCCACCTCCGGGTGGCAGTAGGTGCAGTTGGGGACGTTGCCGTAGTCGACCGTGTGGTGTCCGACGCCCGCAATGTGCTCCGCCGCGACGACGCCTTCGTGCATTCCCTTGTGGGCCAGCAGCTGCTCGCCCGCGCAGTCGCCCACCGCCCATACGCCCGGGACGTTCGTACGCATGGCCTCGTCAACCGCGACGAATCCGCCGCGCTCGGTCAGCTTCACGCCGGCCGCCTCGGCACCGATGTCTTCCGTATTCGGAATCCGCCCGACCGCCGACAGGACGTAGTCGACATCGAGCGTATGCGCCTTTCCGCGCTTGTCCGTGAAGGAGATCGCGACTCCGTCCTCGCGGGCCACGGTGCTTTCCACGCGGGCACTCGTGAAGATGTCCATCTTCCGCCTCTTGAACGCCTGCGCCACCGTGCGTGACGAGTCCTTGTCCTCCAGCGGCAGGATGCGATCGAGGGCCTCGATGAGGGTCACCTTCGTCCCGTAGGCGTTGTAGATGTCGGCAAACTCCACGCCGACCGCGCCCGCGCCGACGACGACGAGCGACTCGGGCGCCGTGTCCTGGAACAGGGCCCCGGTCGACGACCAGATCCGCTCCTCGTCGATCTCGAGGAACGGAAGGCTGCGGGGCCGGGAACCGGTCGCGATGATGATGTCCTTCGCGGTGACGGTGCGCTTGTCCCCATCGTTCTCGATCTCGACCACTCCGCCGCCCAGCAGTCGGCCGTAGCCCTCGATGTGCTCGACCTTGTTCTTCTTGAGCAGGAAACTCACGCCGTTCGACAGGCGGTTCGCCACTTTCCGGCTGCGGGCCTGCGCCGGCCCCAGGTCCACCGTGAGACCCTCGAACGAGATGCCGTGTCCGTCCGCCTTCCTGAGTTCATTGACCATCAGGGCGCTGCTCAACAGCGCCTTGGTCGGGATGCAGCCGACGTTGAGGCACACACCGCCCAGCTTGTCGGCTTCCACGCAGGCGGTCCTGAGGCCCAGCTGGCCCGCGCGGATGGCCGCGATGTAGCCGCCGGGCCCACCGCCGATCACGACAACGTCGAAGTCGGTCCTGTTCTGTGAATTGCCTGCCAAGGGAAACCTCTCTTCAGGGTGTGATTCCGGGGCCGCGGTCGGCAGCCCGTGGAAAGCTAACCTGCTAGCGCCGCTCGAATGCCGGGGGGATTCTGTCCACGGGGTCCTGGCGCCCCTCCGCCGGGTCGGACCGGTAGACTTCGCCGCCCTTCATGACCCACGTCACCCGCTCGAGCGCGGTGATGTCGTCGAGCGGATTGCCGGGAACCGCGATGATGTCCGCGTACTTGCCGGCTTCGAGCGAACCCACGTCCGCCTCCCAGCCCATGATCATGGCCGAGATGCTGGTCGCCGAGGTGATCGCGTCCATTTCGCTTTCGCCGATCTCGACCCGGATCTGGAATTCGCGGGCGTTGTGGCCGTGTTCGAAGACGCCCGCATCGGTCCCGAACCCGATCGTCAGCCCGGCCTCGAGGGCGCGGCCGAAGGTGGCGTTGCGGTAGCGCATCATCTCGATGGAGCGCTGGATCAGGGGCTCCGGTATGCCGAGAGCCGCCCCGTCGCGCGGAACGATGACCCCCACGTACAGCGTGGGGACGTAGTAGGTGTAGTCGCTCTCCTGCAACATCGCGATCGCCTCGTCGTCGAGCATCGAGCCGTGGTCGACGGTCCGGACGCCGGCGCGGATCGCCGCCTTGATCCCCTCGGTGCCGTGCGCGTGCGCGGCGGTGAAGCGGCCCCAGCGGTTCGTCTCCTCGACGGCCACGGCCAGCTCCTCGTACGAGTACTGCTGTGCCCCGGGCGGCAGCCCCTGCGACAGTACCGCGCCGGTGGCCAGGATCTTGGTGAAATCGGCGCCGTTCTTGTGGTTGGTGCGCACGGCGGCCCTCACCGCGTCCACTCCGTCGGCAAGGTTCCGCACGGTGGGCACATCCACGTAGATCGAGAACTGGCGAGCGTCGCCGGCACCGCCCGTCGCCGAGACGTAGTTGCCGGCCACCTGCATGCGCGGCCCGGGAATCACGCCCGCGTCGATGGCGTCCCGCAGGTCCACGTCGGTGTAGGACCAGGTGGGGCCCATGTCGCGGACCGTGGTGAAGCCGGCGCGCAGGGTGGTGAGCGCGTTCGCCGCACCGTAGAGCGCGGCCTGGGCCGGTGTGGTCGTGATCAGGACCTGTTCCCAGTGCGTGCCGACCTTGTCGGTGAGGTGCGTGTGCAGGTCGATCAGGCCGGGAAGCATGGTGGCGTCGCCGAGGTCGACGAAGACATCGCCCGACAGGGTGGTGGCCTCGGGACCCGCCGCGACGATGCGGTCACCGGCAACGACGACCGCCCCGGGTTCGATCAGGTTCCCCTTGCCGTCGATCATGCGCTCCGCGCGGATCAGGATGTGTTCCTGGGCGGACAAGACCGCCGGCATCGCCACGGCTGCCATCCCCAGGAGGACGGCCACGCCGAAGCCGCGGGACGCCTGCGTAAGCGAACGGTGGCTGGCTCTGGACCGATGCGGACTCATGGGGCGTCCTCAGATCAGTATCGCGGCGGGCTCCTCGAGGAACGACTTCAGCGTGGCCAGGAAGCGCGCTCCCTGGGCGCCGTCGATCACCCGGTGGTCGCAGCTCATGGTGATCCGCATCCGCGGCTGCACAACCACCTGGCCGTCCACAACGACCGGACGGTCCTCGATCGCCCCCACCGCGATGATCCCGGCTTCCGGCGGATTGATCACGGCGGTGAACTCCTCGATCCCGAACATGCCCAGATTCGAGATGGAAAAGGTCGATCCGGTGTACTCGTGCGGCTGCAGCCTCTTCTCCCGTGCACGGCCCGCCAGCTCCCGGATCTCCGTGCTGATCTGGCCGAGGCCCTTGGCGTGGGCGTCCCGGACAACCGGGGTGATCAGCCCGTCCGGAACGGCCACCGCAACACCCATGTGCACGCGATTGAAGCGGCGGATCGAGTCACCCTGCCACCACGCGTTGCACTCCGGGTGGTGGGTCAGGGCGACAGCGGCCGCCTTGATGACCATGTCGTTGAGCGACGCCTTTGCGCCCTGCGCGGCCAGGAGCTCGTTCACCCTGACGCGCGCCTGCAGCGCCCGTGTCATGTCCACGTCCACCGTCAGGAAGAAGTGGGGCACGGGCCCGAGCGACTCGGCGAGGCGGCGCGCGACCGTCTTTCTCATCTGCGTCAGCGGAACGTCCACGAACTCGGTGTCCGGGAGTGCCGGTGTGATCGCGGGCGCCACTGTAGGGGCCGCCGCTGCCGCTGCTTCAACGTCCCGCTTGATCACGCGGCCATTGGGTCCCGACCCGTGGACCGTCGCAAGATCGATGCCCAGTTCGCCCGCGAGCCGACGGGCGACCGGCGAGGCCTTGATCCGGCCCGTGGTGGCGGCCGGGGTCGTACCCACAGGTGTCGCGGCGAGCGCCGGCGGGGCTCCAGTCTGGGTGGCCGGCTCGGCCTCGGCTGCGGGAACGGCCTGGGTCGCGGGCCCTGCCTGAGTGGCCCGCTCGGCCTGGGGGCCCGGCCCTGCCCGCGCCCCGGGTTCGGCACCGGTGGCTGCCGGCTCGGCCGCCGTCGCCGCAGGCGCGGTCGCCGCGGGCCCAGCCGACGCCACCAGCGCGGCGATGTCCTCATCCTCCGCCCCGATGACCGCAATCACGTCTCCCACAGGCGCGGTCGCGCCTGCGGCCACGAAGATCTTCCTCAGCACGCCCTCGCCGCGCGCCACCAGCTCCATCGTCGCCTTGTCGGTCTCGATCTCGGCGAGGATGTCACCCTGCGCGACCGGATCGCCTTCAGCCTTCAGCCACGTGACGACCTGGCCCTCTTCCATCGTGGGCGAGAGCGCCTCCATGTGGACCCTGGTTGCCATTGCTTCGCTTCTCTCAGAGGTAGAGCACGCGCTTGCACGCGTCCACGACGGCCTTCACGCCCGGTTTGGCGAGCTGCTCGAGGTTCTTGGCGTACGGCATCGGCACGTCCGCCTGGGTCACGCGCACCACGGGCGCGTCGAGGTCGTCGAAGGCCTCGTCCTGGATCAGGGATACGATCTGCGCGCCCACGCCCGCGAAGGGCCACCCCTCTTCCAGGTAGACCACCCTGTTCGTGCGCGCCACGCTCTCCAGGATCGCGTCCACGTCGAGCGGACGAATCGAGCGCAGATCCAGCACGTCGGCCTCGATTTCCTCTCGGGCCAGCGCGGTGGCCGCCTGCAGCGCCACGTGCACCATCTTGCCGTGCGTCACGATGCTCACGTCGTCGCCCGAGCGCTTGCGGTCGGCCACGCCAAGGGGGATCACGTATTCGCCGTCGGGCACCTCGCCGCGCACGTTGTACAGCAGTTCGCCCTCCATCACCGCGACGGGGTCGTCGTCGCGGATCGCGGCCGCGAGCAGCCCCTTGGCGTCGGCGGGCGTGGCCGGGGTCACCAGCTTCACGCCGGGCGCATGAACGTAGTAGGTCTCGCACGCCTGGGAGTGCTGCGCCGACAGCTGCAACGCCGCCCCGGTCGGGCCCCGAAAGACGATCGGCACGGGAACCTGGCCGTTCGTCATGTACAGCATCTTGGCCGCGCTGTTGATTACCTGGTCCAACGCGAGGATCGAGAAGTTGAAGGTCATGAATTCACAGATCGGGCGCAGGCCCGCCATCGCCGCGCCCACGCAAAGGCCGGTGAAACCCAGCTCGCTGATCGGGGAATCCACGACCCGACGGTCGCCGTAGCGCTCCAGCATTCCTCGGGAGACCTTGTAAGCGCCGTCGTACTCCGCGACCTCCTCGCCCATCAGGAAGACCGAGTCATCCCGGTCCATCTCCTGGCACATGGCCGCATTCAGGGCCTCGCGGTAGGTGAGCTCAGCCATGGGTGCCTCCGGCAGCACCGCCGCTCGCGCCCCGGCCGTCGCCCCGCGTGTCCCCGGACCCGTGCTCCCGCCCGTCCAGGAACAGCCGGCCGTGCTGGTTGATCTCGGCGTACACGTGGTCGTAGAGCGTCGACGGATCCGGAAGGGGCGACGCATCCGCGAAGTCGGCGGCCTCGTCGCTCAGGGCCCGCGCTTCAGCGTCGAGCGCCTCGAGTTCCTCCTGCGTAAGGAGCCCCGCGTCCATCAGCCGATCCCTCAGGATCTTGATCGGATCCTGCGCTTCGACGTGGGAGTCCACCTCTTCCTTCGAGCGATAGGTGCCGGACACCGGATCGGACATGGAGTGACCGCGGAACCGGTAGGTCACGGCGTTCACGAACTGCGGACCGGCCCCCGCCCGCACCTGCTCCGCCAGCTCCTCGAAGAATCGGTAGGTCTCCACGACATCCTGTCCGTTCACGGTGTTCGCCGGAATCCCGTAGGCGCCCGACCGGGCTTCCATCTCGGTGGCCGAGACGCGCGAAAACGCCGTGCCCATCCCGTAGCCGTTGTTTTCGACCACGTATATGACCGGCAGATGCCAGATCGCGGACATGTTCAGCGCTTCCAGAAACGCGCCCTGATTCACCGCGGCGTCACCCATGAAGCACAGGCAGATCTGGTCGCCGCCGCGATACTTGATCGCCCACGCCAGCCCCGCGCCCAGCGGAATCTGTCCGCCGACGATCCCGTGGCCGCCCCAGAACCCGACCGTGGTGTCGAAGAGGTGCATCGAGCCGCCCCGGCCGCCCGAACACCCATCCACCCTTCCGTACAGTTCGGCCATTGCGGCGCCCGGGCTGATGCCCTTGGCGATGGCCTGCGTGTGTTCACGGTACGCGGTGATCACCAGGTCGTCGTCGCGGAGCGGCTTGATCGACCCCGCCGCCAGTCCCTCCTGCCCGATGTGCAGGTGGCAGAAGCCCCCGATCTTGCCGATCGCATACGCCTCTTCCGCCTTCTCCTCGAACCGGCGGTAGAGGAGCATGTCGGCGAGGAGCGCGTGAAGCTCCTCCCGCGTAAACCCGCCGAGTCCCCTGGACGCGGCAGGCTCGCTCCCGTCCGCCGCCCCCGACCTGTTCTCGCCCGGCCCGGCACCGTCGGTCATCCGTTCCGTGGCTGTCCGTGTCCCTTGCGCCATTCGCCTCAGCCCCCCGTGCCCGCGGCCCTTGTCGCGGCCCGCTTCGTGCGCAGCTGGATCAGGGGGCGTCGCGGCTGGCCGTTCACGGGCATCGCAACCACCTCCGCGGGGGCCGGAATATCGGCCTCCAGCACGTCTCGGATCCTGCCCGGTCCCCCCGCCTCCACCTCGCGCGCCTGTTCCTTGGCGTGATAGCTGGAGCGCACCAGGGGTCCCGATTCGACGTGGCGGAAGCCATACTCGCCCTCGCCGATCCGCTTCCAGTCGCGGAATTCCTCCGGGGTGACCCAGCGGGCCACAGGGATGTGCTGCCGGGACGGTCTCAGGTACTGTCCAAGCGTCAGGATATCGACCGCGGCTTCGCGCAGGTCCGCCATCGCCTGCCGGATTTCGGCCTCCTCCTCGCCCATACCCAGGATGATGCCCGTCTTGGTCAGCATCGAGGCGTCGATCCGCTTGGCGAGCCCGAGGTACGAGATCGAGCGCCAGTAGCGGCCCCCGGGGCGCACTTCGGGATGCAAGCGCTCGACCGTTTCCAGGTTGTGCCCGAGAATCGCGGGCCGCGCGTCCATCACGGCCTGCAGCGCGGCCTCGTCACCCTTGAAGTCGGGGATCAGCACCTCGACCGAACAGTCCGGCAGCCGGTCCCGCACCTCGCGGATCGTGGCCGCGTAGATGCTCGCCCCCCCGTCCGCGAGCTCGTCCCGGTTGACCGAGGTGATGACGACGTGGTCGAGGTCCATCGCGGCGATCGTGTCGGCAACGCGGCGGGGTTCGTCCAGGTCGAGCTCCGTGGGCATCCCGTGCGCGACCGCGCAGTACTTGCACGCCCGGGTACAGACGTCCCCTAGGATCATGAACGTCGCCGTGCCCGCCTCCCAGCACTCCCCGATGTTCGGGCAGCCCGCCTCTTCGCAGACCGTGTGCAGCGACTGGCTGCGCATCAGCTGCTTGAGGCGCAGGTAGTTCGGCCCGCCGGGGGACCTCACCTTGAGCCACGACGGCTTCCGCGACGTGATCGGGATGGTGTCGATCCCGCAATGGGCCGGGATCCGGGAGGTGCCTTTCGGCTTTACCGTCCCGGTGTCCTTCCCCGCGGGCGCGTACCCGCCCCGTACTTTTGCCTGCGAAACAGTCACCTGTCCATGGTCTCCGATATGTCAAAGGGCCGTAAATCATAAGAAAGTCGCACTTTTCGCACCATGACAGGCCCCGGGCGCGGCCCCGGCGCGCAGGCCTGCTCAGCGAAGCAGGAACGCCACGCCCAGCCCCAGATACGTGCCGACGGCGTAGCCGAACAGGCCCATCACCACCCCTGGCAGGATGAGGTGCCGCCACTCTCGCGATATGGCGACCGCAAGCGCGCTCGACGGACCGCCCACGGCGGCCTGCGAAGCGACCGAGATGGTCCCGATGTCGAGGCGGAGGAGCCTGCCGGCGCCGAAGACGACGACACCGTGCACGGCAACGACGATCAGCGTGAACACGAAGACCTCCGCGCCGACCGCGACGATCTCCGAGACCCGGGACAGAATGCCGATCAGCACGAAGAAGAAGTGGAGGCCGACAGACCCGAGCTGCATCGCGCCGCGCGCATCGCGGCAGAGGGGAGAATGCCCGAGCGCCAGGGCCAGGGTGGTCAGCCACACGATCGATGGGACCCCGGGGTATTCCTGACCGAGCCATTCCGCGACGAAGACGAGGATGACCCCGGCCGCGAAGAGATTCGCAAGGCTCAGCGCGGACAGTCCTTCCCGCATGAAATAGGGATGATGCCGGCGGCGGTCCGAGGCCGCATCGTCCTCTCCCTCGCCAGCCGTGCCGGTTTGCGCGCCGGCCTCTGCCGTCGCCCCCTCATCGCTCCCCTCGGACACGGGCGCGTAGAAGCGGCCGAGCCACACCGGCAGCATCAGCGTGGCCGCCAGCCACAGCGCCGTCATGACCGCGTCGGCCGCGTTCAGCCCCGCGAACAGCGTGCCCGTCAGTCCGACCTCGCGGCCCACCGACACGAAGTTCACCGAGCCGCCCGAATAGGTGCCGGTCAGCGCCCCGGCGATCCGCCAGGTGTCATCGCCGAATTGCGACCCGTATATCGCGGCGGCTACCAGGGCCCCCAGGACGGTCCCCGTCACCGCGATCGCAAACGCGCCCGTCATGCGCGGACCCGCCTTCGCCAGGTCGCGCAGGTCGACCGACAGGAGCAGCCACGCGATCGACACGGACGTGACCGGCCCGAGCACGATGTCATAGACCACCGAGCTGACCGGCACGAGGCCGGTGTTGGACAGGATTGCGCCGAAGATGATCGCCAGCATGGACGCGCCGACCTTCCCGAGCGCGGGAAAGCGGTAGTCCAGCCAGAAGGCGAGGGCGGTGGCCGCGGCAATCACGGCGGCGAGCGCCAATGGCGACTGGATCATCCCTGCCCCGAACCCGCGAGGAAGGTCAGCGCGTCGGCCCGCAGTTGCGGCAACAGGCTGGCGTGGCCGGTCGGACCCGTGCCGTACTCCTCCAGCCCCGCACCGATCTCTTCGTCGTAGACGTCAACGAGGGTCTGGTAGTAGCGCGTTGCCCGTTCGCTGTCGCCCATCAGCAGCGCGGCTTCGGCGGCCGCGGCGAGGCAGAGCAGGTGGGTGGGCCGAAAGGCGAGTCCAGCCTCGGCCACCGCAAGGGCCGCCGGGCCGTCTTCCGCCACCGCGTGGAGGAGCGAGAGGTGGAAGCGGTCGTCCAGGCTCAGGGCCTCGATCAGGTCATACGAGGCGATGGCCATCGGGAGAAAGAGGTTCGCTTCGGCCATGTCGCCGGCTTCGACCGCGCCCATGACCCGCCGAAAGAGGCGGTCCGCCGCCTGGCGGGGCGTCATCGAGTTCAGATCGATGGCCGAGGTTGGGCCGAGGGCGCCTGCGGGTGTGGCCGGAGGGGGTGACATCGTGATCTCACGGCCACCGTCACGCACAACTAACACGACGACAATAGTCAGCGCAAGGACGCCTGTCGCCGCCCAGGGAATCCACGCCGTGCGGGGTCCTGCACCGGTTCCCGCCGCACCTGCCGCCATTGTGCCGCCCGCCTCGGCACCTGACCCCGCCAAGCCCGCTCCCACAGCCCGCCGCCCCGCGCCCCGCCTTCCC
>VYAQ01000276.1 GCA_009844885.1 Gemmatimonadota bacterium
TGGGCGTGATGTTCGTCCCGACCGGCCTGGTGCTGCTGTGGTTCGGGGTCTTCGGTGGCAGCGCCATCCATCTGGAACTCGAAGCCGCGGGCGGCGTGGGAACCGCCGGGATCATGGAACTGGTGCGGGGTGCGAACTACGAAGCCGCGCTCTTCGCGACCATCGACCGAATGAGCGACATCGGCTGGCTCGTCTGGGCCATGTCCGCAATCGCCACCCTCCTGCTGGCGACGTGGTTCGTTACGTCATCGGACTCCGGCACCCTGGTCATCACCACGTTTCTCAGCATGGGCGACGCCCACCCCCCTCGGCGCTTTCGCATCGTCTGGGGGCTCGGCGTGGGTGTCGTGGCCGCCGTGCTCCTGCTGGCCGACGGTCTCCAGGCCTTGCAGACCGCAGCCATAGCCGCCGCGCTGCCCGTGAGCATCGTGCTGCTGTTCATGATCGCCGGCCTGCTCAGGTCCCTGGCGCGGGAGCGGAGTGATCTCTCAGCTTAGCGGGTCGACCACGGTGAGGAACGGGAAGCGGTGAAACCCGGTGTCACGCGTGCAGATGCGCAGGACATCACGGCGACGGCGCGTCGCCCGACGCCCGCACCAGTACGAACTCGCGCTCTGCCGAGTTGAAGGCGCTGAAGATGCCGAGGCCACCAGTGATGTTGCTCGGCGGTTCATTCAGATCGCGTGAATCCTGCACCCGATTGTTGTAGAGGTCGGCGTATTCCCTGTTGACGCGGTACACGATCGTCCGATGGGGACCCAGGTGCTCGAGTTGCGGGAGTCTAATCGTGTGGAAGTTCTCGTCGGTCGGCTCGCTGCGGATGCGGAAGCTCTGGCCGCCCGGACGGTTGAAGCTTGGGAGGATCGACTCGGCTTCGGGGTCCAGTCCTTCCACGTCGACGAAGTGCAGGCCCGCGTCGGGATTCTCCCAGGTCACCGTCACCTGGAGCGCCTGCAGGATCCCTGTCTGGATGGTCCCGGGCGTAATCTCGGGCACCTCCAGCATGTCCTTGTCGAGCTCTACGCCGGCGGGAGGCCCCGGAACGACGGTTTCGCCCGTGGCGGTGCGACCGAACGCCTCGATCTCGATCCGAAAGAGGTCACCTTCACGCACCTGCAGGTCGACGCCCGAATAGCCGTATGTGCCGGGCTCCGCCAGGCGGGTCAGGAGCCACCGCTCGCTGCCACGCGTCAAGGTCACAACGGCGTCATCCACCGTGGGCGCCAGGCCCGGATCCTCGCCCAGCGGCACGGTCTCGGTCAGCCGGACATCGTCCACCGGCTCGCCCGCAAAGAGGAAGGCCTCCACGACGACCTGGCGGGCGTCCGCCTCGGGGCTGGTCGTGGTGTCGGAGCACCCGAACAGGCAGGCTGACGCGGCCAGTAGTGAGAGGATCCCGCCAAGCGCCGACCGCATCCTGGAAAAGTTACCCGATTTCATGTCTCTGCTCCTGTGTCTATCGGTTGAAGCGGACGGAGAGGTTGAGGACCCGTCCGACATAGTTGACGTCGGTGACGATGGCTGGCGTCGCGTCGAGTTCGAACTGGCGATACCAGACGTTGTCACGGTCGTAGGCGTTGAAGACCGAGATGCCCAGGTCACCGCCGTAGTCGCCGAGAGAGAAGCGGTAGCGCGCGCTGAGATCGAGGCGGTGATAGGCCGGCAGCCGCAGTCCGTTCTTCGCACTCACGTTGATGTAGCTGAAGGCGTTTCCGTCCAGGAGTTCGACGCTGTATTCGGCCTGCGGAGCCGTGTAGGGGGTGCCCGATCCGAGCGTCCATGTGGACGCCAGATCCCAGCGGCCCAGCGACAGAGTGCCGACCGCCTTGAGCTCGTGAAGCTGGTCGTGGAGGGCGGGGAACGAACGTCCGTCGTTCAGCTCCGGGAAGGTGTTGCGCGCCTGGGCCAGGGTGTAGGACAGCCAGCCGGTAAAGGCGCCAAACTTCTTCTGGGCCAGGAACTCCGCGCCTTGCGCCGTCCCCGTCCCCGCGTAGAAGAGGTTGAGCGGGTCGATGTCGTTGCGGCGGAATCTCAGCGAGAACTCCGACAACCCCGTGGTCTCCTTGCGGTACAACTCCATATCGAAGACGTAGCCGTCGGTCTCGTACGACACGCCCGCAACGAGGTGGTCCGACGCGGTGACGTCGACCAGATCACCGTCGGCCAGCAGCCAGAAGTCCCGCGAGCCCTCGGCGACGTTCTCGTTGACCACGCGGTTCACGAACTGGTGGTACCGCCCGGCCGCCGCCTTGAGCGTGATCCGGTCTGTCAGGGCCAGGCGTGCCGACGCCCGGGGCTCCAGATAGCTTCTCGCCGTGGCCTGGTCGTACGAGACGCGGCCTCCCGCCATGACGGAAAACCGGCCCGTGACGTCCCAGGTGTCCTGCGCGTAGGCGGCCAGTCGGGTCGAGGACTGCGACTGGTCCAGGATCGTGGTGCTGTCGTTCCGCACGTAGCGGTACTCGGCGCCGGTCGCGCTGAACCACGCGCCGAAATCGAGGTTGTGATTCGGCGAGAGCCGCCACGCGTTGTCGGCGCGCAGGGTCAGGTCGGTGAGAAAGTTGTCCTCGGTCGAGCGCAGGTTGCGGGCGAGGTCGGTCTGTGACGTCTCTGGATCGAGGATCGTGACCTGGGTGTTGCGTCCGTAGTCCGACGTGTACTCGGAGTAGGCGGCGAGCACGTTGCTGGTGAGCCCGCTCGCCCACTGCCGGCCCCAGCGCCCTGACAGGCCCCGGTTGCCCCAATCGGTCAGGTCGCCGATGGCAGTGGTGAAGTTCCGCGTGCCGGCCGTGCCCCTGGGCGTGAACGACAGGGACCGCTCCTGCGACTTGTCCAGGTAGTCGCGTCCTCCGTAGAGGCTGAACGCGACGACATCCCGGTCACCCGGCAGCCAGGTCAGCTTCGCGTTGAAGTCGTAGAAGTGGAAATCCGGCGTCGCGACATCCTGATTCGCGGAACCGAACAGCCCGCCGGTGCCGCCGAACCCGCGTCCGCCTCCGGGTCCTCCACCTGCGGGAAGCTGGGGGCCGGTGCTGATGTTGAAGACATCGAAGATGCTGCTGTACAGGCCGGTGCGGACCACGTCCGTGTAGGACCGGCGCCCGGTCACCAGCAGGTTGGCGCTGGAACCGATCGGCGTCTGGAACGTACCGCTGGCGCTAAGCAGGTTGAGCCCGCCGCCGTAGTGCATCTGTTCGGGGTCGCCGGTCTTGCCGGTCATGTCGACGACGCTGGAAACGCGTCCGCCATATTGGGCCGGGAAGGCGCCCTTGAACACCTGGATGTCCTTGATCGCTTCGGCGTTGAAGGCGCTGAAGAAGCCGAAGAAATGGTCGACGTGGTATACGGTGATGCCGTCGAGCAGCACCAGATTCTGGTCCGGGGTGCCGCCCCGTACGTAGAGCCCGGAAGAGGATTCCCGCGTGCCGCTGATCCCGGGCAGGAGCTGAAGCGAGCGAAAGATGTCGACCTCCCCGACGGATGGAAGCACGCCCATTTCCGCAGGCGACGCCGCGACCCGGCTCACGCCGTCCGTGGCCTTTACCAGGCGGTACTCGTCAGCTACGAACTCGACTCCCTCCAACTCTACGGGCAGTGGAGGAATCTCGATGTTGAGCCTGCCGTCAAAGTCGGAATCCACGATCACTTCGACCGGCGTGTAGCCGATGTGGACGATGCGGAGCGTGAAGGACTCGCGCGGGGCTCCCACTACGGAGAAGAAGCCGTCGGCGTTCGTACTGACCTGGTACTCCGTCCCGGCGACCGCGACCGCGGCGTGCACGATGGATTCGCCGTTCAGGGAATCGCGGACGACCCCCTGGATGGTGCGGGTGTCCTGGGCGCCAAGGGCGGACAGCGGGGCAATGTGCACGGCCAGGAGGAAGAGAATCGAAAGAGCTGAGGGATTTCGTTCGGCGGCAAGTTCGTGGTGCATCGGCACTCTCCTGTTCGGGTCCGCAGATGGGACAGTGCCTCGCGGGCATACGTTAGGAGAGCCGTGGCAACGCCGATACTTAACCATTATGTTTAGTATTCACCCTTTGCCTGATCAGCCGACAGCCCCCCCCGCTCGACCGGAGAACGCCATGCCCGCCGTCCAGGAAGACACCCTCGACCGCACCTTCGCCGCTCTGGCCCACCCGGCCCGGCGCGCTATTCTCGGCCGCTTGGCACGGGCCGAAGTCGCGTCGATTACCGCGCTGGCCGAACCCTTCGACATGTCGCTCGTGGCAGTGTCCCGACATGTGAAGATTCTCGAGGACGCAGGGTTGATCAGCCGGCGGAAGGTGGGGCGGTCCCGGCGGTGCCGCTATGAACCGGACGCGGTCGGCGAGGCGAGGGACTGGCTGGAGGCCCACCAGCGGTACTGGGTAGCGCAAATGGAAGCGCTGGCGCGGTTCCTGAAGGACGGGGAGTGACGCGGCCATGACCGAGACGACAAGAGCGCTGCATATCGTCCGCACCGTGGCCGCGAGTCCCGAGCGGGTCTTCGAGGCGTGGACCGACCCGGAACAGGTGAAGCTATGGACGTGTCCCGACCCGGGGGCGCAAGTGGACGTGGAGATCGACCTGCGGGTGGGCGGCCACTACTCCATCCGCATGCACGTGGAGGGCGGGCCGTTCACTGCGTACGGCACCTACCGGGAGGTCGATCCGCCACGCCGGCTGGCGTACACCTGGGGCTGGAAGGAGGAGGCGCACGCGATGAAGGCGGAGACTGTGGTGACGGTGGAATTCGTGCCGGTCGGGGGCGGGACGGAGATCCGGCTCACGCACGACGGGTTCCCGACGACGGACGACCGGGACGGGCACGAGGAGGGCTGGCAGATCTGCGTGGGACGGATTGCCGATCTGGTGGACGGGCGATGAGGGGCGTGCCGTTCCTGTCCTCGGGGCTCGCACTGGCCGCCGCCGCGGGGCTGGCCCTCGCTGCGGCCCCGACACTCGTCCCGGCATCGACGGAGTTGGCCGCACAGCCGGCGCCCAAGGTCCTGCTGATCGGGATCGACGGCGTCCGCCCGGACGTGCTCGCCGAAGTGCCCACGCCCCACATCGACGCGCTGGCCGCGACCGGCTGGTACACGGCCGAGGCGCGCACTACCAACCCGTCGGTGAGCGGTCCGTCGTGGTCCTCGATGCTCACCGGGGTCTGGCCCGAGAAGCACGGAGTCACCAACAACTTCTTCACGGACCGGGACTACGACACCTGGCCCGGCTTCCTCACCCGCGCCGAATGGGAGAGCCCCGCACTGGCCACCTTCGCCGCGGTCGACTGGGTGCCGCTGGCGGTCCTGGTGGAAGACGGCCCCGTGCTTCCCGACGTGATCGATACCCGCATCGTCCTGAACGGCTACGACCACGGGTGGGCCGAAGCCGACAGCATGGTCACCGCGCAAGCCGTGCGCCACCTGGGCGAGGCCGATCCCGACGCGATGTTCGTCTACCTCGGCGATCCCGACGAGACCAGTCACCGGCACGCTTCGATCGGGACCGAGTATCGGGACGCGATCGCGCTCGCCGACCGGCACGTCGGCATGCTGATCGACGCGGTGAGGGCTCGCCCCGGGTACGCGGACGAGGACTGGCTGGTGCTGATCAGCACGGACCACGGGCGGCGGGCGGACGGCGGTCACGGCGGGGACTCGCCGGAAGAGATGACAATCTTCATCCTGGCGAGCGGGTTGGGCGCGGGCGGTCCGGGCGGCCCCGGCGACGCGGGCAACACCGGCGACGCGGGCGCTGCCGGCGGCGCGGGCAACACCGCCGAATGGCCCCCTCCCGGACCCGCATTCATCGTGGACATCGCCCCCACCGCGCTGGCCCACCTGGGTTTCGAGATCGACCCGGCCTGGGGGCTGGACGGCAGGCCATTGGGCGCGCCGCGATAGGTTCGCCGGGGTCTGTACGGTAGCCACCTGACGTCCGGCAGTCCGTGGATAAAGCCGCCCGAGCACCGAGAGCGGCGAGGCGCCGGGCCGGCAAGGCGCGACGAAGGGCCAGTAGCAGCGCTACGGGCCCGAGGAGCAACGCAGAGCGAAGCGGTCCGGCACGGATGCATCGCCGTTCGAATGCCGGGGGGATTTTGTCCACGGGCTGCCTGGGGACCGGGCGGGCGATGGCCGCGGCGCTCTCCTCGCGGCGTGCGCCCGAAACCGCCTTGTCCGCGCAATGGCGGGAGCCGTATGGTAACCGACGCGCTGCCCCACCCAACCCTTCCGCGAAGGAACGACCAACATGCGGATCGCGCCGACCCCTTGGCTGTCGCTCGTGGTGCCGATCCTGCCATTGCTCTGCCCGTCCGCTGCGGCCCAGGAGCCTGCTGACGCGGCGCCTGAACTGGAGGATGCCGAGCGCGCGGAGAGGCTCTATCGCGCTCACTGCGCACGCTGCCACGGCGTTCAGGGGCTGGGCGGCGAAGGGCCCGAGCTGGCTCAACTCGCGCTGCCCAGGGCGGCGGATCAGGCCCAGCTCGAGGACATCGTCCGCTCCGGAATCTCCGGAACCGGCATGCCCGGCACGAGCTCCACGGTGCTGGACGACGATGCGGTGTCGCTGGTGGCCGGCTATGTGCTGTGGCTCGGCGCGCAGACCACCGCGGACGCCTCGACGGTTACCGGCGACGCCAACCGGGGGCACGATCTCTTCTGGGCCGAGGGCGACTGCGCCTCCTGCCATATCGTTGCCGGGCAGGGTACGGCCGTCGGGCCGGAGCTGACGATCATCGGGTTGCGTCGCGGGGCGGACTACCTGCGCGAGGCCCTCAGCGCGCCCGCCGCCCGGCTGCCCGTCGCGCGGTCCGGGGCGAGGAGCGGGTTTTTCGAGTACCTGCCGGTGCGGATCGTCACGCACGGCGGCGACATCTACAACGGCATGCGGATGAACGAGGACGCCTTCACGATTCAGCTGATGACCGTCTCCGGGACCTTCGTGTCGCTCCGCAAGGGCGAGATCGCCGAGATGGAGAAGCGTGTCGGGCACTCGCTCATGCCGGTGGCGCAGGACCTCGACGAAGAGGATGTCGAAGACCTGGTTGCGTACCTGACGACCCTCGGGAGGGGATCATGAACAAGTGGAGCGGCAGGGCCTTCGCGGTCTTCGCGGGCCTCGCGCTGGCCATCACGCTGGGCGTGTCAATGGCCCAACCGGCCACCGGCCAGGTCCCGTACGAGCGCATCGTCGCGGCCGACTCCGAGCCGGAAAGCTGGCTGACGTACTCGGGCAACTACGCGTCGCACCGGTTCTCGCGGCTGGACCAGATCAACGCGGGGAACGTGGCCGATCTGCGCGTCGTGTGGGCCTACCAGATGGACGAGGGGCTGATCGAGACCACGCCGATCGTGGCCGACGGGGTCATGTACGTGACCGAGCCGCCGAGCGCGGTGACGGCGCTGGACGCGCGCACGGGCAAGCGCCTGTGGAAGTGGACGCCGCAGATGGGCTCCGACGTGTTGCACATCGGCTTCCCCGAGGTGAACCGGGGGGTGGCGATCCTGGACTCGACGCTCTACGTGGGGACGCTCGACGCGCACCTGGTTGCGCTCGATGCGCGGTCCGGGGCGGTCAGATGGGACGTCGAGGTGGCCGACAACGCGATCGGCTTCGCGCTCACCCTGGCGCCGCTGGCACTGGACGGGAAGATCATCGTGGGCGTGTCAGGGGCCGAGGCCGGTGTTCGCGGCTTCATCGACGCGTACGACCCCGAGACCGGTGAGCTGGTCTGGCGCACGTACACCATTCCGGCGCCCGGCGAGTTCGGGAGCGACACCTGGGGCGGCAACAGCTGGGAGACCGGCGGCGGGTCGACATGGCTGACCGGCTCGTACGACCCCGAACTCGACCTCCTCTACTGGCCGATCGGCAACCCGGCGCCCGACTGGAACGGCGACCTGCGCCCGGGCGATAACCTCTACACGGACTGCCTGCTCGCGCTCGATCCCGACACGGGCGAGATCGTGTGGTGGTTCCAGTTCACGCCCCACGACACCCACGACTGGGACGCCAACCAGATCCAGGTGCTGGTCGACGCCGAGTGGGAGGGCGAGCCCCGCAAGCTCGTCGTCACCGCCAACCGGAACGCGTTCTACTACGTGCTGGACCGGGAAACGGGCGAGTTCCTGCACGGCACGGAGTATTCGAAGCAGACCTGGGCGGAGGGACTGGACGAGAACGGGCGGCCGATCGTGATTCCGGGCACCGACCCCACCGAGGAGGGCAACCTGGTGTGGCCGAGCCTGCAGGGCGCCGCCAACTGGTTCAGTCCCAGCTACAGCCCCATGACGCGGCTCTTCTACCAGCCGACGCGGATCATGGGCGCGATCTACTACAAGGCCGAGGTCGAGTACGAGCCCGGCCAGCCGTTCATGGGCGGCGGCGAGCAGGCGCTGCGCGGCGAGGAGGCGAGCGGCGCGGTGAAGGCGCTGGACGTGCTCACCGGCGAACTCGTGTGGGAGTTCCCGCTGCAGTCGCCCCCGTGGGCCGGGGTGATGGCGACGGCCGGCAACCTTGTGTTCGGCGGTAGCGACGAGGGGAACATCTTCGCGTTGAACGCCGAGACCGGCGAGCCGCTGTGGAACTTCCAGGCGGGAGCGGCGGTGCGGAGCGGGCCGATGTCGTACGAGATCGACGGGCAGCAGCGGATCGTGAACTCGGCGGGCGGGACGATGTTCGTGTTCGGGCTGCCGGAAGACGGCAGGGGACCCGGATGAGCCAGTCCCACCGAACCCGGATCGCCCGCACCGTGGAGATCTTCGAGGCGTCGCGCAAGCCGCTGTTCATGGTGCTCGACGGGATCGCGCAGGAGGACTTCGACTGGAATCCGGCACCCGGATCGCGCGGGATCGGCAAGATCTGCCGCCACATGTACCGTGTCGACATCTGGTTCCTGAAGCGGCTGGGCATCGAACCCGTGATCAGCCATGACGCCCCGGGGCCGGTCGACGAGGTCGCCGGGCGGATGCGCCGCATCCAGGAGCAGATCGTGGAGGAGGTGGAGGGGTGTGAGAGCGACGCGGACCTCATGGCCGAGCGGACCTCGCTCGACGGCGAGACCGGGGCGCGGATGGGGGAGGATGTGGTCCACATCGCGCAGCACTATCTGTATCACCTGGCCCAGATGACCTACCTGCGGCGGATTCGCGACCGCGACTGGAAGGCGCCGCTGGACGAGTGGGAGCACGCGACGCATTTGATCGGGGACAAGGTGCTGGAGTAGCGGGGGGTGGGACCGCGCCGTCGGCGGCCCGGGACTAGAAGAACGTATCCCCCAGCAGGTGCAGCCGGAGCACCGCGTCCGGACGCCCGACCCTGCCGAAGCTGAACCCCTTGGCCAGGTCCAGACGGACGATCCCGTCCATGAAGACGAGGCCGACGCCGGCGGCGTAGAGATCGTCGTCCCCGGTGGACACCCAGTCCCCAAAAACGGACGCACGCAGGAAGCGAACCGGCTGCTGCAGGTCCAGCCTGGCGCCCCACACCCGATCCTCCCGCACCGAATTGCGATGTCCCCGAAGCCAGTTGGCGCTGCTCCCCAGATTCCACAGGTCCAGCGGGGCCGGGTCGCCCCACACCGCGGCCGCACCACCCTGCAGGCCCAGTGACCTGCCGCCGCCCAGGGGCACAATCAGCACCGCTTCGGCGATGGCCCTCACGTGCGGATTGTCGCCCATCGATCCCCGCACCAGGGTCCGAC
>VYAQ01000207.1 GCA_009844885.1 Gemmatimonadota bacterium
GCTGGGGCGGGGTGGGGAGGGTCCGGGTGAGTTCCTGCTTCCGAGTGCACTCGCACTGGAAGA
The DNA here is from genome assembly GCA_009844885.1 of Gemmatimonadota bacterium. Classification (GTDB taxonomy): domain Bacteria; phylum Gemmatimonadota; class Gemmatimonadetes; order Longimicrobiales; family Gaopeijiaceae; genus Bin94. Next base: position 64 of record VYAQ01000207.1, read on the forward strand.
ATGTGGCCCGGAGTCCTGTCATGGCCTGCCCGGTCCGGATGAAGTCCTTGTGGTGCTGGACTCGCGGCGTGCGGTCCTGAGCCGCTGGTCGGCAAAGGGCGATTTCCTGGGTGAACAGCGCGCGCCGACGGACTACTGGGGACCGGGGTTCGCTGTCGGCCCCGGCTACTTCGCTTTCGCCACCTCGAACACGACGGGGACGCGGGTCGAACAGCGGTTGGAGATTCGGGTGGGTGACGAAAACCACGCCATCCACGAAGTCGCCTACGAGATGGCCTTGATGGAGTTGCCCTGTGCGACCATGCCGGCGCCCCGAATCTTCGCTCCGCAGGTGGTGTGGGCCCATGACGGAGGCACCTACTACTACCTGAACGGTCCGGGTTACCGCATCGACGCGCATACGGGCGGGAGGCGGGCCGCAAGTATTCGTCGCCCGGTCGCTCCGATCGAGGTCTCTCGCGCGATGGCCGTCATGGCGGTGCAACTCGGCCTAAGCCCCTTGGGTGGCCTCCTGCGACAATGTGGTATCTCGGCCGAAGAGCTGGTCGACGGCGTGGGGTACGAGGAGAAGCTGGCGCCTGTGCTGGGGCTGGCTGTGGATCCCGCCGGGCGGCTATGGGTGGCCCGTACGGATACCGGCCTCGCCCCCGAGGCGATCGACGTCTTCGCCGCCGAGGGCGAATACCAGGGGACGCTTGCCGCAGACGTGCTCCCGGTGGCCTTCCTCTCCGGGTCCCGTTTCGTCGGCGTCCGCATGGAGCCGTCTACCGGGCAGATACTGGCGTCAATCCAGGACGTGCGGGGTGACGCAGTGGCGGTCGGCGATGGCGAACGGGTGGCCACCGACCGAAGAGCTTCGAGAGCGCAGGCGGCGGAAAAACCCGCGGACAACCTGGCCGCAGACCCGACACCGCGCCGGGTGTCCGTCCCCAACCCCGCGGGCCTGCGCGAGTTCCGGGATTGCGCAGCCTGCCCGCTCATGATCGAGCTTCCCCCGGGACGCTACCTCATGGGAAGGACGGAAGGCGAAGAAAAGCGAACGGGACTGGACCTGGACCCGAACCGGCCCCAGCGAACGCGTGACATCGAAAGACCACAAATCGCGATCGAAATCGGCTACGCGTTCGCACTGGGGAAGTACGAGGTCACCTTCAACGAATGGGATCAGTGCGTCGAGGCGGGTGGCTGTGACCATAGACCGGCCGACCGGAGCTGGGGACGCGGCGACCGGCCGGTCATCCATGTTTCCCGCCTGGACGCGGAGGAATACCTGGCATGGCTCACCGAGGTCACGGGACAGGCCTATCGGCTGCCCAGCAACGCCGAATGGGAGTACGCCGCTCGCGCGGGTACGACCACTGCCCGCTGGTGGGGCGATGAACTCGGCAACGCCAGGGCCGTCTGCGATGGATGCGGCAGCCGCTGGGACGATCGTTCGACCGCGCCGGTGGGCTCCTTTCCGCCCAACCCATGGGGCCTCCACGACATGCTCTCGAACGTTTCCGAAGTTGTCGCCGACTGCTGGCACGAAAGCTACGATGGCCATCCGACCGACGGGTCTCCGCGGCTGGAGGCGCCGCCGGGCTGGCCAAGTGGCGAATGCAAGCGAGCCACCTGGAGGGGTGGTGGCTGGCCCTACTTCAGTTGGACAGTGCGCGCGGCACACCGCAGCGGCGGGAATATGTCCTTCGAGTACAGAGGCGACGATCCCCGGGCGGGAGGCAGCCATGGATTCCGGGTAGCGAGGACGGTGGAATCGCCGGCCGGTTCCCGGTAAACTCGGATCAACTTCAGCGGCGCGCCGCCCCGCCGCGTTGTATCTTGGGGCGTCGAAAAGCCCCCGCACCCGGCCCACGCCCAACGCCCCAGAGGACTCCCATGGCCCGCCAGTACTGGCTCATGAAGAGCGAACCCTACGTCTACTCGATCGACGACCTCGAGCGCGACGGCACCACCTACTGGGACGGCGTCCGCAACTACTCCGCCCGCAACCTCATGCGCGACAGGATGCAAATCGGCGACCGCGTGCTCTACTACCACTCGAATGCCAAGCCCCCCGGCGTTGCCGGGATCGCCGAGGTCTGCCGCGAGTCGTACCCCGACCACACCCAGTTCGACCCGGACAGCAAGTACTTCGACCCCAAGGCGACCGACGAAACCCCCCGCTGGTTCATGGTCGACATCCGCTTCATCGAGAAGTTTGCACGCGAGGTGAGCCTGCCGCAGATCCGCGCCACCGCGGAGCTGGCCGACATGGTCCTGGTGAACCGCAGCCGCCTTTCCGTGCAGCCGGTGACCGAGGCGGAATACGAGCACATCGTGGGCATGGCCGCTGCGGCGTCCGAGGAGGTGTAGGAAGATGACGACCACCTCACCCGGCCTCGCTGGCAATTACGTGGCCGGCGAGTGGCTACCCGGTGACGCCTGCGAGAGCCTCGCCATCACCGACCCGGCAACCGGCGACACCCTTGGCGCCGTGCCCGTCTCGGGCCCGGTCGACGTGGACCGCGCCGTCCAGGCTGCCGTCGCCGCCTTCCCGTCCTGGCGCCGCACCCCCGTCCCGGAGCGCGCGCGCGTGCTGTTCCGTCTCAAGGCGCTGCTGGACGAGCACCACGACGACCTGGCCGTGCGCCTCTCGCGCGAGCACGGCAAGAACGTGGCCGAGACGTGGGGCGAAGTGCAGCGCGGCATCGAGAACGTGGAGCACGCCGCCGGCATGCCCACCCTGATGATGGGCGATGCCTTGGAGGACGTGGCCCGGGACGTGGATTGCGCCACCTGGCGGCAGCCGATTGGCGTGTTCGCGGTGATTACCCCGTACAACTTCCCCGTGATGATCCCGCTGTGGTTCTGGCCTTACGCGGTCGCCGCGGGGAACACGGTGGTGCTCAAGCCGAGCGAACAGGACCCGCTCACGCACCAGCGCGTGGTCGAGCTCGCCGAGCAGGCGGGGCTGCCCGCGGGCGTGCTCAACGTGGTGCACGGCCGCAAGGGAACGGTCGAGGCGCTGATCGACCATCCGGACGTGGCGGGCGTGTCGTTCGTGGGGTCGAGCCAGGTGGCGAAGATCATCTACGAGCGGGCCGCGCTCACCGGGAAGCGGGTGCAGGCGCTGGGCGGCGCCAAGAACCACATGATCGTGCTGCCCGACGCCGATCCGGAGATGGTGGCGGACGCGGTCGTGGGTTCGGTGTTCGGGTCCGCGGGCCAGCGCTGCCTGGCCGGGTCGGTCGTGGTCGGCGTCGGCGACGCCTACGGGCCGATGCGCGAGGGCATCCTGGACGGAGCCGCGTCCCTCAAGGTCGGGCGGGGTCTCGACGACGGCGTGGACATGGGCCCCGTGATCTCGGGGGCTCACCGCGACCGGGTGAACGGATTCATCGACGAGGGCGAGCGCGACGGCGCCCGGCTGCTCATGGACGGCCGCCGGCTGCGGGTGCCGGGATACCCGGAGGGCCATTGGGTCGGCCCCACCGTTTTCGAGGACGTCACGCCCGCGATGCCGATCGGCCGCGAAGAGGTGTTCGGCCCGGTCGCCGGGCTGGCACGGGCGCCGAACCTCGAAGCCGCGCTGGAGATGCTGGCCGGCAGCCGCTACGGCAACGCCGCGTCGATCTTCACCAATTCGGGCCGCGACGCGCGGGAGTTCCGCTACCGTGCCGGGATTTCGATGATCGGGATCAACATCGGGGTCGCCGCGCCGATGGCGTTCTTCCCCTTCGGCGGCACGCGCAACTCCTTCTACGGCGACCTCAAGGCGCAGGGCCGGGACGCGGTCTCGTTCTTCACCGATCAGCGTGTGGTGATCTCACGCTGGTAGACCAACACGGGATGGAGCACATGGAAGCAGTAGCAAGCCGCGGGGCCGGGATCCTCGCCGAGCAGCGGAAGTACATCTTCGACTGCGTGACGCCCCTGTACCAGGAGCCGGTGGCGATCGCCGAGGGCCAGGGGTGTCGGGTGACGGACGCCGACGGGCGCGAATACCTGGATGCCTTCGCGGGGATCCTCACGACGTCGCTGGGCCACTGCCATCCCGCCGTGGTCAAGGCCGTGCAGGAACAGGCGGCCCGCCTGGGGCACACCTCGACGCTGTACGTCAACGAACGCCAGGTCGAGGCGGCGCGGTCCCTGGCCGGAATCGCGCCGGGCGGCCTCACCCGCACCTTCTTTCTGAACAGCGGCGCGGAGGCGATCGAGACCGCGCTGCAGGCGGCGCGGCTGCACACGGGCCGCACCGAGATCATCGCGCTGCGGCAGGCGTACCACGGCCGCACCAGTTCGGCCATCTCGGTCACGGCACACGCCCCGTGGCGCGTTCTTCCCAGCACAGTGACCGGGATCACGCACGCGCTCTCGCCGTACCCGTACCGCGCTCCGTTCGGCACGTCCAGCGACGAGGAGCTGGTGGAGATCTACGCGCGCGACCTGATCGAAGTGATCGAGACCACCACGAACGGGCGTCCCGCCGCCTTCATCGCCGAGACGATCCAGGGCGTCGGTGGCTACATCGTGCCACCCACGGGCTACTTCCAGCGCATGGCCGAGATCATCCGGTCGTACGGCGGCGTCTTCATCTCGGACGAGGTGCAGGCAGGGTTCGGACGCACGGGCGGCCGCTGGTTCGGGATCGAGCACTGGGACGTCGTGCCCGACATCATGGTCATGGCGAAGGGGATCGCCGGGGGCATGCCGGTGGGCGCCACCATCACTACGGATGAGATCGCGGGCAACTGGAGCGGTAAGACGCTCTCCACCTTCGGGGGCAACCCGGTGTGCATGGCCGCCATGGTGGCCGCGCTGGACGTCATGCGCGCGGAAGACGTGCGGACGCGGGCTCGCGAACGCGGCCGGCAGCTCCGCCGCGCCCTCGACGGCCTCGCAGCCACGCACCACTGGATCGGCGAAGTGCGCGGGATGGGCCTCATGCAGGCGCTGGAACTCGTGGAGGACCCGGTCACGAAGGAGCCCGCGCCGCGCCTGGCGGCCATGCTGCTGAACGCGGCCAAGGACGAGGGCCTCCTGATCGGGATCGGGGGATTGCACGGCCACGTGATCCGCCTGGGGCCGTCGCTGCTGATCTCGGAGGCCGAGGTCGATGACGTGATCAAGCGCCTGAGCCGAGCCTGCGCCGCGGTGGAGGCGGCGCGGTGAGCGGGATGCCACGTTCGGTGGCACGCGGACGCAGAGCGGCCGGCAGGGCCGGACCGGCCCGGTGATCGCCGGGCTCCCACTCGGCACCTGGATCCTGATGGTGCTGAGCACGCTGCCGGGCCTGGTGCTGGTCGTGGCGGCGTACAGGGTCCACGCCGGCGCGGACCGCGGGCAGCAACGCGGCGGCCCATGTGGGCCGGAGGCCCCGCAGGCGCACCGGGACCGGAGCCCTGACCGTGGGTGAGACCGGCGCCAGCGGCGCGATCGTCGGCGTCCTCGTCTTCTACTTCCTGGTCCTCATCGGGATCGGATGGTGGGCGAGTCGCGAGAGCCGTTCCGTGTCGGGGTTCTACCTGGCGGGCAAGAAGCTGCCGTCGTGGGTGATCGCGTTTTCGTCGAACACGACCGGCGAGAGCGGTTGGCTGCTCCTGGGGCTGACGGGGATGGGGTATCTCGTCGGGTTCCACGCGCTGTGGGTCGTCCTCGGCGAGGTGATCGGAGTGGCGCTGGCGTGGACGCTGGTCGCACGGCCGTTCAAGGAGTACACCGACCGCTACGACGCGATCACGGTGCCCGACTATCTCTCCGACCGCTTCCGGGACCCCGCCCACGCGATCCGGATCGTGAGCGCGCTGATCATCTTCAGCATGGTGTGGGCGTACACCGCCGCGCAGCTCACGGCCTCGGGGAAGGCGTTCTCGTCGTTTCTGGGCACGAGCTACGAGGGGGGCGTGCTGATCGGCGCGGCCGTGATCTTCCTCTACACCAGCATCGGCGGCTTCAAGGCGGTGGCGTACAGCGACGTGCTGCAGGGCGTGCTCATGTTCCTGTGCCTGCTGGTGCTGCCGATCGTGGGGATCTGGCAGGCCGGCGGATGGGGTGAAACGATGGCGGCGATCGCGGCGGCGGACCCGGCGCTGCTCAGGCCCATGGGCGAGCACGGGATGTCGGTGATGGGCGTCATGAGCGCCATCAGCTTTGTGGGGATCGGGCTCGCGTTCCTGGGCGCGCCCCAGTTGCTGACGAGGTTCATGTCGGCACGGGATCGGGGGCAGATCTCGGAGGGCGGGGTGATCGCGGTGGCCTGCATCATCGTCTTCGACATCGGGGCCGTGCTGACCGGGGTGGCCGGCCGCGTGCTGTTCCCGGGACTGGGCGACCCCGAGACCGTGCTGCCGGTGATGTCGACGGAGCTGTTCCCGGCAATCGTGGCGGGCGTGATCCTGGTGGTCGTGCTGGCGGCGATCATGTCGACGGTGGACTCGCTGCTCATCCTGGCCTCGTCGGCGGTCGTCCGGGACACGGTGCAGAAGGTCTTCCGGCCGGATTTTTCGGACCGGCGGCTGGCGCTGATCGGCCGCGGGCTGACGGTGGTGATCGGGCTCGGCGGACTCGCGGTCGCGCTGCCCGAAAGCCGCATGATCTTCTGGTTCGTGCTGTTTGCCTGGTCGGGGCTGGCGTCGGCGTTCACCCCGGTCGTGCTGTGCTCGCTCTTCTGGCGGGGGACGACCCGCGCGGGTGCGCTCGCGGGGATGATCGCCGGGTTCGCGACGGCGGTGCTCTGGGTGCTCGTGGTGAAGGAGCACTTCTACGACCTCTACGAGATGATCCCGGGCTTCGCGGCCGGCTTCGTCGTGACGATCGTGGTGAGCCTGAAGACGAAGCCGCCGCCGGGCGCGGCCGAAGAGATGGACGATGTGAAGCGCGTCGTGGGCGGACCGTTCACGCGGGCACGCTCCGGAGGCTGACGCGCGCGGGATGGGACGCAGGGGACGCAAGGCGAAGCGGGGAAGCGCCAGGAAAGGCGCGCGCGCGAAGCGGGGAAGCGCGACGAGGGAACCTGCGACGGAGGGCACCGGCGCGAAGAAGGCCGCGGGCGCGGAGCAGGGGACCGGTCGACGCGCCGGACTGTTCGGATCGATTCGCTATCTGGCCACGCTGGCCGCCATCGTCCTCTTCATCCGGGTCTTCCTGATGGGAAACTACGTGATCGACTCGGGGTCCATGGAGAACACCCTGCTCGTGGGCGACTTTCTGGCGGTCAACAAGCTCGCGATCGGTTCGCGGATTCCCTTCACGGACATCCGCATCCCCGGCTACTCGGAGCCCGGTCGCGGCGAAGTCCTCGTCTTCGATCCGCATCACGAAGAGAACATGACGATCGTGAAACGCGTGGTCGGCATGCCCGGCGACACGCTGGAGATGCGCGACAAGGTGCTCTACCTGAACGGTGAAGTGCACGACGAGCCCTACGTGGAGACGGGCGGCCCGCGTGACTACCACGAGCCCGAGATGCGCTGGCAGCACGGGTTCCTGGTGGGCGGAGCCAGGGACGACTACCTGGGGACCTGGGACAACTGGGGGCCGCTGGCCGTTCCGGCGGACCACTACTTCATGCTTGGCGACAACCGCGACGACAGCATCGATTCGCGGCTCTGGGGCTTTCTTGAAGGCTGGCGGTTCAAGGGCCGTGTGGCCTTTATTTACTTCTCCTACGACCGGGATTCGTTTCGGCCCTTTCCGTGGATCACGGAGGTGCGCGGAAGCCGCATCGGGGATCGGGTGCGGTAGGCAGGATCGGGAGTTGCGTCAGGCAGGGCCGGGAGCTGCGTCAGGCAGGGGCCTGGAGCGCCCGTCGACGGGCCGGCCCCAACGCTGGAGGATCAGATGAAGTCGGTGACGAGAGGCCAGTTCCTGGGAGCGGCGGCGGGTACCGTCGGCGCCGGATTTCTCGCCGGTTGCGGGGATGGCCAGGGTGTTGTCCTGCGCACCGGCGCTTCCGAGCTGACCACCGCCGACCTGATCGCCCACGGCCGCATCATCCACACGATGGACGACGACAACCCCACCGCCGAGTCGCTCGCCGTGAAGGACGGCCGCTTCATGGCGGTCGGTTCGCGCGGCGAAATCGACGCGCTCCGCGGCGCCGGCACACAGGTCTTCGACCACGGGGACGCGGTGATCACGCCGGGCTTCATCGACGCGCACACGCACCCGGCGGGCGCGGGCGTGCGGGAGCTCAAAGACGTGAACGTCGACGTGCGCAGCATCGCCGAGATCAAGGACCGCATGGCCGCGCGGGCCCGCGAGACGCCGCCTGGCGAATGGATCCAGGGCTTCAAGTACGACGACACCAAGCTGGCCGAGGGACGGCCGCTCAACCGGTTGGACCTGGACGAGGCCGTGCCGGACCACCCGGCGGTGGTGGGGCACCGGGGCGGGCACACCAGCGTGTACAACTCGCGCGCCTTTGCGGCGGCGGGCATCACGGCCGAGACGCCCGACCCGTTCGGTGGCAGGTTCGACCGCGAGGGCGGGGAATTGACGGGCCTGGTGGCGGAACGCGCCAACTACGTCTTCTCGGGGCTGATCCCCAGCACGCACACGGACGACGACCGCCGCGCCGGCGTCAAGCTCATCACCGAGCTGATGGCCCGGGCGGGGCTGACCTCGTTTCACGACGCGGGCACCTCGTCCAACAGCGTGCGGGCGTACAGCGCCGCCTACCGCAACGGCGAGCTGAGCTGCCGCGTGTACATGATGATGCGCGGCGCCTACGAGGACATGCGCCAGGCTGGCGTGTCGACCGGACTGGGTGACGAGTGGCTGCGCGTCGGCGGGGTCAAGTACGGGGCGGACGGCTCGGCATCGGAACGCACCATGCGCATGAGCACGCCGTACGTCGGGCGTCCGGACGACTACGGCCTCCTCACCATGACGCCGGATGCCCTCCACGACGTTGTCGAGGTGGCGCACCGGTCGGGCTGGCAGATCGGCATCCACGCCAACGGCGACGTCACGATCGGCATGGTGCTGGACGCGTACGAACGTGTCCAGGAGCTGTGGCCGAGGCCGGACCCGAGGCATCGTATTGAACACTGCTCGCTCGTGAATCCCGACCTTCTCGCGCGGATCAAGGCCGCCGGGGCGGTGCCGACGCCCTTCTATACCTACGCTCACTACCACGGGAACAAGTGGGTCGAGTACGGGCCGGAGAAGATGGAGTGGATGTTCGCCCACCGGTCGTTCCTGGACTACGAGATTCCGGTGGCGCCGGCGTCGGACTACACGCCCGGGCCCTACGAGCCGCTGATGGCGATCCAGAGCATGGTCACGCGGAAGGACTTCGACGGGCGCGTGTGGGGACCGAGCCAGCGGATCACCGTGCCCGAGGCGATGCGGATCTGCACGATGGGCGGCGCGTACGCCTCGTTCGAGGAGGACATCAAGGGATCGGTGACGGCCGGCAAGCTGGCGGACTTCGTGGTGCTGGCGTCCGACCCGCACGACGCGGACCCGGATGCGATCAAGGAGATTCCGGTTTTGCGGACGGTGGCGGGGGGAAGGGTGACCTGGGAGG
>VYAQ01000056.1:0-10000 GCA_009844885.1 Gemmatimonadota bacterium
GCAACCGATGGTGCGGATGACCCGCTCGCGATCCGCTGGCGTGTCGGGCTTGACCGGGTCACTTGAGTATCAGGCCGGCCTAGCTCAGACACAGTAGCGGGGGGCCCTAGCCCTCGTCTTGCGGTCGTAGGGGTGCACGTCCAACAAGGCCCCGACCACTGGACGGCTACTACAGCGTCAAGCACTCACTCGAAGCGCTTCCGGCGGCTAACGTCAGCCATCGCTCACCAATTAGCCGCCGGGAATCGACGATCCCGATTGTGGACCGGCGCCGCTCCCGGGAACGGGCCATACCACGCGATGGACTGGCTGCTTGCGCGGCTCCCCCGCACGGAGCGCCACTTTTGGTTGCCGGCCACCTCGGGAGGGAGCCCAAGTGCTCTGCGACCTCACCTCGGTCGGGTTGGAGTGCTCGAAGCTTCCGCTCGCCAAGCTGGGTCAATCCCGCGAAGGCAAGTGCCGCAATCCCCAGATCGTCTTCGCGCTGCTCAGGAACCGCGACGCCTGCCCCGTCGCGGTAAGGGGTGTTGAGCGTCCGGGACCAGTCGGCGAATGTCTCGGCGGCTCGCCTTGCCAGGTCAAAGCCCTGTGTACGTACGAAGTAGCTATTGTATACAATAATGAGTACGCCTATTGCGGGTTTGCCGGACTGGCGATTATCTTGGCAACCCCGTGTGAGGGTCCTGTTTCGGCAGGCCCTCGCGAGGACGAGTCTCACACCCACACCAGCAGGGAGATTCCCATGAGACAAAGCTTCCGTTCGAACCGAGCCACCCCGCGATTGTGGCGACTCGCCGCGGCGGGCGTGGCGGGCTTCGTGGCCCTGGCGCTGACCGTGGCGCCTGTGGCTGCTCAGAACACCATCACCGGAACGGTCGTGGACGGCGGCACCCAGCGCCCGCTCGGCGGTGCGCAGGTGCAGGTGGAAGGGACCAATCTCGGTGTCCTCACGGACAACCGGGGCCGGTTCCTCATCCTGAACGTGCCGACGGCCACGGTCACCGTGCGGGTCGTGATGATCGGCTACCGTGAAGCCACGGCCAGCGCATCCAGCGGTCAGGCGGTCACCATCGAACTGCAGGAGACCGCGATTTCGCTCGACGAGATCGTTGTCACCGGGGTCGTCGGCGAGCAGGCGGCGCGAGCGGTCGGCAACTCGATCGGGCAGGTCAACGCGTCCGAACTCGAGGAGTTGGCCCCGGCAGTCGATGTTCAGCGGATGATCAGCGCCACCGTTCCGGGCGTGCGGGTTTCGATGGGCGGTGGCGAGGTCGGTGCGGGTGGCACGACACGGATCCGGGGCATCGCCAGCCTTTCGCTCGGTGCCCAACCGCTAGTCTATGTGGACGGTGTGCGCGTCAATGGCCAGGAGAGCAACTCGGCCTTCGGATGGTGGGGGTTCAACGGCAACGCCCAGCCATCGCGTCTCCAGGACTTCAACCCCGACGAGATCGAGAACATCGAGATCATCAAGGGGCCCGCCGCAGCGACGCTTTACGGGACCGAGGCCTCCAACGGCGTGATCAACATCATCACCAAGCGGGGCCGCACGGGAGCGCCTCGGGTCACCGTCACGATGAAGCAGGGCGCCAACTTCTATCCGGACGTCTACAACATGTTCCCCGACGTGTGGTACATGTGCAACGGCGTGTCCCAGACGATCGACGTGGATGATCGCCTGCGGTGCAACGCGGGAGAGGTTACTTCCTTCAACGTGCTGAAGACCGACCGGGACGTCTACGGCAATGAGTGGTTCCAAACGGGCCACGCGCAATCCTACGGTGCGGACGTCACCGGAGGAACCCAGCAGATAACGTACTATGTTTCCGCCGATTGGGACCGGGACGAGGGTGTCGTCTGGTACAATTGGCAGAACCGGATGAGCGGCCGCGCCAATCTGACCTACACTCCATCCGAGAAGCTGGAGCTCAACTTCGGTCTTGGCGCGATCCGCAAGAAGGCGCAGTCGGCATCGGCCCAGCAGGCCCTGCCGACGGCGATCATCTGGGCGTGTCCGGCACCGGGTTGTGAAGCGGGTTCCGACACTCAGAACCGCATCGACGGACCGTATCGGGGATACATCGCCTATCTGCCGGAGGCCTATGAGCAGGATATTGAGGGACTCCAGCATGTCGATCGCACCACATTCTCTCTCGAGGCCAGGCATGAGCCGTACGAATGGCTCACCCACCGCGCCATAATGGGCGGCGATTTCACCGTCGACAGGCGTTCGGAACTGTACCGCACGACCGGCCGGGAACCGCCCGGCCAATTCACCCCATGGGGCCGCAAGACGGTGATCAACCTGAGCTCGAGCTACTTTTCGCTCGACTATCAGGCCAACGTCCCACTGACTTTCGGAGACTTCAGCCTCACCACCTCGGGCGGGGCGCAGTACTACCAGCGTCGGGAGGAGTCGACGCGTGCCCATGGGGAGACCTTCCCCGTCGAGGCGCTCGAGACAGTGACGTCCGGCGCCACAAAGCAGGCCGCGGAGGACTTTCTCGAGAACAAGACCTTCGGTGTCTTCCTGCAGGAACAGATCGCCTGGAGCGACAGGTTCTTCCTCACCGGCGCCGTGCGCGGGGACGACAACAGCGCGTTCGGAAAGAACTTCGACTTCGTGGTCTACCCGAAGCTGTCAGCGTCCTACGTGATCAGCGACGAGCCGTTCTTTCAGGACATGGTTCCCGGGGTCAACACGCTGAAGCTTAGAGCCGCGTGGGGGAAGGCGGGTAAGCAGCCGGACGTGTTCGACGCGATCCAGACCTACACACCCACTGTAGGACCAGAGGGTGCATCGGTCCTGACTCCCGAGAACATCGGCAACCCGGACCTGCAGCCCGAGGTCGGCACAGAGATCGAGCTGGGATTCGATGCCGGCCTGATGAACGACCTGATCGCGCTCGAATTCACGGTTTATAGCCAGACGACCAACGATGCGCTGGTCCGCGTGCCGGTCATTCCCTCGAGAGGTTTCCCCGGTGTCCAGTTCAGGAACATCGGCCAGATCACCAACCGGGGCATTGAAGTGGGAATCAATGGGTCCGTTTACGATTCGGAAGCTTTCGGCCTGGACTTGGGGACGACGTTCTCCACCTTCGAGAATGAAATCACAGACCTCGGCGGTCAGCCCCCGATCGTGCAAAGTTCGTCGAGCCTCAACCGCCAGTTCCATGTCGAGGGCTTCCCCTTGGGAAGCATGTTCTACAAGCGGGTTGTCAGCGCCCAGCTGGACGGATCGAGTGGGCGCAACGTAGCCACCAACCTCATGTGCGAGGGTGGGGAGACGGGCGAGGGCTCCAATTTCTCATGGGGCGGCGGTGCTCCGGTTCCCTGCGCGAACGCTCCGGAGGTGTACTGGGGCCAGCCGATTCCGAACATGGAGGCAAGCGTCTATGCCAACGTGCGCGTCGGACAGAACCTGTCGCTGTATGCGCTGGTCGACTACGTGGCGGGACACCACCTGAGCTTGGGGGATGTGAGTGCTCAGCATCGCTTCTTCATCAACTCCAGGGCCATCCTCGAGCGAACCGACCCTATCCTGCTCGGATATGAGGCACTCGGGGCCCAGGGCCTCGCGCAGTCGGGCGTCGTCGCGGGCGATTTCATGAAGTTGCGAACGCTGTCGGCCTCCTACACGCTGCCGGAATCCATCGCCGAACTGGCTTGGGCGAGCCGCGTGGCGATTACTGCTTCGGTCGACAACCTCTGGACCATCTGGCAAAAGTCGAAGGACTCGTTCGGGCACCCGATCATGGATATCGAGCGAGCGCGCCAGAGTCCCGGTCAGTTCGGGCTCAACGGCTACGTGCAAGAGGGCTGGCCACAGCTCACTCGGTTCGTGTCCACCGTTCGGTTCACATTCTAGATCACAAGGAGAGAAGAGATGATAGCGAAAAACAGGCTGAAGGCTTCGGTCCTGTTCATGGCTTCCTTCGCCGTGTTCTCGGGATGTAGCCTGGACGAGATCCTGAGTGTAGATGTGCCGGGCAAGGTGCTCGAAGAGGCGCTGGACAATGCCGCCCTGGCGGATGTGCTCACCACAGGCGTGGTTGCCGAGGTCGAATGTAGCTGGAACCAGTACGTTGCAGGCGCCGCGCACCACTCGGACGAGTACGTGCCGACTTCCGGGAACCTCACGATGCGGAACTGGGGACAGCGGAAGATCTACGCCAGCGACGCCGGATACGCTCAGGGAACCTGTGGCGGTTGGGGATATCCGATGTTCACGCCGCTCCACACGGCCCGATTCCAGGCGGAAGACGTGGCGACGAGATTGGCAGGGTTCCCCGCCGATGAAGTGGCGGATCTGGCATCCAAGCAAGCGACCGCCGCCACATGGGGCGCATTCCCGCTCGTGGCGATGGGTGAAGGCTTCTGTCGCATGGCCATCGACGGGGGTTCGGCGATGCAGCCTGCCGAGGTGCAGGCTGAGGCCGAACAGCGCTTCAGTTCGGCAATCTCGCTGGCACAGGCGGCCGGGGACGAGACGCTGACCATGCAGGGCATGTTGGGGCGCGCGCGTGTTCGTATCGCCAAGGGCGACTATGCGGGCGCGATCGCCGACGCCTCCCAGATCCCGGACGGCTTCGCGGTGAACGTTACCCGCGACAACGCCGAGCCACGACGATACAACTACTACTTCGAACGGCTCAATGCCCCGACGGGGTTCCGGGCTCACGGGTCCCTGGCGGACAACTACCAGAATCTGACCATCGGGGCCGACGGCATGCCGATGGATGGCGGTGACGGGGTCAAGGACACTCGCGTCAACGCGCGGACCGACGGTACGCTGGCCGCCGACTTCGCCACCACACTGTACTACCACGACAAATACAATTCCCGTGGCGATCCGCTACCCCTCGTACACTGGCACGAGGCGCGCATGTTCGAAGCCGAGGCGCTGGCCATGCAGGGCGACGTGGCGGGGGCGCTGGGCAAGATCAACGGGCTCCGCATGGCTGCGGGACTTCCCGAGGTCACTGCGGACGTGAGCGCAGGCCAAATCGTGGACCTCGTCAAGGAGGAACGTCGTCGTCAGCTGTTCGTGCTCGGCGGGCACCGCCTGCACGACATGCTGCGCTTCGACATTCCGTTCCTTGGTGAACCTGGCTCGATCCATCCCAATGGACTGGATCAGACCGGGGCGGAGTACGGCGACGTAACGTGCTTCCAGTTGCCCGAGGTGGAGGTCAAGGGCAACGAGAACATCAGCAGCTGAACCAACTGATGGCAAGGCATTGCGGGGCTGCCGCTTGCGTTTTGGCGGCAGCCCCGCTTTTCATATGAGCGGGGTGGTGGAAGAGCAAATCCAGATGGAGCAAAGGAGAATCCCATGAGACCAGACTTCCGTTCGAACCGAGCGACCCCACGATTGTGGCGACTTGCCGCCGTGGGTGTAGCGGGCTTCATGGCCCTGGCGCTCGCCGTCGCGCCCGTGGCCGCACAGACCTCCACCATTACGGGAACGGTCGTGGACGGCACGACCAGTCGGCCGCTTGTCGGTGCCCAGGTACTGATCGACGGGACCGAGATCGGCAGCCTCACCGACAACAGGGGAAGGTTTCTCATCCTCAACGCGCCCTCGGCGTCGGTCACCTTGCGTGTCGTCATGATCGGCTACCGCGAGGCCACGGCCACGGCCAACGCCGACCAGGCCGTTACCATCGAGATGCAGGAGACGGCCATCTCCCTTGACGAAATCGTCGTCACGGGCACGGTCGGCGAACAGCAGGCGCGGTCCGTCGGGAACGCCATCGGCCGCGTCGACGCGGCGGTCCTTCAGGAACGGGCACCGGTGGCGGAGGTGCAGCAACTCCTCTCGGCCACCGTCCCGGGCGTGCGCATCATGAACACGGGCGGCGCCATAGGAGAGGGCGGGGTCACACGCATTCGAGGAGTCGCCTCCCTCACGCTGGCGGCGACACCCATCGTCGTGGTGGACGGCATTCGCGTCAACGGCGACGATGGCGACGCGGGCCTGCTTTGCGGTGTGGGTGCCGATTGCGGTGACTCGCCGTCCCGGATCAACGACTTCAACCCCGACGAGATCGAGAGCATCGAGGTGATCAAGGGACCCGCCGCCGCCACACTTTACGGGACGGAAGCGTCGAACGGCGTGATCCAGATCATCACCAAGCGGGGTGCGCGTGGTGCGCCCCAGGTGACGGCCCGCATGCGGCAGGGTGCGTCCTGGATGCCCAACCCGATCGACCTGGTGCCACCCACCTACTACAGGAGCGCCTCGGGCGAGATCGTCGAGGTCAACGTTCTCCAGCACGACAAGGAAAACACCTTTGGTCTGCTGGACTGCGACTCCAGCATCTACACCGGGTGTCAGGCGAACGGTGGCCGCGACTGGTTCCGGACAGGCCACAACCAGTCGTACGGTGCGGACGTGAGTGGGGGCACCGAGACCGTGACCTATTACGTGAGCGGCGAGTTCGACCGGCAGGAAGGGCCGGTGCCCTACAACTGGCAGAATTCTCTGCGCGGCCGGGCGAACCTGACTTACGCTCCCAGCGAGGCACTGAGATTCGACTTCAGCCTCGGGGCGAACCGCTCCAAGCTGGAGTCCGCCTCGGCACAGCAGCCGCTGCTGACGGCGGTGATCTGGTCCTGCCCGGCACCCGGCTGTGAGCCCGGAAGCGGTACGCCGCAGGCGCTTGACGGACCCTCGCGGGGCTACATCGCCTATCTGCCCGAGGCGTACGAGGATGAAATCGAAGGGATCACCGATGTCGACAGAACGACATACAGCCTTCAGGCGCAATGGCGGCCAAGCGAATGGATGAACCACCGCCTGGTGTTCGGCGGCGACTTCGGCAATCGCACGAACTCCGAGCTGTATCTGGCCACCGGCAACCTCGGCAACTTCTTCAATACGGGCCAGAAGACGATCGTCAACGAGCGCACGTCGTACGTTTCGGCCGACTACCAGGTGAGCAGCCAGTGGTCGCCGATGAACAACGTGACGCTCAACACGGGCGGCGGCGTTCAGTACTATCAGAAGAAATCCGAAATACTCTGGGGCAGGGGCACGACGTTCCCGGTGAAGTCCCTGGAGACGATCCCGTCGGGCTCGACGCGGAGTGCGAACGAGGACTACCGCGAGAACAAGACGTTCGGGGTCTTCCTCCAGGAGCAGATCGGTCTGGGGGACAAGCTGTTCGTTACCGGCGCCGTCCGGGGTGACGACAACTCCGCCTTCGGTGAGAACTTCGACTTCGTGGTATATCCCAAGCTGTCCGGTTCGTATGTGATCAGCGACGAGGACTTTTTTGCCGAAAGTGTCGGCTTCGTGCAGCAGCTCAAGCTGCGGGCCGCCTGGGGGAAAGCGGGCCGCCAGCCCGATGTCTTTGACGCGCTGAGGACGTATGAGCCCTCGGTGGGCCCGGGTGGAGCCTCCACGGTCACGCCGGAAAACATTGGCAACGCCGATCTGAAGCCGGAGGTGGGTACGGAAGTGGAAATCGGCTTCGACGCGAGCGTCCTTGATGACCGCGTGGGGCTGGAATTCACCTGGTACGACCAGACGACCAGCGACGCGATTGTCTCTGTGCCGGCGCTGCCCTCGAACGGTTTCCCCGGGGTGCAGTTCCAGAACATCGGAGAGGTCAGGAACACGGGCATCGAAGCCGGCATCAACGCCAACGTCTTCAACTCGGAGAACCTCAGCGTCGACATCGGCGGCACCTTCTCGACGACAGACAACGAAATATCGGACCTTGGCGGGCAGCCCGCGATCATCCAGTGGACTTCGGGCGGCCAATACCATGTCCAGGGCCAACCGCTCGCGGGCATCTACCACAAGCGCGTGGTCAGCGCAACGATCGACAACGGCAGCGCCACCAACGTGATGTGCGAGGGTGGGGAAGTGCTTCCCAGCGCCGAGACGCAGAATCTCTCGCTGGGCGGCGGTGCTCCGGTGCCCTGTGCGGATGCTCCGAGCGTCTATTGGGGGCAGCCGGTTCCCGACAAGGAAGGCAGTGCCTACGCCAGCATCTCGATCGGCCGAAACCTCCAGTTGTATGGACTGGTCGACTATGTCGGCGGACGTACCCTGATCAGCGGCGACATCGCCGCGCAGCACCGCTTCTTCATCAACTCGAGAGCAATCCTGGAGCGCACCGATCCAATCCTCCTCGGCTACGAGTCACTTGGAGGGATCGGGCTCTGGCAGCCGGGGATCATCAGCGGAGACTTCGCGAAGCTGCGTACGGTCTCCGCCAGCTACACACTGCCAAGCGAATGGGCGAGCCGTCTCAACGCGTCGCGCGTGAACCTCAATGTTGCCGTGAACAACCTGTTGACCCTCTGGGTGGGCGACGCCGAGAAATTCGGGGTGAAACAGATGGATCCCGAAGTAGCGAACCAGCTCGGCGGTTCCACGGCTGGACTCAGCGCCTACAACCAGGAAGGCTGGCCCCAGCTCAGGACCTTCACGACGACCCTCAGGATCACATTCTGATGTGGGCCCTGAACGAAGTACACGAGAACGAAGTGCACGACCAGATCGGGAGCGGTTCCATGACTACAAGAATCAGAGACGCCGCGCGGCGGGCCGCGATCGGCCTTCTGATGCCGGCCGTGTTGTTGACGACGGGATGCGACCTGGACGCGATCCTGGAAGTGGATATCCCCGGCAAGGTAGACGCGAATTCGCTGAGTGACCCTGCGCTCGCTACCGTCCTGGTGAACTCGGTGATCGGAGATGCCGAGTGTGCCTGGAGCAACTTCGCCGCTGCGGCATCGCACCACTCGGACGAGTGGATTCCGACATCGGGGAATCTCAACATGCGGGAGTGGGGACAGCGCAAGATGAGCTTGCAGTCGTCATCCGGAAGCCAGTTGGCACAGGGCTCCTGCGCAAGCAACTACGGCATCTACACGCCGCTTCAGACCGCCCGGTTCCAGAACGAGGACGTCTTCTCCAAGCTGGCCGAATTCGACGCCGGGGACGTGCCGGACAAGGCCCGGATGCAGGGCACCGTGCGCTTGTACGGAGGCTGGTCTCTGCTCGCGCTGGGCGAGGGCTTCTGCTCGATGGCGCTCGACGGTGGCGCGGAAATGCAGCCCGACCAGGTGTTTGCCGAGGCGGTGCAGAAGTTCACCGAGGCGATCAGCGGCGCCGGAGACCCCACAAGGGTTGCTGCGTCGTACGCCGGCCGGGCCCGTGCCAAGCTGGATATGGGAGATTGGTCCGGTGCGATTTCCGACGCGCAGCAGGTTCCGGAGGGCTTCAAGTTCGCCGCCGACCGTGCCGCGGACAACGACAGGCGCATGAACCAGTTGCAACGTCGGCTCAACGACACCAACGACGGGGTCAGCAAGCACGGATCCGTCGCGAACCACTTCAGGGATCTGACGGTGAGCGACGCCGGCGATCTGACGCAGAACGACGGGATGCCGGATCCGAGGGTTCCAGTGCGAACAATCGGCAACCAGGCCTTCGACTTCTCGACGATCCACTACTTCACGGACAAGTACACGTCGCGCGCCGACCCGGCGCCGATGGCATCATGGGAAGCGGCTCAGCTGATTATCGCCGAGGCGTCTGCCCAGATGGGCGATATGGCGACGGCCGTCGGCGTGATCAACACGCTGCGCGCGAAGGCCGGGTTGCCCGAGTGGGCGGGCGGAGCATCGGCGTCGCAGGCGGACGTCATCGCCGCGGTGCTGGCGGAGCGTTCGCGCGAGCTCTTCGTGGAGCAGGCATGGCGGTTCAACGACATGCTGCAATACCGCGGCTCGGCCCAGCAGATTCCGTTCCTCGGCGAGCCGGGCTCGATTCACCCGAATGGACTGGATCAGACGGGTGCCGAGTACGGTACCGTGACGTGTTGGGAATTGCCGCTGGTGGAGACCAACGGCAACGAAAACATCGGCTGACCACTGGCGGGGGGGGGGGCGGCGGGCCCGCGCCCCCCCCCCCCGGCAAACCGAACACCCCCCCCCCCCCGGGGGGGGGACCACCCCCCACCCGCCCCGGGGGGGG
>VYAQ01000056.1:10010-36343 GCA_009844885.1 Gemmatimonadota bacterium
GCAACCGGTAGGGGTGGCCAATCGCCGCGGGTGGATCCAACCGCAAACAAAACCCTGGGCTGACCAGTGGGGGGGGGGGGCCGGGTGGCGGGGCCCGCCCCCGTTCTACCTGCCTCTGCCGCCACGCCGCGTCGTGATCAGCACGACGCCGTCGGCCGCGTCGGGTCCGTACTCGGCACCAGCGGCCGGGCCCTTGAGTACTTCGATGCGCGCGATCGTTCCCGGATCGATGAGTTCGAGTGCGCCCAGGCCGCCGTCGTAGCCGAGCGCCTGCACGCGCACGCCGTCGATGAACACCACCGGGTGCCGGTTGAAGCTGAAGCTCTTCGCGCCTCGGACCCGGAGGTAGTAGCCCATCCCCACCGCGCCCCCGGTCCGTACCAGGGTGACCCCCGTCACACCGTCCAGCACTTCGCGGACACCCCGATTGCCCTGCAGCTCTTCACCCTGGATGGTGCGGTCGGGTATGTCGACCTGTCGCCGCATGGCACGCGCCACGATCTCTTCCAATACGAAAGCGGGTGCCATCAGCTCGAAGTCACGCACCACGAGGGCGGGGGCTTCCACGGTCAGGCGCTCCGCGATCCCCACGTGCTCCGGATGTGTGACACGCAGCACGGACACGCCCAGCGGCACCGACAGCAGCGCGTAACTTCCGTCCACTCCCGTCTGGTTCACGACGCTGGTGCCCACGACCCGCACGACCGCGCCCGGAATCGGCTCGCCTGTGATCGCCGAGCGAACAACACCCCGAACGGTCGCCTCGACCTGCCCCGCCAACGGCGCCGCGCCGGCCAACAGGGCCGCCACGCATAGACCGCGCAACGCTTGAGCGCCGCCGGGAGTTCCCATGCCAGCTGCCAGTAGATGCTTCATGTCCAACCCTACGCTCGCCGTGAGAAGCGAGTTACATCAGTCCCGTCGCGCTCGGCGCCGAGTCAACTCCCGAGCCTTCTCCTGCACGCCGGAGATCGGAAGCACCGAGATCCGCTCGTCCAGGCTGTAGGCTTCCGCGCCCGGAAACACGATCCACAGGTGGTCCAGCCTCAGGTCGCGTAGCGCCACGCGCATGGACCGTGTCGGACCGGGTGCGTCCGCGAACTTGCACTCGAAACCGTAGCGTGCGCCCCGGTGAAGTACAAGAAGGTCCAGTTCCGCACCGCCGTGTGTACCCCAGAAATAGGCGTCCTGCACGTCGAACGCCACCAGAAGCTGCTCGATCGCGAACCCTTCGAACGACGCGCCGACCTTGGGATGGCCCGCCACTTCGTCATCGTCGTCCAGACCGAGGAGCGTGTGCAGAACGCCCGTATCGCGGACATACGTCTTGGGCGACCTGACCTGGCGCTTCCGGATGTTCTCGAACCAGGGCGGCAACACGCGAACCATGAACGCCCCGGCAAGGATGTCCAGATAGTTTCGGGCGGTCCCTTCGCTGGTGCCGAGTGAACGGGCGAACTCTGCGGCGTTCCACGTCTGGCCGTGGTAGTGGGCGATCATGGTCCAGAAGCGCCGCAGCCGCTCCGCAGGGATGGTGATGCCCAGCTGCGGCAAGTCGCGTTCCAGAAAGGTGCGAACGAAGTTCCTTCTCCAGATTTCCGACCCCTCCGGACTCGTGAGGAAG
The DNA here is from genome assembly GCA_009844885.1 of Gemmatimonadota bacterium. Taxonomy (GTDB): domain Bacteria; phylum Gemmatimonadota; class Gemmatimonadetes; order Longimicrobiales; family Gaopeijiaceae; genus Bin94. The sequence goes on from VYAQ01000056.1 coordinate 11,635, forward strand.
GAGCGCGGAAAGCCGCCCCGCAGCCACAACTTGCGCCACCGTGCCGGGGTCACTTCGCCGACATCGAATCCGCCCAGGTCGACGAGCCCGACGCGGCCCGCCAGAGACTCGGAGACACCCCTGACCAGCGACGGCGACGCGCTGCCCAGCAGAAGGAAGCGCGCGGCGTTGCCGGGCCTGTCCACCAGAACCCGCAATGTCTCGAAGAGCGCGGGAGACCGCTGCACTTCGTCGATGACCACAAGCCCTTCGAGTCGGCCGAGCGCGTATTCGGGAGTCGCCAGGCGGCGGCGGCTCGATGCCTCCTCGAGGTCGAAGTACGAGCTTTGCCCCGTGCGGGCCGCGATTTCCCGGGCCAGGGTCGTCTTGCCGCACTGGCGCGGTCCGGTCAACGCGACAACCGGATGAACGGAGAACGCCCGTCGGATGCGCTCGGTGGGAACTGGGCGGTCGATCAGCATTCTGAACAATAATCCGTGAAAATCCGCAAGTCAACTGCGGAATTTCACGTTTGATTCTCGCAGAGACCATGTCCGCCGCAGATCTCAGCACCCACCCGGCGTCCGTTACATCAAGACCCCGCGCGTTCGAAGACGATATCGGTCCCGTTCGGCTCGAACGGAATCGCCACGGCTCCCACCACGCCGTCGGCGTTTGTCGTAAAGCTCACCAGGCCCGTCACCGGTACGATGTTGGGCGGCGACGTGATCCGGAAGATGTCGTAGTGGAAGTGCTCCAGGTCGAGCTCGAAGTCCTCGTAGACGATCACCAGCCCGCCGTCACGCACCTGTATCGCCATCCCGCCGTACCCGGCGTGCTCGTAGGAGCCCGCATAGTCCGCCAGGACATGGCTGGGCTGCGTACCGGAAACGCGCTTGGCCTCCTGCTCGCGTCTCGTCTTTTCGGCGCGCGCGCGCTGTTCGTCGCGCAGTTCAAGGTTGCGGGCGTTCCAGTCCACCGGATCGAGTCCGAGGAGGCGGTCGTACACGTTGTAGGCGATCATGGCCGGCACCGGGTTCATGTCCCCGGAGCGGTTGGTCAGCACCATGACGCCGATTCTCTCGCGAGGCAGCCACGACATCGACGATATGAAGCCGTCGATGCCGCCGCCGTGGGCAACCATCTTGTGGCCTCGGTAGCTGCTGACGCGCAAACCCAGGCCGTAGCTGGCCTGTCCCAGTTCGGTGAATTCGGACTCGCCGGGCATGGCGAACTGCGGCTGCTGCATGTTTGCCGAGGTCTCTTCGGACAACAGGCGGTGTCCGCCGAAGACGCCGCCGTCGATGTGGGCCTGAATGTAGGCGAGCATCTCGGTCACGTTCGAGTTGACGGAGCCCGCAGGCCCGACCGCGTCGATGTTGCGGAAGGGGACACGCGTCAGCGTTCCGTCCCTCAGCAGATAGGGAACCGCGTAGTCGCCCGACGTCGGCGTATCGCGCACCGACGTGTTCGAACGCTCCATGCCCAGCGGCCCAAAGATCCGCTGCTCGATCAGATCGTCCCAGTCCTCGCCCGTGATCCGCTCCGTGAGGTAGCCCGCGGTCATGAACATGAGATTCTGGTACTGGTAGCGGCTGCGGAACGAGGCGTTGGGCTCGAGGTATCGGAGCTTCGCGAAGATCTCCGCGCGGCTGCCCGTTCGCCCGTACCAGACATTGTCGTGGCGCGGGAGCCCGGACTGGTGGGTGACAAGGTCCCGGGGGGTCATCTCGGCGGTGGCGAATTCGTCGTGGAGCCGGAAGTCGGGCAGGTAGTCGCGCACGGGCCGATCCCACTCCAGCTTCCCCTGGTCCACCAGCATGCCCATCAGCGTCACGGTGAACGATTTGCTGTTCGACCCGATGGCCATGGTCGTGTGTTCGGTGACCGGAAGCTCCGCCTCGAGGTCCCGATAGCCGAATCCCCTGGTCAGCAGGACTTCGCCGTCGCGGATCACGCCCACCGCAACGCCCGGGATCGTCCAATCTTCCATTACGCCGGTCACGAACGCTTCGAATCCTGCAAACGGGTCTTCCGACCGGGCCAGCAAGGTAGTGACGGTCTGGGCGGGCCCGACGGAATGGGCGTCCTGTGCCGTCAGGGCGGCCGGTGCGTACGCCGCGACCGGCGTTGCCAGCAGCATCGCAACGAGCCCGAACCGCGCCCCGCTCCGAATGATCCTCAGCTTGCTGTGGCCGGGCATGCACACCTCCTCGTGCGGTCGTTTCCGTACGAGTGAATCTACCGTCCGTTGCCGCTTCCCGTCAGCCCTCGTTCAGGACGCTCACGGGATCCACGCGGCTGGCGCGTCTGGCGGGGACGTAGGCGGCCAGCGTCGCGACGCCGGTCAGCAGCAGCACGACGCCCAGCAGGATGAGCGGATCGAACGCTTCGACGCCGTGCGCCAGGTTGCGCACGATGCGGGTGAGAAAGACGGCGAGTGCGATGCCGATCGCGAGGCCGGCGGCGAGCAGTGTCAGACCTGCCTTCAGCATCATGCCGACGAGTCGATCGGGTTCGGCACCGACCGAGATGCGGATGCCCAGTTCACGTTTTCGCGCCGCCACGCTGAAGGATACGATGCCGTACACCCCGATGGCGGCCACAAGCAGGGCGAGCCCTCCCATGAGACTCACGGTCACCGCGGTGATCCGCCCCGGAAGCAACCTGAACGCGAGGTGCTGTTCCATCGTCTTGGCGTCGATCGTGATGACGTCGGGATCGAGTTCGGTTGCCATCTCCAGCATGACGGGGAGGACGGCCTCGGGATCGGCGGCTGTACGGGCGACGACGCGTCCATGCACGTAGGACATCTGGCTCGCGGGCCCGTACACGAGCGGGCGGAGATCCTCGCCCAGACTGCGCACTTTGGTGTCACCGGCAACGCCGACGACGCGGACTTCGGTTCCGTCACGCGTGATGTACGTTCCGCCCACGGCGCTGCGTCCGGGCCAGTAGGCTGCCGCCATGGCCTCGCTGACGATAGCAACCGGCGGGGACTCCATGTCGTCGTCTTCGTTGAAAGACCGCCCTTCGACGACGGGGATTCCCACCGCTTCGAAATAGGCTCCGTCCACGCCGGCCCAGTCGATTTCGTGTCCGGTCCGTCCACGCGGCGGCTCGATTCCGGGAACGTTGAGCGTCATCGTGGCTGTGGCCGTGCCGTCCAGGGGAACAATCGTGACGAACCCCGCCGCAACGACTTCGGGTAGCGCGGCCAGGCGGGCCAGGTACGCGTCATGGAATGCGCGGCGCTCGTCGGGCGCGCGGCCGCGACCGGGTTCGAGCCAGAGGATGGCCGCCGGATGCATGCCGAACCCGGGATCGACGCGCTGGGCCGTGGCCAGACTGCGTGTGAAGAGCGACGCCGCGACGAGCAGGACCACCGCGCCCGCAATCTGACTGATCGCCAATGCCGCCCGCACTCTGGCAACACGATGCGAACCGCCGGAGTTCTCGTCCTTGAGTGCACCCGCTGCGTCCGTCCGGGTCGACCGGAGCGCGGGGGCCAAACCAAGCACCACGGCTGCCGCCAGGGTCACTCCGAGCGCGAATGCGAGCACCCTGGCATTGAGGCGCGTGTCCACCACGATCTCCACGGGAAGCGGGAGTCTGATGTTCAGCAGGAAGTCGACCAGGAAGAGCGAAATGACAACTCCCGCGGTCCCTCCGGCTAGCGCTAACATCACGCTCTCGGTCAGGAGGCTGCGGATCAGGCGGGCCCGTCCTGCCCCGAGGGCCAGCCGCACCGCGACTTCGCGCCGCCGCCGTTCCGCCCGTGCCAGGAGAAAGCCGGCGAGGTTCACGCACGCGATGAGCAGCACCAGCACCGTGACACCGATCACCAGACCGGCGACGGGAATCACGACGCCGTCGACTGCGGGATGGATGGGCGACGCAAGTGTTGGCGTCATCACGATTCGTCGGTCCGCATAGCGATCGTTGTGGGATGTGATCAGCTCTTCGGCAAACGTGCCCAGGGCGGCCTCGGCTTCGGTGCGCGTCACGCCGCCGGCAAGGCGGGCCTTGACCATGAAGGACTCCTGACCGCGTCGCTCGAGGCTGCCCGGGCCGTTCAGCGAGATCTGATCGGCCATCGACGCAAGCGCCCAGAAGTCCGGTCGCAGCATTGGCAGGACGCCGTGGAAATCCCGGGCCGCAACGCCCACGATCGTGTACGGGAAGCCGTTCACGTGTACCGCGCGGCCGACTACGCCGGGATCGGCGTCGAAGGACCGCCGCCAATACGCGTCGCTGAGGACCACCACGTGATCTGCGCCGGCTACCGTGCCCTCGGCGGGTGCGAAGACCCTGCCCACCTGGGCCGGGACGCCCAGCACCTGAAGTAGGGTCCGGCCACTAGTTCGTGGAGCAGGTCCTCGCGCCGGCCGGAGTCGTCGCTGAAGCTCGCGATGTTCGGCATCACGCCGGTCATTCCGGCGAACACGGAGCGGGTTGCCGCTTCCATGTCGCGAAATGTGGGGTACGAGAAGGTGCCGAAGGCGTCCTCCGCCGCGACAAGGCGGATGTCGACCAGCTCTTCGGGATCCGCGTACGGGGGAGGGCGAAGCAGGAGCGCCTCGAACAACGCAAAGAACGCGGTGTTGCCTGCGACCCCCAGGGAGATCGTGACGAAAGCCATGGCGGCAAAGCCCGGGGCACGGATCATTCGGCGCCAGCCGAGCCTGATGTCCTGAAACAGGCCGTCCAGCCATCTGCGCACTGCACCCCACCCGATATCCCCGATACTGCCTGGCATATCCCCTCTCCGATCACGCCCCTGTCGCCCTATCGGCCCGCCCGTGTCCAAAATACCACGGGTGGGACGGCCGGGTAACTCATCGCGGTCCGGCAAGGTCTATCGCGGCTCGAACTCCTCTTCGGAAAGACGGAAGGCCTCGATCAATTCGGGGTCGGTCTCCGTGCCCAGGATCCGCCCGGCCAGATACTCCCCGATCACGGGTCCGAACTTGAAGCCCTCGGCCGATCCGCCGCCCGCCAGCCAGATATTGTCGTAGTCGGGGTGATGATCGAAAAAGAAGTTGGACGTCAGCGAAATCTCGTAGTGGCACGACCGGGTCTCGCTCACCGGAGCGTCGGCAAGGCCCGGGAAACGCTCGCGCACGAAGGCCAGTGGACTCTCGTATTCTTCCTCGCGGAGCCAGCGGCGGCTGGTATCGGGATCGTCCGGCCCCCGCCCGCCGCGCCGAACCCGGAATCCGCGGTTGTCGGGACCCAGGGCGGGCCAGCCGGTCACACCGGGGAAGTTGTAGCTGGGCAGATTGGGGTAGCTGTAGCGGTTGTCCCCGGGTGGCGTGCGAAGATACACGACGTTCCCCATGGGAATGCGCAGCCGGTTGCCCATGAGCTCCGGGAACGCCTTCGGGAACCAGGGACCCAGCGCGAAGACGTACGTTCCCGCCGACACGGACTCGCCGGGCTGTAGCGTGAGCGCGTCGAGCCGGGATGCGGTGGCCGGTCCCGTGTCTGCCCTGGCGATCGTGATCGTGCCCCCCGCCTGTTCGAAGACCTGCGCCACCGATTCGATCGCGCGGCGGGCGCGGACGACCCCGGCGTCCGGCTCCCAGAGGGCGACCGTGATGTCCGTGAGGTCGATCACCGGCCACCGCCGTCCCACCTCGTCCGCGTCGAGGACCTCGTACCCGACGCCCGCCTCGTCCCAGTTTTTCCTGGTGTCTTCCATGAACTCGGTCCACTCGTCCCTCATGATGAGGTCCGAAGTGGTGAAGAAAACGCGCGGCAGGAGCAGTTCGCGCCCGTGTTCGTCCCACGCCCTCCACTTCTCGATGGCGCGTTTGGCCCACCGGGTCCACAGAAGCCCGTGACCGCGGTCGCCGTACCCGGTGCGCACGCCGCGCGTCTCGCCGCCCGAAGTAGCGCGGGAGTTGGCGGGCCCGTACTGATCGATGAGGGTGACTCGCGCGCCGGCCTGCTGCAGGTTCAGGGCGGTCCAGGCGCCGAAGGCTCCCGCACCGACCACGGCAACATCCGGCGTCTGCCGCGTGTGGATCGCCGGGGCGCCGCTGGCCGCGCCCGGCGACGGCGAAGCTGCGTCGTTCTCCTCGCCCTCAAGGGAGCCGATCCCGGCGAGCAACGCACCGGTGCCGGCCGTGGCTGCCTTTACAAAGGTGCGACGATCCAGCCCGCCGGAGCCCGCTCCACACTTTTGCCTCCCTTTTCCGCTCATTGCGGACCCGGGCCGGGGGGAGCGATTCGCACCTCGCGCATCGGCGAGTCGGGCGCCAGCTCCGACGATCCGGCGTCGTGTCCGTTGATGCTGAGGATATAGGCCACCACATCCAGGTAGACCTGCTCGTCGAGCCCTCCCGGGTTGTCATCGGGCATTGTGGAGCGCACGGTCCTGAAGAGGGAGTATACGGTCCGCCTCCCCCAATTGGACTGGAAGGTACGGCCCCGGAATTCGCTCGTGGTGTGGCACTCGGAGCAGGTCTCATCGAACGTCGTCTCGCCGCGGTCGGCCTGGACGTCGCTGAAGATCCCTTCGATGGGTGCTTCGGGCGGCTCCGCGGGGGTGTTCGCCTGCGTCGTTGTTTCGGCGGGAGCGGGCGTCGCTGGGGGATCCGCGGGAGGCGCCGGTCCGGAGGGTGCCACGGCCGGCTCGCCGGAAGCGCAGCCCGCAACCGACAGCGTGAAAGCGAGACAGAGCGCGTACGCGCCGCGGGCGTGACTGCGTGGCATGGACCGGACCGCCTCCTCGGATGTAGTGTATCACTCCGGTGCATCCCACACCGGACTCATTTCTGAATATAGGGAACCGAATCATGGAGAGCCGAAGCCCCGGGTACCGCCATTGTCTTTCCGCCGTGACCGCGTTGGCCGTCTCGGTCCTGTCGACGACTGCGTGCAACGACCGGGACAGCTTGCCGCTGGCCGTCGGGGACGTCAACAGCATCATCGTCACCACGTCGCCGGAGCTGTGGGCACAGATCGAGCCCACGCTGCTTCCGACGCTGGAAAGGCGCGTTTTCACGGTTCGTGACGAGAGGACCTTCAAGGTCACCTACCAGACCGCCGAAGAGGAGGTCTGGTACCGGCTTCGCCTGCTGAAGCAGCAGCTCGTGATAGGGACGCCGGATGACCCGTGGATTGCCCCGGCACTTGCCAGGGTGGACGAGCCGGTCAGTCCGCCCCGTATTCTCCAGGTGGCGGACGTTTGGGCGCGGGAACAGCTGGTGACGATGGTCGTGCTGGCCGACGAAACGGATGCCGCCGAGACCATCGAGGGGCTGCTCCCGGAGCTGGCGGACCAGTTCGACAGCCAGTACCGGGACTGGGTGCTGGCCCGGATGTTCACGACCGGACCCGATACGGCGCTGGCCCGAACGCTGAGGGAGGACCACCGCTTCAGCCTGGTCGTACCCGCGGTGTACCAATACCGGACGCTCGACGGGATCCACATGTTCCGCAACGACAATCCGGATCCATCGGAGCTGATCCGACAGTTCGCGGTAACGTGGCAGAGTCCCGCGGTCGAACTCGATACCGATGCGCTGCTCGAGTGGCGAGCGCGCATTGTGGACCAGTACTACAACTATCCACAGTTCCTGAACCTGAGAAGGACGATAGAGTCCCGCGGACTGTTCCGCGGAAATCCGGTCCTCAGCGTGCAGGCCGTGTGGGAGAATCCGCCGGACGAGTATCCCGCGGCGGGCCCGTTCATTACGCGCTCGGTGACCTGTGCGGACCAGGATCGGACCTATCTGATCGATGCGTGGCTTTACGCGCCCGACCGCGAAAAATATGAATACATGATCCAGCTGGAGCAGATCCTCGGGTCTTTCCAGTGCACGTGAAACCGGGAGTGCCAGGGAGACACTCGATGCAACTGCCGAAATCGCCTCCGACCGTCCTATCCACGCAACGCCTCGCCATCCTCGCGTCCGCGGCATCGCTCGCCCTGGGGGCCTGCGGCGCCCAGCCGGACGCAGGCGGTTCGGTCGGCGAATTCGGCGCCGAGGGTGTGGGCTACGCGAATCCGGATCACGCCGGCCATGTGGCGGCCATCGACGACATCGTCATGGCTCCCATCCGGGAAGGGCTCATCGCGGGCGCGTCGGTCGCGGTCGTGCACGGGGGCGAGCCCGTGGCGTTTCGGGGATACGGCTGGGCGAACCTGCAACTGGAGGTCCCCACGCCCGAAGACGCGATCTACGAGATCGGCTCGGTCACCAAGCAGTTCACCTCGGTCGGCCTGCTCCAGGCACAGGCGGAGGGGCTGGTCGACCTGGACGCGGACATGAGCACCTATCTGCCGGACTTCCCCACCCAGGGGAACAGCATCACCGTGCGGGAACTGCTCGATCACACTTCCGGGATTCGGGGCTACACCGAAATGGCGGCCGCCCGGCCCTACTTCGTCCGGCGTGTCCCACGCGATACGCTGGTGGCCCTCATGGGCGAGCACCCGTTCGACTTCCCCACGGGAGAGCACGAGATCTACAACAATTCGGCCTACTACCTGGCCGGAATGATCCTCGAGGAGGTTACGGGCACCACCTACGAGGACTACGTCGAACAGAGAATCTTCGCCGAACTGGGCATGGACCGCTCGCACTACTGCAGCGAGACCGAGATCCAGAAGGGCAAGGTGGACGGGTACGACGTCGGCGAGAATGGCCTGGGCAACAAGGGCTTCATCGTCCACAACGTGCCGTACGCGGCGGGATCGCTATGCTCCAGCGCGCGCGATCTGGCTACGTGGCTGGGCGCCCTGCACGGCGGAGAGGTGCTCGACGACGGCGCATATGCGCAGCTGATCGAGCCCGGGGACCTCAACGACGGCACGAAGATCCGCTACGGCCTCGGCCTGGCGACCAGCGACATCCTGGGGCACCGCGCCCTGCATCACGGGGGCGGGATCAACGGCTTCCTTACCGAGTCGCTGTACCTGGTCGACCAGGACCTCACGGTCGTGGTCCTGGTCAATACCGCCGGCCCACCCGGTCCGACGGCCCTTGCGGAGCAGATCGTCGAGATGATGGTGGGGGACGCCACCCCGGAACCGATGGCCTTCGACGGTGATCTCGCCTGGTTCGAGGGCACGTACTCGGGCCCGGCCCGGGGTGGCCGGGCTGCGCTCCGCATCGCCGCGGACGGGGATGTCCTCACCGCCACCGCCGTGATGATGGGCGATCAGGACATTCCCGAGGAAGGCCAGGAGGCCGATACCCTCGACTACCACGGCGGCACGACGTTCGGTGACGGGGGGGCGCGCCTGACCTTCGAGGGCGGCGACGCGAACGCATCCACCCTGCGATGGGACGTAGTGTCGGGATACACAGTGATGTCGAGGCGGTAGCGTTGTCCTTCGTCCACCTTCACACACATTCGGAGTACTCGCTTCTCGACGGTGCAAACCGCCTGAAGGACCTGGTCCGAAAGGCGTGCGAGTTCGAGATGCCGGCGCTGGCGCTGACCGATCACGGCTGCATGTACGGCGCCTGGACCTTCCAGAAACTGGCGCGCAAGGACGGGGTCAAGCCGATCATCGGCATGGAGGCCTACGTCGCGCCGGGCGACCGCCGGGAGCGGGCCCGGTCGGGGCAGGGCGGGAAGGCGCACTATCACCTGGTGTTGCTGGCGCGCGACGCGGAGGGCTACCGCAACCTGATCAAACTCTCGTCGATCGGGTACACCGAGGGCTTCTACTACCGTCCGCGCCTGGACAGGGAGATTCTGGCCCGCCATTCCAATGGGCTCATCGTGACTTCGGCCTGCATGGCCGGCGAACTGGCTCGTCACCTGAACGCCGGCAACGACGAGGGCGCGCGTGAAGTAGCGGACTGGTACGCCAACGCCTTCCCCGACCGCTACTACCTGGAGGTGCAGGCCCACGGAACCCCGGGCCAGGCCGCCGTCAACAAAAAGATCTTCGCCCTCGCCGACGACATGGGGCTTCCCGTCGTCGCAACCAACGATGCTCACTTTCTGCACCACGACCATCACGCGGCCCACGACATCCTCGTGTGCATCGGGACCGCGAAGAGCCACGACGACGAGGGCCGCCTGACGTACGACGACGGCCTCTACTTCAAAAGCCACGAGGAGATGGCGGCGGCCTTCCCCGGCCGGCCGGAAGTGATCGAGAACACCCTGAAGATCGCGGACGAGGTCTCGCTGACCCTGGAGAAGAAATACCATCTGCCGCGATTCCCCCTGCCCGAGCGGTTCAGCGACGACAACGAATACCTGGTGCACCTGGCCGAGGCGGGTGCGAGGGAGCGGTATGGGTCCGGGTCGGAAGCGGGGGCGGAGGATGCGTCCGCGTCGGGTGCCGAAGCCCCGGCGGAGGACGACCCCCTTCCCGAGCACGTCCGCGAACGGCTCGACTATGAGCTCGCGGTCATTCTCAAGACCGGGTATGCGGGCTATTTCCTCATTACCTGGGACTTCATTCGCTGGGCGCGCGAGAACGGAATCCCGGTAGGTCCGGGACGAGGCTCCGCGGCGGGGTCCCTGGTGTCCTATGCGCTGCGGATCACCGATCTGGACCCGATCGAATACGGCCTTCTGTTCGAACGCTTCCTCAATCCCGAGCGGATCTCGATGCCCGACATCGACATCGACTTCTGCTACGAGCGGCGGGGTGAGGTGATCGAGTACGTGCGGCGCAAATACGGTCGTGACGCGGTCGGGCAGATCATCACCTTCGGAACGATGAAGAGCCGGGCGGTGATCCGGGACGTGGGCCGGGTCCTCGGCTTCGACGTGGGCGAGACCGACCGGATCGCCAAGAAGATCCCGAACCAGCCGGGCCAGAGCTACACCGTGGCCGAGGCGGTGAAGCAGATCCGGGACGTGAAGGCGCTCTACGCGTCCGACGACCGTCACAGGAAGCTCTTCGACTACTCGATCACCCTGGAGGGACTGTCGCGCCACGCGTCGGTGCACGCCGCCGGCGTGGTGATCGCGCCCGGCCCGCTCAGCGACTACGTGCCCATCTGCACGCAGGGCAAGGGGAGCCGCAACGGGGGTGGCGGCAGGGCGCAGGCGGCCGGAGCCGAGGACGGCCCCGACATCGTCACGCAGTACGACATGAACTGCCTCGAGGATGCCGGGATGCTCAAGATGGACTTCCTGGGCCTCAAGACGCTTACGGTCATCCACGACGCCGTGCGGGCGGTGAAGGATCGCCTGGGCCGGTTCCGCCACCCCGAGACGGGCACCGTGTACGAGTCCGACGCGATGGACGACGTGCCGCTCAACGAGGTGGAGGTCTATCGCATGCTCGCCAGCGGCGGCACATCGGGAGTCTTCCAGTTCGAATCCAACCTGGCTCTGGACAAGCTGCGCGCCATGCGCTGCGACCGCTTCGACGACCTGGTGGCGACCAACGCGCTCATCCGCCCGGGGCCCCTCGACTCGGGCATGACCGACAAGTACATCCAGCGCAAGCTCGGCCGCCAGGCGGTGAAGTACCCGGCGCCCGGTCTGGAGCACATCCTGGAGCCCACGTACGGCATCATCGTGTACCAGGAGCAGGTGATGCTGATCGCGAGCGACCTGGCGGGCTACTCCCTCGCGGAAGCGGACGTGCTGCGCAAGGCGATGGGGAAGAAGGACGCGGAACTGATCCGCGCGGAACTGGATCGCTTCCAGAGCAGGGTCGTAGAAGGGGGACTGCCGCGGGGTACCGCCGCCAGGCTTGCCGGGCAGATCGAGACCTTCGGCCGGTACGGCTTCAACAAGTCCCATTCCGTCGCGTACTCGCTCTTGTCATACAAGACGGCGTGGCTGAAACGCTACTATCCGGCCGAGTTCATGGCCGCGCTGCTGTCGTCCGTCCTGGACAAGACCGACGATGTGGTGAAGTACATCGGCGAGTGCCGGGAACTGGGCCGGTACCACCCCGCACTCGAAGACGGTCTTGTGGTACTGGCCCCCGACGTCAACGAGAGCGGCTGGAAATTCACCGTCGTAGGACCCGGCACGATCCGGTTCGGACTCGGAGCCGTGCGCGGCGTCGGCGCTGCCGCCGTGCAGTCGATCCTGGGCGCGCGTTCACAGGGCGGGCCGTTCGGTAGTCTCTTCGACTTCCTCAAGCGGATCGACCTGCGGGCGGTGAACAAGCGGGCGTGCGAGGCGCTGATCGCGTCCGGTGCGCTCGACTCGTGTGGCCATCGCGCCCAGTTGCTTGCCGGTCTCGACGCGGCATACGGCGAGGTCACGGCCCTTCTGCACGAAGCCGAGCTCGGCCAGGGTTCGCTGTTCGGCGGCGGTGGCCTGGAGCGCCCCGTCCCCGCGCTGCCGACGGTGCCCGAATGGGGCGACCGGGAGCGTCTGACCCGCGAGAAGGAGGCGCTGGGCTTCTTCATATCGGGCCACCCGCTCGACCGCTACCGCGAAATCGCGAACGCGTTCGATGAGGTGGGCGCGATGCAGGACAGAATGGGCGACTCCGTCGAGATGGCGTGCGTGGTCACCGCCGTCGCCCGCCAGGTGTCCCGCCGTGACGGTTCGGAGTGGGCGAAGATCACTGTCGAGGGCTTTCACGGCACCGCGACGGTCCTCGCGTTCAAGGACGTGTGGCAGAGCTACAAGGGCACGGTGGAGACGGATGCCGTGGTGCTGCTGCGAGGCAAGGTGAGCGATCGCGACCGCGATGAAGGAGATCCGCCCGTATTCCTCGATGCGGCCGAGCCCCTTGGGCAGGTGCGCGGCAGCGGGCGTCTGGCCGTGCGGATCGATCTCGGCGGGCACGAATCGCTGGCGGACGACACCTTCGCATCCGCCCGGGCGGTCGCTGACGCACACCCCGGAGCCGCCCCCGTCGAGGTGGTTCTGACCGACTCGAACGGATCGGGCGCGCCTCGCCTGAGGTCGCGTTCGCTGAGGGTGTCCCCGGACCGTGACACCATCCGCGCCCTCGAGGGCCTCTTCGGCAAGGGACGCGTCGGCCTGGCGAAGGTATGAATTCCGGCGACGGGATATTCGTAGAGATTAAGATGGGGGTATCCGTAATGTGGCCCGCAGCACGTCCGTGGAAGAGAGACGAAGCATGAGATCTCTGTTTGTCGGCTTGACCATCGCACTTGTACCGTTCGCTATTCCGCCTCAGGCGCAGGGACAGGAGACGGAGCAGGGGACCGCCGACCCGTCCGCCTTCGTAGGCAATTGGGTGGGATCGCTGAACGTGGGCACGGTGCAGTTGCGGATGCGCTTCGAAATCGGAGAGAGCGGGGGAGAGCTGACCGCAAGCGTCTTCTCGCTGGACCAGGGCAATGCCCAGGTGCCGGTCGAGTCCGTGACCCTGGCGGGTGCCACGTTGACCGTCACGATGCCGGTGGCGGGCGCCACGTACGAGGGCACACTTTCGGCGGACGGTAACAGCATCGAGGGGTCTTTCGCGCAGATGGGCAGCACGCTGGCCCTGAATCTGGAGCGCACCGACGCGGACGAGACCGAGGCACGCCGTCCCCAGGACCCGGTCGAGCCGTTCCCCTACCTGTCGGAAGACGTCAGCTACCCAAACCCCGACGGCGGCCATACGCTGGCGGGCACCTTTACGCGCCCCGAGTCCGGCGGCCCCTTCCCGACCGTGATCCTGATCTCGGGCTCGGGTCCCCAGGACCGGGACGAGGCTTTGCTGGGACACCGTCCCTTCCTGGTACTGTCCGACCACCTGACCCGTCGCGGCCTCGCGGTCCTGCGCTTCGACGATCGCGGCGTCGGCGAGTCCACGGGGAACCACGCGGTCGCCACCTCACGCGACTTCGCCTCGGATGTGCTGGCCGGCGTCGCGTACCTCATGACCCGTGACGACGTGGATCCGGGTGCGATCGGTCTGGCCGGACACTCCGAGGGGGGCCTGATCGCACCCATGGTGGCCGTCGAGTCCGATGATGTCGCCTACATTGTGCTGATGGCGGGGCCTGGCGTGAACGGGGAACGGATCCTCTACGCGCAGGGGGAACTGATCGCGCGGGCGAACGGCGCTTCCCGGGAAGCGATCGCCCAGAACCGGGAACTCCAGCGCGCCATGTTCGCCGTCCTCAAGGCGGAACCGGACGTGGAGCGCGCCGGGGAGGTGCTGGCCGACCTGGTGCGCACCGCCCTGCAGGAGGCGGGCGAGGAGGTGCGCGCGCAGGCCGGAATCACCGAGGACGCTGCCCTCGAAGGTGCGGTGGCGGCCCAGGTCCAGCCGGTGAACACGCCATGGTTCCGCTACTTCCTGACCTACGAGCCGGCTGAGACGATCGAACGGGTCACGGTCCCGGTTCTGGCAATCAACGGCGAAAACGACCTGCAGGTGCCCTACGAGGAGAACCTGCGCGAAATCGAGTCGGCGCTCCAGCGCGGCGGGAACACGGAATACGAAATCCACGCGCTGCCCGGTCTCAACCATCTGTTCCAGTACTCCGACACCGGGTCGCCGACCGAGTACCAGGCGATCGAGGAGACCTGGTCGGTCGAGGTCATGGAACTCATTGCGGACTGGATCCTGGAGACGGTGGAGGGCTAGCCGCCGGGGGACGGAATTCCGCCGGCATTCGGCTAGCCACCGAACCGGGAGGTTCGCAGCCTCTCCGCCCGCTGCCACAGCCCGGGTGCGCCCAGCGCTGCCGCCAGTTCCCGAAAGTCATCGGTCGCGCCTCGCCACTCCAGTTCATCGACGTCGTCGAAAAGAGCCGCGCTGTCGCGCAGCGTCGCGAGGTCGCGGAACAGGAAGGCGGCGGCCCGATTCGCCCTCAGTGACGCCGCCAGCCTCTTCGCGCCTCGCACGCTCACGTCCCAGCGGACGGGATGCCCGGGGATGTTCTCCAGGTGACCGTAGCGCGCCAGCACCGTCGCGGTGGACTTGGCCCCCCAGCCCGGAACACCCGGGAAGCCGTCCGCGCTGTCTCCCACCAGCGCGAGGTAGTCGGGGATGCTCGCGGGGGCCACGCCGAATCTGGCGACCACGCCACGCTCGTCCCGCACTTCGTTCTTCCGGCGGTCCAGCTGCACCACGCGGTCCCCGACCACGCACTGCGCCAAGTCCTTGTCGGGAGTGCAGATGAATACCCGTTCCACGCGCGGATCCCGGCGGGCCCGGGCCGCGCCCGACGCGAGGCCGTCGTCCGCCTCCAGGTCCTTCATCGGCCAGACGGGCACGCCCATGGCCGTGAGTGCTTCCTCCAGAGGATGGAACTGGGCCAGCAGCGCCGGATCGATCCCCGCGCCGGTCTTGTAGCCGGGCCAGAGGTCGTTGCGGAACGACTCGATCACGTGGTCCGTCGCGACCGCCATGTGGGTGGCTCCCCGCTCCAGCATGCCGAGCAGCGACGCGAGCACGCCGCGCATGCCGCCCACCTCACGCCCGGCCGAGTCCGTGGCGGAAGGTGCGCCGAAGTGGTGCCGGAAGAGTTCGTAGGTGCCGTCTACAAGGTGGATGTTCAAGGGCTGGACGCGTACTATGCTGAGGCTGAAGACTGCAAGATGCCCACAGTCGCCTTTCGTCGTAACGAGCGCAACAAGGAGTTGCTCCATGACCGCCACGCCCCGCCGCCGCCACCTTCACCTTCGCATGATCGCCATCGCGATCCTTGCAATCCCGCTCCCGGCGACCGCCCAGGAGAGCCACGCCGACGATCTGCTCACGGTCGGCCACTACCTGGACATGGAGCGCGTGGGCGATCCCCAGATCTCGCCGGACGGAAGCCGGATCGTCTATGCCAAGTCGTGGGTCAACAAGATGGAGGACCGCTTCGAGTCCGAGATCCGGATCATGGACGCCGACGGCGGCCGGAAGCGCTTCCTGCTGAAGGGCTCCAGTCCCCGGTGGTCTCCGGATGGCACCCGCATCGCGTACCTCGCGCCCGGCGAGCCTTCGGGGCAGCAGATCTGGGTGCGCTGGATGGACGCGGAGGGCTCCCCCACACAGGTCACGCGTGAGCTGGAGGCCCCGAGCAACTTCCAGTGGTCCCCCGATGGGGAGTACATCTACTTCCAGCGCTTCGTCGCGCACCCGAATCCCTGGCCGATCGACCTGCCGGCGCCTCCGGAGGGTGCGAGTTGGACCGCGCCGCCCCGGATCATCGACCGGATCCACTACCGCTACGACCGGATCGGGTTCCTGGAGGACGGGTTCACGCATCTTTTCCGGGTTCCGAGCGGCGGCGGCACCGCCCGTCAGCTGACCAGCGGCGAGTGGAACGCGGGTGCCACCTTCGCGCCGGGCGTGGGCAATGTCGGGTACGACCTGACTCCCGATGGCGGCATGCTGCTCTTCGACGGCCTCATGGAGGACGCTGACAACCGCTACCGCGAGTCGCACATTCACGCGCTGGATCTGGCGACGGGCGACATCCGCCAGCTGACCTCCGAGCGCGGCCCCTGGGCGCGTCCCCTGATGTCGCCCGACGGACGGCACATCGCATTCACGGGCTTCCCCTGGACGTCGCAGACCTACAAGACCACCGAGCTCTACGTGATGGACGCGGACGGCGGCAATGCGCGCCTCGTCTCGGGCGACCTCGACAGGGACATCGGCGCCATGCACTGGTCCGAAGACTCGCGCGGCGTGTACTTCACCGTCGGCGACCGCGGCACGATGAACGTGCACTTTGCGACCACCGACGGTGAGGTCACCCAGGTCACCGAGGGCAACCACATGCTGTCCCTCACATCGGCCACGGAGGACGGTCAGGCGGTCGGCACCCGCACCTCCCCGCACGAGCCCGGCGATGTCGTGGCCTACGATCTGGGCCGCCCGGGCGGAATCCGGCAGCTCACCGAGGTCAATGCCGAGGTTCTCGCGGGCATGCGCCTGGGGGACGTGGAGGAGATCTGGTACGAGTCGACCGGCGGCACGCAGGTGCAGGGCTGGATCGTCAAGCCGCCCGATTTCGATCCCGACGGGAGCTATCCGCTCATCCTGCACATTCACGGCGGCCCGCACGCCATGTACAACGTCGCATTCAGCTATCCCTACCAGAACTTCGCGGCCAACGGTTACGTCACGCTGTACACCAATCCCCGGGGCAGCACCGGGTACGGCACCGACTTCGGCAACGCCATCGACAACGGCTACCCGTCCGTCGACTACGACGACCTCATGGCCGGGGTGGACGCGCTGATCGATCGCGGCTACATCAACGAAGACCAGATGTACGTGACGGGCTGCAGCGGTGGCGGCGTGCTCTCCAGCTGGGTGATCGGTCAGACGACGCGCTTTGCGGCGGCGGGCGTGCGCTGTCCGGTAACCAACTGGATCAGCTTCGCGGGCACCGCCGACATCACGGTCTGGGGATACTACCGCTACCACGGCTACCCGTGGGACAACCCGGACAAGTACCTGGAGCACTCACCGCTGATGTACGTCGAGAACGTCACGACGCCCACGATCGTGATCACCGGTGAGCTGGATCTGCGCACCCCGATGGCGCAGTCGGAAGAATACTACCAGGCGCTGAAACAGTTGGGTGTGCCGACGAAGCTGCTCCGCTTCCAGGAAGAGTACCACGGGACCGGCTCGAAGCCGTCCAACTTCATGCGCACCCAGCTCTACCTGATGAAGTGGTTCGAAGAATACGGCGGCCAGCCGAGGATGACGATGGACGGATAGGTGCGGCGCGCGCCCGGTGTCAGCGGTATGCCGGCACTGGGCGCGCCGGACCCGCCCGCACTGCCATCGGTGGTCAGCCGCGCGGTTGCCGCTGCAGCAGGCTCGTCAGGGTCTCGGTCTGCTCCTCGCTCAGCAGCGCCGAGAAATCCCTGTGCAGGACCTCGAACGCGGGACCGAGCTGATCGACCAGCCTGCGCATCTCCTGCATCGCCTGTCTCGCTTGCGCGTTGCCTCCGCCCGCTCCGCGCCGGGCACCGCCGCCGCCACCCCGCCGTGCGGCCCCCCCCACGCGGTCGCGCATCTGTGCCCGCATTCGGTCGTAGCGGCCCAGCGCGTCCTCGTTGGCCTCGCGGAAGTCCGCGATCAGAACCGCCGCGCTGTTCGCCTGTTCGTCGCTCAGTGCGAGGCGCTCGGAGAAGCCTTCGAAGCGCTGATTGAGCGCGGCCCACAGTCGCGCTCCGGGATTGTTCGCAAACCCGCCGAAGGCGCCGCCGGGGCGCTGCGCGGTAGCTGAACCGGGCAGGGCGGCCGCGGCTGCCAGGCCGACGATGCCCAGCGCGAAAAGGAACGTGAGGTGTCTATTGCGTCTCATGACGGATATCTCCTGGAAACGGGTATCTGTTGGCTGACTGTTCAGGGGGAACGATGCTCGATGGAGCGCGGGCACCGCCCGTCACCCCGTCCCTCGTAAGACCACCCGCGATCGCAAAGCGTTAGAACGCGACGAGCTTGGTCACCTTCAGGGTCACCGCCCGATCGATCACGCTCGCCTGCCCCGGTTCGGGACTTCGGTCGCGCAGCTCCGAGTACACCAGGAAGACATCGCTCAGCGGGGCATGGATCAGGTTGAAGCGCACATTGGTCTGCAAGCGGTCGGATGCCTCGTTGTACTGTACGAATGCACTCAGGAAGGTCCGCGTGTCATGCGCGTACCTGAGGCGCCCGGCGAAGAGGTTGGCGTCGAAGGTTTGGCCGGCGAGCGTCAGGCGGTTGCGCTGCGCCGAACCCTCGACGAAGAGGTGAGCGCTGGGACGCACCGTGACACCGCCGGACACCGACGATCGCCGTCCATCGAAGAACCCTCCCCGCGTCACCGCCACCGTGCCCCCCAGCTTGCGGCCCAGGTTGGATCTGTAGCTGGCGGTGAACGCCCCGAAGTCGTACTCGCCGGCCGGTACGGCGACGCCGGCAATGGGCGTGGCGGCGGCAAAGCGCTCATACGAGGCCGAGTACTCCATCGTGAGCATGCCGCTGTCCAGGAAGGCGATTCCCAGGCCGGGCGTTATTTCCCGGCTCTCCAGCGTCCAGCCCAGGTCCGAAAACAGGTTGACGTCCACATAGGGGTTGAGTTCGCGCACATGGGGGATGGCCGGCTGCGGGTGCGCGCCCACCGTCACGAAGCCCTGCCGCACGCCGCGCCTGGCGACGAACCCGACCCCCGGGTTGAAGTCGTCGCCGACCGTCTTGACGAGCACCGAAGCCGCCCAAAGCGGGTCCCGCCATGCGAACTCCAGCGCTCCGGTGGTCCTGTCGCCGCTTGCGTCTGGCTCGTCGGTGACGACCAGGTAGGAGTTGAGCAGCATCCGCCCACCGGCCAGCCGCAGGTTGGCGTCCGCGCCGAAGGTCCGGTTGTAGGCGTCCGCCACGCCCCTGCCCGTGCCTTCGCGATTCACGAACATGAACCCGATGTCGCTGCTGGTCAGAACATTCTTCCTGAGGCGGACCACGGAGAAGTTCTCGCCCGGGTGCGAAGGAGCGTCCCGAGTCTGCATGTTGAGCAGGCCAACCGCATAGTCGCCCAGGCGGCCTGTCATGCGGGCTCCTGCCGCGATCGGGACCGGCGTACGGTCGGCCGACAGACCGATTCGCCGACTGTGGAAGAGCTTGAAGTTCTGTGGGCCGGATCCGGTGCGGAAGTTGCGGACGCGGGCGTCCTGGAAGCTGAAGATTCCGTCGTTTTCCAGGAAGAAATCGCGTTTCTCGGGGAAGAAGAGAGAGAATCGCGTGAGGTTGATCTGCTGTTCGTCCACCTCCACCTGCGAGAAGTCCGTCAGCGCGGTGACGTCCAGGGTGAGCTGGGGCGTAATCCCCCACTTCAGGTCGAATCCCCCTTCCAGCTTCTCCGAGGAGCCGTCGCTACGGAGTCCGTCGCTTCGCACCCCGTTGACGAACGGCTTGACCCACAGGTTGCGCCCCTGCCCCAGCCCTTCCAGCGATGTCAGCGTTCCCGCCCGGGACATCTTGTAGACCCGGAACTGGCGGGTGAGCGGCGCCCAGTTGGAGTCTTCGGAGATCCGTCGGATCCGCCGTGAGAAGTTGATCCCCCAGTCCTGCGGTCCGTCCGTCTCGCGGAACCGCAGCGTCGTCATCGGTACCGCGACTTCCGCCACCCATCCGTATTCGGTGACCCTCGTGGCCACCTCGACTTCGCCTTCCCAGGCCCGGTTCACGGACTGCTGGTCGTTGAACGCCTGCGCGTCGAAGAGCGCCCCGGCCGGATTGACCGCGAAGAGGAAGGCGTTTTGCCGGTCCAGGTACGTGTCGAGAGCGAAGCCGAAGATGTCCGAATCCTGCGTCGCAAAGTCCTGCTCCATGCCGGCCGATACGAGCGCCTCCGGGCGACTGTCGTACATCGTCGCGCCGACGTAGAGGCGTTCCTGGTCGTAGAGCACGCGGACGACGGTACGCTCCGCCGACGGAAGGCCCTGGTTCGGAATCGACTGGTAGAAGACGCCTCGGGTAGAGTCGGCCCGCGCCCATGCCGACTCGTCCAGATTGCCGTCGAGCGTGATCGGCGAAGTGGCGCGCCTGGCCTCCAGCGACGGACGCGGCGACGCATCGGGGTCGATGCGGTCGACCGGGACGACCTGGGATGCCAGCGGGTGCGGCGCGGCCGCCAGCAGCGCCACGGCCAGGACGCGAAGAGGAGCTGGCAAGGGCGGCTAGAGTAGCCGGTCGAGGCTCACGATGAGACCGACGATGATCACGACCCGCGCGGCCTTCAGGGTGTCGACTCCGAACTCGTTCATGGCTTCGAACATCCCGTTTTTCCTCCCATGGTGTCAAGTTGAACCGGAACTTCAGTTCAGGTCGGCGGGTATCATGCCCGCGAGGTCCCCGCACACCATCGACGAGGACATCCATGCTCCGCACGTCAGGCCCGCCATCTACGGCCTTCAGGACAGCTCTGAGGCGGGCGCTTCTTCTCGCCGTTGCCGCCTCCGCGACCGTGTTTCGGGCAAGCGCCCAGGAAGCCGCGGAACCATCGACCGTCACCGTGACCGGCACCGTCGTGAGCGATGCCACCGGTGACCCCATTGCCGAAGTCATCGTCCTTGCGGAGCAGTTGGGCCTCACCTTCGTGACCGATGCCCAGGGGCAGTTCGTGTTCGAGGAAGTGCCCCGCGGAGTGTACGCAATCGATCTGATTCACAAGGACTACGAGCGACTGGAAGGTGACCTCTCGATAGATCAGCCGGGGTCGTTCGTTCTCGCCATGACCCCAACGTCAGGTCCGGGGGCAGGCTTCATGACGGGGGTCGTGGGCCTTGTCACGGATCAAGCGAGCGGGGACCCCATTGCCGACGTGGTGGTTAGCGTGCCGCTGGCCGGCCGCGTTACCAGGACCGGTGCCAACGGACGCTTCAGGGTGGCGGAAATGGTCGCGGGACGGCAAGAGATCCGGTTTTCCCATCTCGGATACGTTGAGCGCACGGAATCGGTCGACATCCAGATGGGCCGTGTCACTACGGTGCGGGTGGCCCTCGATGTCAACGCCATCGCGCTGGACCCCATCGAGGTCACCGTGGACAGACGAGACGCAACGCTGGAGGACCGGGGGTTCTATCAGCGGGAAGAGGACGGGTGGGGCTACTTCGTGGATCGGGAGGACCTGGAGGCCAGGAACCCGATCGAGCTGACGGACGCGCTGAACCGGTTTCCGGGGGTGAGGATCGTTTCCGACCCCGGCGGCGGTCAAAGACATCTCCGAATCCGAAGCTTCGGCGATGAATGTCTCCCGGTGATCTTCATCGATGGTGTCAGGATGATCGGTCGCGGGGGCTACTCCATCAACGACATGGTCGATCCGTCGGTGGTTGCCGGGGTGGAAGTGTATCGTGGCGTGGCCGGCACGCCCCCGCAGTACTGGGTTTCCTCTTGTGGCGTCGTCCTCATCTGGCTCCGACGCGGGGAAAGCCGAGCGAGATAGCAGCCCGCCATCGGCATCGAACAGTCTGGCGCGGACAGGCCCGTATCCCCACCTTGTGAGGTTCAGCGCGTCTCGCGTTCGCGGAGAATCGCGCCAGCCAACCACGAGCCTTCGGATGACGAGGAGCGAGCGAGCCATGCGTGTCACGGTCGGATTGGGAATCGCGGTGATGGTGTTGGGTTGCGGCGGGGGAACGGGAGACAGCCAGGAAGCCGACGCCGGGATGGCCGACGAAGCAGCCGTGCCTGCCCGGGTGATGATCACCGAGCCCGCCGACGGCGCCGAGGTGGACGCTGGGCCGGTGGTCTTCGTCATGGAGACCGAGGGGCTCGAGATCGTGGCGGCCGGCGTCATGGATGCCGGTACGGGCCACCATCACCTTGTTGTCAATGGTGATGTGGATTGGGCGCTGCCGATCCCGAACGATCCCGGTGTCCACTACCACATGGGCCTGGCGCAGACCGAGTTCACGATCGAGGACATGACGCCGGGCGAACACCGGGTCATCGCGGTGGTTGCGGACGGCGTGCACATCCCCCTCGATCCGCCCGTGGCCGACACTATTACAGTCATCGTTCGGTAGCACCCCGTGGCAGGAATCCCCGCTGTAACGGAAGGGCGGCGCGGGGCTGCGCGACGGAACGGCCGACCGGTGCCGAGACGCAGTGTGCGACGTTTCGCGTGGCTGGCGACGGGCCTGCATCTCGCATTGGTGACCGGTTGCACCAACCTCGCCGACAGGGGTCTCGCCGCGCGTGTGGATGACTGGACCCTGAGCGAAGAGCGCCTGGCGGAACTCATCGTGCTGGCTCAGCCTTTCCCGCTCGACTCCGCCGCGGCGCACGAACTGGCCGACCACTGGATGGCAGGCGCGGCCCTGTCGCTTCGGTCGGCGGCGGGGGACTCCCTGTCGGGCTCCGAGGCGCTTGCGGAGTCGACCTGGCTGGAGCAGCGGGAGGCGATGCTGGCGCGTGACCGTGAACAGCGGCTCGGCGCGGCCGTGCTTCCGGATGACGCGGAGGTGGAGCGCACCTTCCGCCAGGGAACTTTGCGGCTGATCGCGCACGTCCTGAGGCGTGTGGGCCCGGAGACTTCGTCCAGCGAGCGACTGCTTCAGCAACGGACTGCGGAGCGCTTGCTTTCGACCCTGGTCGAGGGTGGATCCTGGGACCAGCTCGTGGCCGAGAGCGAGGACGCGGCGTCGCGCCAGGCGGGCGGGCTCCTGGGCCTGTTCGGTCCGGGGGAATTGCCCGCCACGCTCGACCGAACCGCGTTCCGGCTCGAGCCCGGGCAAGTGTCGGGCGTGACCCAGAGCGCCGACGGCTACCATATCCTCTACCGTCCCCGGTTCGAGGAAGTGGGGTCGCTGTACGCAAGCCGCCTGTACCAGCGGCGCCTGATCGACGCGGACATGTCGGCCGCCGAGAGCGATCGGACCGCGCGCGGATTTGCCTTGACGGCGGGCGCCGCGACCGTGGTGGGGGCCATGGTGATCGACCCCTCCGAGTGGCTGGAGTCGCAGCAGCCGCTGGCGACCTGGGGCGAAGAGCCGGATGAAGCGGAGCAAGCGGGCGCTGCGGAAGAGGCAGGTGCGGCGGGGTCGCTCACCGCGGGCACCGTCGCTCGCTACATGTTCTTCCTGCCGCCGGAATCGCTGTCCGAACTGGCCGAAGCCGATCCGGAGGCGCGCACGCGATTCGTGCGGGATCTGGGTACGCGCGAACTGCGCCTGGCCGACGCGGTCGCACGGGGGCTTGCGCTGGATCCGGCCGCTGCCCAGGACTACGCGAGGCTCCACGCGGACGATGTCGAATACTGGACCAACGCCCTGGAGCTGGACGGGCCCGACGCCCCGTCGCGAGAGGCGCTGGCCAGGCACATGGAGTCGCTGGTTTCCCGGCGCGAAGAGGCGCGGTCGCTCCCGCCGCTGCTGGAGGCGTGGCTGCTGGGGCGGACCGAATCCCGTGTGCGTGCACGGGGTGTCCTTGCCGCGATTGTGCTGGCGCGCGGAATGCTCACGGAAGCGGGCGGCGCGACCGGCACCGATCCGTGAGCGGCCGGGGCGCACCCATTGCGGCGACGATCTGCTGCGTCGTGCTCTGGGCGTGCGGGAACGGTCCTGCCGAACCGCCACCCGCACCCGGTGAACCCGTCGGGGGACTCAGCACCGGCGAACGCGGACGCTTTCTGGTCGGCCGCGCGCTGTTCGAGCGTCTCGCCACCGCCGACGAGGGACTCGGCCCCCTGTACAACGCCGAACGGTGCAGCGACTGTCACGACCAGCCCGCCGTGGGCGGCGGCGGTTCCCAGCGGTTCCGCGTCCTCAAGGCGACGCGTTTCACGGATGGCCGCTGCGACCTGCTCCGGGCCGAAGGCGGCGATAACATCCAGCGCCGCGCCACCGACCTCCTCATCGCGCACGGAATGGGCCCCGAGGTCGTCCCCGGCACGGCCACCGACACCGCGCTCATGACCGCGCCGCCGCTGTTCGGCCTCGGCCTCGTCGAGGCGGTGCCCGACGCGGTCCTCGCGGAGCGCGCCGACCCGGAAGACCTGGACGGCGACGGCATCTCGGGGCGACTGCCGCGCCTTCCCGACGGCCGCACGGCACGATTCGGGCGCAAGGGCGACGCCGCGACGCTGGAAGACTTCGTCGACACGGCGCTGCGCTTCGAACTGGGCTTCACCACCGCGCTCCACCCCGCCGAAGAAGCGCGTAACGCCATCCCCGTGCCCGCCGCGGCCGATCCCATGCCCGACCCCGAGATCGACGCCCCCACCATGCGCCAGCTCACCGATTACGTCCGGTTCCTGGCGCCGCCCGCCCCCGAGGCCGACCTGCCGCCCGCCGTCCGGGACACGGTGTCGCGCGGCGCCCCCCGCGTACCGCAGATAGGCTGGACCACCGGGCCCCCGGGGGAGCGCCCCCCCGG
>VYAQ01000189.1 GCA_009844885.1 Gemmatimonadota bacterium
CTAACTACTTACAGGGCTGCACGATCTGCGTTTCCTGCCGTTGTACTGGACCTTGCTGGACCGAGCCGCCACAGCGGGAAAAACGACTGCAATCGGCGGGAGCCCCATCCGTTGCTCAATGACTGTACGGACCCCTTACCGTCCACCCAAGCCAACTTCCCGGCGCGCGCGTTCGAGATCACCGGAACGATACCGAATCCCCCCACAACGGTCATTGTAGTCCTCAACCTGGCGGTTGTAGCGAAGCCAATCCGCGTCGTAAGCCGCTGTCGGTTACACCTCAATGGGAAGATCCATACCGTGAGCGAAGGCGGAATCATCGGGCACGCCTACGGGCGGAAGATCCACGCCCGTGAAGTGGTCGCCATCGACGAGGCCGGGGACGGGTTGTGTTGGGTCCGCCTGACCCGCTTCGGCGACGATTGGCTCCTGATTCGCTTCGATGCCCGCGACGTGTCGCGCGAGGTGCGGAAGCTCCGACAGATTCCGGCGGGCGAGCAGTCGGACACCACCGATACCATTCAGCGCACTATGGCGGCGCGCAAAGCTACGGCGAGGGAGGCGGAACGTGAGCCGATAAAGGAGTGGGGCGTGGCTCGGGAAGTGAGGAGCCCCTAAACATGCCAGCCCCAGGAAAATGGGGTGACCCCACGATTCCTAAAGACGGGTGGGTGTACGAAGAGATTCGTGATCTTTCCCCAGACGACGGCACTCCATTTGAAGAGTACCACGGGGTCTGTGAGATGTGTGAAAGGAAACGAATCCGACGCCAACACATCATGACCCACCCGAACTGGCCGGGACGCGTAGCTGCCGGGGTCGTCTGTGCCGGCAAGATGGAAAACAACAAAGCTGCGGCGAAGCGCCGCGAGAGAGAAGCGCGAAACCGGGCTGGGCGGCGACAGCGGTGGCCTCGTCTGCATGCATGGAAAAAGTCGGGTAGCGGAAATCACCACATCTCACGCGATGGCATCCACGTCTTGGTCTATCGGAATACGAACCAGCAGTGGCAAATCCGTGTCAGGTGCGAGCACACCGGGGGCGACAAGTGGGGAAAGAAGGAGTTCTGCTCGCTGGAGCAGGCCAAGCTCAGGTCGTTCGACGCGCACCAGTACTCCCGTGATCAGCTGGGGTGGGGATCGTAACCGAGAGATACCCCACTCAACCGACTTGATCCGACTTGCGGCGGTTCGGTCCACGAGGCTTCCACGCACCGGCACGTGAAGGAGAAGTTGAAACGGGCCGCAGTCCACGCCCACTCCGTCGAACCGAAGCGCTCTCGCTTTGGGCGTTCCGTGGATGCAGACCGCTCCTCTTCGAGCCGTACTGTTCTCCCACGGTAGGCGAACAGTCCGATCGGGACATCAACCCTTCGACCGGGTTTTCGGACCTCGCTTTCGCTGGCTCCCTTGGGCTTCGGCCTCCCGGCGTTTCCATTCGCGTAGCCACAGCACGAAAACGGCTGGAAGTCCGACCAATAGCGGCCAAGGCGCGCTTGCCTCCACCGATTCGTAGCTCCACATGGACGCCACCGCCCCAAGCGCCACCCAGGCCGTCAGCGCCCACCGGCCCCAACGCCGCCCCCACGTCCAGCGTCCGAGCACCCGCCACGGGAGCCACACGAACAACACCACGCCGATCAGCGCCCCACCCAACTCGGCCGCAACCAGTACCCACGATTGCCATGCCGTCACCTAGACGCGCCCTCTCTGGACCCGCGCGCCGCGATATGGATCGTAGCGCTACTAGCGTCGTTCACGGTCTTCTTCCTTCTCTTTTTGAGACTCAGGGAGTGTAGGGGCTGGACCATGTTCACCAACCGTGCGGGAAGACCGGCCCGAGTCCCGCCCGCTACGATCTGATGAGCGGCTCGGAAGCTATGTGGCTTAAAGTAGCGGATCGCAAGCTGTAGCAGCGGTGTTTCGGCGATTACCGGTACGACTCCTTTTCCTTGGGGTGGAACACTCGGCGACTGCCAATCGCCACCGCGCCCCTCCCGCCTATCGCCAGTTGGCGGATCCATGACGAAAAACTCAGCCCCTTTGACGCCGGCAGGTGCCGCGCCGATGCGGTCGAAGATTGGGGTGGGCAACGACCGATGCCGCATTGTGAAGAGCCGGCAACAGCTACCGGCGGCCCCGCGAGGAACGTAACGACCGGGTTCTACCCAGCAACCGGGTTGCGGTTTTCCGGAACGGCCCGTACCATGCGACTGCTACTGACAGCGGGGAGCCCTATGTCGGGCCACCCGCCGAATACAAGAGCCGATCCAACGGCGGGCCGGGTAGCTCCCGGAGGCCGAGGCAAATAGGCGGGGCCTTTCGTGGGTATCTCTCCGCGTGTCGGTAGCAATGGCCCGGCTCCACGTCCAGACGCCGGGAGACACCACCGTCAGTATGTTAAGGAAGGCCCTCGGGTGAAGTTCCCACTGCTACTGCTTTCTGTCTTCTTGGCGGGTTGCGCCGACGAGACGATCATGCCGCCGCCGAATCAGCCGCCGGTGGTATCTGCTGCGATTCCGGACCAACGGCTGTCGGGGCCTGGCGAGGCCACTACGCTCGATCTGTCGGGACACTTCAACGATCCGGACGGCGACGCGCTGGCGTTCACGGCCGCGAGCTCGGACACGGCGGCGGTCATGGTTTCGATGGCGGGGAGCACGGTAACGCTGACGGGCGGAGGCGCCGGCGGTGCGGGGCGGGTGACGGTGACGGCCCGCGATCCGGGTGGGGCGGAAGCAGCGGCGATGTTCGGGGTGGTGGTGAACCGTCCGCCGGTGGCGCCTGATTCAATCCCCGCCCAAACGCTGTGGCACGAAGCGACGCGGGTGGACGTGGACCTGACCGGGGCGTTCAGCGATGCGGACGGCGACGCGCTCACCTACACGGCGGCTAGTTCGGACACGACCATCGTGCCCGTGGCGCTGCACGCCGCTGCGGTGGTGAGCCTTGGCGGGCCGCTCCAAGGGGAAGCGACCGTCATGGTCACCGCGCGCGATCCCGACGGACTGGAGGCGCAAGCGTCGTTTCCCGTGGCGGTGGTCGCGAACCCGGACCGGACGACGCTAATGGCACTTGCCGACTCGTTCTTCCCCGTGAACCCCAGTTGGTATGAAATGAACTGGCAGCCGGGAGTTCCGCTAACGGATTGGCACGGAATCGACGTCAACGCCGCAGGGCGCGTGTCTTGCTTGGGAGGTAATTGTAATTGGACCAGCGACGAGGACGGGCCGCTGGAGCAATTGGGCCTCGTCGGTTCCCTCCCTAAGGATTTGGGGCGGCTCGAAGCCTTGCAGGGTCTTGTCCTGACCGTCGGGGTCGGACCGATTCCCCATCAGTTGTGGGGAGCACTACCGAACCTTGAGACCTTGGGCCTTCACGGATGGATAACCGGCTCGATTCCACAGCAGCTTGAAAACCTCCGCGCGCTGAAGCATCTGCATCTTTCGGGCTGGCATCTTTCTGGCCCGATTCCCTCTGGCCTCCAGCGTCTTTCCGATCTGGAGTCCTTGAGTATCGGAACCTTCAGCCGCCGTGTCCGACGTAGCTATCCTTCTGGTGGGGAAACGGACGTTTGCGTCGCCTCCGACTCCCTCGGCAGGTGGCTGATCGATTCCATGGGGTGGGAACCGGAATGGGTGCGACCCTGTGTCGGTTCGGCACACCTGATCCAGGTGGTTCAGACACGTAACGCCACGGTGCCGCTGGTTGCAGAGCGTCCGGCCGCGCTTCGGCTGTTCGACATCCCGCCTCCTGTTCGTGCGCGGTTTTTCTTGGACGGCACCGAAACCCATGTGGTGAATGTCCACGAGGTCGCGTTCGACGCTGCGGGAGGGCGGGAGATCGCTTTCGGAGACACAATTGCCCCGGCGGCGATCATTCCCCGTTCCGTCGTGCAGCCGGGACTCGAAATGGTGGTTGAGTGGAAACAGGGGCGGTTTCCTGAGGAAGGCCGCCAACGAATCGAGGTGGCACGCCTTCCTCGGCTGGAACTCACGCTGATTCCCCTGGTCTTCAGCAACCCCGACCCGGACGGTCGCCACGAGGGCTTCGTAAACGGCGTGGATCGGGCAGCATCCGGCTACAGCCGATCCGGCTTCCGTCTCCTGCCAGCGCACGGATGTCGGATTCCCCCGTGCAGTCCGGGATCGTATGGGGTGGAAGCGAAGACGCACCCCATCATCGGGGTCATCGAAACGACCGGGAGGCGGGTACACGATCCCGGCAACTTTCTGAGTGCCGTAGCCGTGGCTCGTAGGCTGGAGGGCGGTACCGGCTACTGGATGGGTATTGTGGAGGGTGGAGGATCTGGAGGGCTTGCCTTCGTGGGCGGCAACGTGGCGTGGGCCACCCCTGGGGCGATCCAACACGAACTCGGCCACAATCTGGGCCTCAGGCATCCACCGAACTCGCCCGGCATCGTAAGGAACCGGCGTGGACTCGCTTGCGATGTCGTCACAACCTTTGATTCAAGTTATCCTCACCCGAACGGCCAGATCGGGGCATGGGGCTACAACTTGGGCTATCCGAGGTTCGTGCCGCCGAACACCCCGGACCTCATGACCTATTGTGATCCCTTCGGATCGATCTCGGAACCGTTTCCCGGATACGGAGTGTGGATCTCCGACTACCACTACAAGAAGGCGCTAAGCCACCGACAGCGCGAGTCTCACCGCTCAACTACCGCCGCCAGTCCGGTCCGAAGCCTGTTGCTCTGGGGCGGGACCGATGCCAAGAAGGGGCCGCATCTCGAACCCGCGTTCGTCGTTGACGCGCCGCCATCGCTTCCCGAACAACCCGGCCCGTGGACGATCAAGGGCCGGGACGCGAGCGGGCAGACCCTATTCTCGCTGCTGTTCACCATGCCGGAAATCGCCGACGGGGACGAGGGCGCCGGCGGCTTCGCCTATACGCTGCCGGTGCGGCCGGGGTGGGAGACGCTGGCCAGCATCACGCTGTCAGGTCCCGATGGCACGGCGACCCTCGATGAATCGACCGACCGGCCCATATCGATCTGGCGCGACCGTGACGGCAAGGTGCGGGCGATCCTGCATGGCAACCCCGTTCAGGCGGACAGCGATTCTATCGGCCCCCTGGCTGGCGTCGCGCTGGACGTGATGACGAGCCGTGGAATCCCGTCAGCGCCCGCCTGGCGGCGATGACGAAGGGGTGTCGACTCAAAAGACTATAGCTGGGTTGACAACACGCGCGCTATAATCCGACAAACAGATGTGTCTGATATGGCATCTGAACGCCGTGTGTCACTTCTGCAAGTGACACACGAGGACGAAAGTCGCTGATCCGGCCTGAGACAGGCTACATTCGGCACCCCTATTGGCGTTGACCTTGGCGAACGGAAAGAAGGACTGGCTGTGAGCGAGTTGCGGCACGGCGCGTTTCTGGACCGCTTGAAGCGGAAGCACGACGGGGGACCAACCGTCTATAGAACCGAACTGGAGGCATGGGGCGTCCAGCTTTGCGGTGACCGAAGCTCGTCTCGATGGTCGGCTTCTTGATCCGAGTGACGTGCTGATTCGGCTGGATGGAAAGACTTACGTGGTTGCGCGTCCGGTGTGGGAGCACTGGCAGAGCGTGTGTCCTGTCTATGAGGATACCGACGCAATCGTGTACCCCCTCGTAGACACTCCTTGACCCGCTCGGACCACCGAGGGGAGTGAGCCCATGAGCGACGCCAACCCAGCGACGGACTCGCTCTTTGACGAGATCGTCAGCCAGCTAGCGGACGAAAACACACCCGTCGAGGCCGTGTTCCGCGAAATCGGTCGATCATTTGCCAGCACCTTGGAAGAGGTCGATGCGCAGCTTGACAAAGCGCTCAACGCACCCCCGACCGAGCCCCTAAGACACACTCCACATCCGCGAATCGCCTACCGCTATCGAGAGCTAAGGTCCCTCATCAAGATTGCTCTGATTGTTCTCGGCGGGCACTACCAATCCGTAGAGGTCATAGACGACGCCTTACCCTCGACGCCGCGTGCGACGCGGCTGTCTTTCCCCGTCCCACTGGATGCGGATCAAGGGGTTCCGAAGATCTTCGCCAACCACACGAGGTAATTGAACCGCCGGTTAGGACAGTTCGGATCCCTATCAATCGAACTGTGGCGGGCGGGCTCCCTCGCTTTCCCGTCAAATGAATCCGGTTTTCCAGTCATTCGGAGGCGTCTCAGGTCTCGCTGCCCCATCTTCGATATCCTGCCCAGCCTCGGCTTGCCCCCGGTCGTGTGTTGCCGCGGTACGAGACCGAGCCAGGCCGAGAAGTCACGTCCGCGCCGGAAGCTCTCCATCGGCGGTGCGAAGGCTTGAAGCGCCATCGCGGTGATCGGTCCGATTCCTGGGATCGTCATCAACCGCGCCGTCTCTTCGTCCTCCCGGGCGCTCGCCCGGATCTTCCGGTCGAGTCCATCGATCTTCTCATCGAGTTCATCGATCTGCCGAAGCAGCCGTGATCTCACGGCCCCAGTAGTGGGCGCTGGCGCACGCCTCCATCGCTACCGTACACCCCCGTTGCGAGGCGAGAAAGCGCAGCAGCTTCCCGCGGCTCAGCTTCTTCCGGTACGCCACCGACCCGTCCGCGCTCGCTCCGTGCACCTGAAAGCTCTGCTTTGCCAGATCGATCCCGATGATGGCTAACCTCCTCCATTGGATGCCTCCTCCCTCAGATGGTCGACTATCGCTCAGTACCATCTTGGCACATTGCGATGCCGCCGGGAGGGGGCGTCCACCCCATCTGGAGTCCCTCGTGGCCACACTCCGTGTGTCTGCCGGAGGGGCTGGCGGGGGCTGTGCCCCCTCTGACCCCGGTGTTCCCGGCCCGCCACGGGAGCAGCGGGCGACGAGTTGCTCCAACCCCCGAATCCCGCTGCGGAGGCCATGGACCTGGGGCCAAGGCGGGCCGAGGCTCTCACCGCCTCACCCCGACGCCTGGCGGGACGCTCTCGACCACAACCGTGTCAATGACCGGCGGCCGCTCACCCGCAAGCTGGTGACGCAATGCGTCCGCCCACGCGCCCGTCACCCGCCAAGGCGTCGCCTTGGACATGTCCACCGTATACCCCAAGTCCATCATCGCGGCCAGGGAGATCGCGTCCGGCGCATCCAAGACCGTGTGATCGCCGCAGGTGAAGGGGGTCATCAACTCGCAGTCCAGCCCGATCCCCCAGTGCACTATGGGGAGATAGTCGTCCATCGGCACTCCGGGCAGCTCCGGGTCCCCGCCCGAAGCCCTGTATTCGGCGACCGCCTGCGCACCTTCCCAGTAGTACGTCAACTCATGAGACCCATACCCCACGACATGGCCGACCACCAGCCCGAGAAGGTGACCGATTTCGTGACGCATCAGGTCCACGTCGTACATGACAAAGGGAAACTGCGTGTTCGCCACAAGGTCGCCGCCGCAAGCGTTCCGGGGGTGGGGATCTTGTACGCCGTGAACCCTGTGAAGTCTCACATAAGCACCCCAGTTTCGATCAATGTCCGCGACAGAGGCGTGAATCCGTAGCTCATCGTTCTTCTGCCCACAATGCGGTCTTTCCGGCCAGTCCGTACCCGCCAGCGCGGATGACCACCAGTCGGCGGCGACCGTCAGTGTCTCGGCGTATCCGAGCGGTGCGGGCTGTTCCACCGAGATCACGATCCCGAACGTTTCCACTGCCTCGCGCACCTCAAACCCGACGACCACAGTCGACTCACCGCCGGGCCGCTCCACCGTCACCTCCGCCGATCCGATACGAACCGGGCTCACCTGGAGCGAATCCGCCTTCCACGTCGCCGCGACCGCCGAACCGGAAACCGTCACAGACAACGGACGGTCGGGCATATGCCTCATGTAGATGTCGCTGTCCTCACGCATGAGGACGCGGCTCCATGCCTCGGCTCCTGGATCGGTCGGGCAAGGGAAAAAGATGGCGGCCGATCCCAGGCCCAGCGCCCATGCCCGCAACCAGGGATCAGCAGGTAGGCAAACGCTTTGATCCACACGAAAGCGGGAGAGATTGGTTAGGTTCGCAAACTTGGCGGGGATCGCGCCCGTTAGTTCGTTGCGGTACAGGTCCAAGTATTCTAGGCTGGCCAAGTCGCCGAGCTCGGGGGCGAGCGCGCCCGCTAGTTGGTTGTCGTACAGGATCAGCCATTCCAGATTGAAAAGACTGCCGAGCTCCGGCGGAACTAGATACTCTGTGTCCCGTGCAGTCCAGTAGGGTACACCATGTCATCCATAACACGTTATTATACAGATACTTCCAAGCGCACTCCTGAGTTGTATCGTCCCTTGCCGTCCGTTGATGTTTCATGTATTCTTCTCCGTGAAGTGATTTGGAATGTGATACACAACCACGGAAGGAACCCGCATGACGAAGCGACCCAGGACGCTCACCGCCGCCTTCGTTCGGACGGTCGGCCGACCCGGTGTGTACGGCGACGGACGAGGCGGGCGGGGGCTGAGCCTCCGGGTGTACCGGACGGCCAACGGCCGGATCACCAAGACGTGGCGGCAGCGCGTCAGGATCGACGGGCGGCTCACCTCGATCGGACTTGGTCCGTATCCCGAGGTCACGCTGGCCGATGCCCGGGAGAAGGCGATGGACAACAGCCGGAGGGTGCTCCGGGGACGGGACCCGCGCGGGCGCGGCGTTCCGACCTTCGCCGAAGCTGCGCGGCGGACCATCGAACTGCACCGCGACTCGTGGAAGGCTGGGAGCCCGCTTCCTCAACAGTGGGAGTCCACGTTCCGGCTACACGCCGCCCCGCTCCTCGACACGCAGGTGGACCGGATCACGAGCGCGGACGTGCTGGCGTGCCTTGGCCCGATCTGGAACTCGATGCCCACCGCCGCGCGGAAGGCCAAGCACCGGATCACCGCCGTGTTCCGGTGGAGCATCGGGCGCAACTACCGCCGGGACAACCCGGTGGACCGGGCCGTGGCGGCCCTGCCGAAGCCGAACGGCGGCGCGGCGGGCCATCACCGCGCCCTGCCGCATCGCGAGATTGCGGCGGCGCTCCGGTCCATCCGCCGCGTGGGGGACGGGAGTCCGGCTGCGTTGTGTGCTGAACTGATCGTCCTCACCGCCGTGCGTCCCGGCGAAGCCCGGGGCGCGCTTTGGGATGAGATCGACATGGACGCGGCGACATGGACGATCCCGGCCGAGAGGATGAAGGCGGGCCGCGAGTTCGCGGTCCCGCTCAGCACCGGCGCTTTGGACGTGCTTGGCAATGCGCGTAAGCTGTCGGACAAGTCGCCACTGGTGTTCCCCTCGCGGACCGGCAGGGCGCTTGCGCCAAAGACGGTGTCGCGAGTGCTCCAGATCGCCGGGGTGGGCTCGACGCTGCACGGATTCCGGTCGAGTGCTCGGTCGTGGATGGCCGAGACCGGAGTTCCGGCGGAGGTTGCCGAGGCTTGCTTGGCGCACGTCCCGAGAAGCCGGGTCGTTCAGGCGTATCAGCGGTCCGACCTGCTGGAGCGCCGCGCCGAAGTCGTGCAGGCGTGGAGCGATTACCTTA
>VYAQ01000041.1 GCA_009844885.1 Gemmatimonadota bacterium
CGCCCCGCCCTCGACCCCTCCGACCCGGCGAGCTGGCAGGTCCCGCCGGCCGAACTCCAGGCGCTGCGCTTCCGCGAACTCGGCCCGTTCCGGGGCGGGCGCGTCACAACGGTCGCGGGCGTCCGCTCCAGGCCCCACACCTTCTACTTCGGCGCAACCGGTGGAGGCGTCTGGAAGACCGAGAGCGCGGGTCAGGCGTGGACCAACATCTCGGACCACGGCATCCCGATCGGGTCCATTGGTGCGGTCGCGGTGGCGCCCTCCGACCCGGATGTCCTCTACGTGGGCACGGGCTCGGACGCCATCCGCGGCAATGTTTCGACCGGCCGCGGCGTGTACCGATCCGACGACGACGGTGCCACCTGGCGCTACCTGGGCCTGCGTGAGGCGGGGCAGATCGGGCGCATCCGCATCCACCCGTCCGACCCCGACGTCGCCTGGCTCGCCGCGACCGGGCACCCCTTCGGCCCGAACCCGGAGCGGGGCGTCTACCGCACCCGGGACGGCGGCGAGTCCTGGGAGAACGTCCTCTTCGTTTCGGATTCGACCGGCGCGATCGAGCTGCTGATGAACGAGCACGACCCCGACGAGCTCTTCGCCGCCATGTGGCGCGCCGAACGCAAGCCCTGGACGATGATCTCGGGCGCCCGCGAGGGCGGGATCTACCGCAGCCGCGACGGGGGGGACAGTTGGGAGAAGCTCGCAGGGGGCCTGCCGTCCGGGCTGATCGGCAAGATCGGGATCGCTCAAGCGCGCTCCGACCCAGGCCGACTCTACGCGATCATCGAGGCCGAGCCGGGGCCCGGCATCTATCGCACGCTCAGCGGGGGTGATGACTGGACGCTGGTTAATGACCAGCCGCGTCTGCTGGGCCGCCCCTGGTACTTCCACAACATCTTCGCCGATCCGACCGACGCGGACGTCGTGTACGTGGCCGGCGGGGGCTTCCATCGGTCTACGGACGGCGGCGTGACCTTTTCAACCATTGCCATGCCCCACTCGGACCATCATGACCTGTGGATTTCGCCCGACAACCCGGACGTCATGGTGCAGGGGAACGACGGAGGTGCGGTGGTGACGGTGGACGGCGGACGGACATGGTCGAGCCAGCTGAATCAGCCCACCGCCGAGATGTATTCGGTGACCGTCGACGACCAGTTCCCCTACCGCGTGTACGGGTCGCAGCAGGACAACTCGACGCTGTCGCTGCCGAGTTCGGCGACGGGGACGGGGATCAGCCTCCAGCACTGGGAGTCGCACGGGGGCTGCGAAACGGGTCCGGTCACGGTCCATCCGACCGATCCGGCCATTGTCGTGTCCGGGTGCTTCGGAGGCCGGCTCGCGCGCTACAACCGGCGCACCGAGCAGTTCCGCCAGATCCGGCCGTACCCCGAGCGGCAGGACGGGGCGCCGGAGCGGGAGCTGCGCTACCGGATCCAGTGGAATGCGCCGGTGCTCTTCTCGCGCCACGACCCGGACGTGCTCTATCACGGCTCGCAGTACGTGGCGGTGAGCCGCGACCAGGGCGGGAGCTGGGCCGTCATTTCGCCCGACCTGACCGGCAACGACACCACGAAGTTCGGCCAGGCGGGCGGTCCGATTACCGCCGATGTGACCGGCGTGGAGATCTACTCGTCGCTGCTGCAGATCGCCGAGTCGCCGCACGACGCGCGCGTGCTCTGGACCGGCTCGAACGACGGGCGCGTGCACCTCACCCGCGATGACGGGGGCACCTGGACCGACATCACGCCGCCCGAGATGCCCCAGCCGAGCACCGTGAACCGCATCGATGTGTCGCCGCATGCGCCCGGCACCGCCTACCTCGCCGCCTACCGCTATCGCCTCGACGATTTCCGCCCGTTTATCTACGGCACGCGCGACTACGGCACGACCTGGACCCTGCTCACCGACGGCGCCGACGGATTGCCGACCGACCATCCGACGCGCGTCGTGCGCGAGGATCCAGAGCGCGCCGGTCTCCTCTACGCCGGCACCGAGTTCGGCCTCTTCGTCTCGTTCGACGCGGGCACCAACTGGCAGCCGCTGCAACTCAACCTGCCGCCCTCGCCCGTGACCGACCTTGTGGTGCACCGCGGTGATCTGGTGGTGGGGACTCAGGGCCGGGGTTTCTGGATCCTCGACGACATCACGCCGCTCCGCCATGTGGCCGCCAGTGAGCCTGCGGGAGACCTCGCCCTCTACCCGGTGCGGCCCGCGTACCGCACCGCCGCCCAGGAGCGGGACGGTCACTACGTGCGCGACCACGTGTACGGCGCGATGATCCCGCGTTACATGAAGGCGATGAATCCCCCCGAGGGCGCGACGGTATACTTCAGTAGACCTGAAAGTGCATTTGGAACAATTGAAATACACATCATGGAGGGAGACGGCGACCCCGTGCGCACCTTCGAGGACGTCACCGCCGGGCCCGGGCTTAACCGGTTCAACTGGAACCTGGACTACCCGTCAGGCTCGGCGGCGGTAGCTGCGCGGGCGGTGCCGGGGCGCTACACGGTGCGGATCGAGGCGCCGGAGGGCGATGCGCGCGCGGAATTCGAGGTCCGCATGGACCCGCGCCTGGAGGAAGAGATCACGGTCGCGGACCTGCAGGCGCAGTTCGACTACCTGATCCGGGCGCGGGACCGGCTGGATGCGCTCGAGGAGGCGGTGGCGGGCCTGCGCCAGGTGAGGGGCGACGCCGAGCGCGCCGGTGGCGGGCCTGACGCCAACGACGCGATCCGGGGCGCGGCCGAGCGCGCGGCTTCCGCGCTGACCGAGGTCGAAGAGGTGCTCGTGCAGCCTCATGGGGCGGGGTTCGCGAACCCCTCCCGGATTCGCAGCCACCTGAGGTTCGTGATGACGGCGGCGAGTTCCCAGCGCGGTGAGGATCTGGACGCGCATCCCACCGAGCAGTTGATCGAGCGGCTGGTCGATCTCGAAGCGGAACTCGAGGGCGCGCTGACGCGGCTGCGCGGCGTGTACACGGACGAGGTCGAGGAGCTGAACGCGGAACTCGAATCCGCGGGCCTCGAGCGGATCCGGATCCCGGCGGTGCCGGGGCGGCGGGCGGTCAGTTGAGCAGCTCACGCCCCGCCGCGCGCGGATCACGGACGCCGTCGAGCCCGGCCCGGTCGGCCCGCGCGCCCGGCCCTCCCAACGCCGCCAACCGCTGCTTCGTCTGCGGCCCGGAAAACCCGATCGGCCTGCACCTCACCTTCCGGCTCGAGGACGGCGCCTGCGTCTCCGAGTTCACGCCGGGCGAGAATCACCAGGGCTACCCGGGAGTGATCCACGGCGGGATGATCTACGCCGTCCTGGACGACGTCATGGCCAACTGGCTGTACCTGCGCGGCGCCTGCGCCTACACGGCCCGCTGCGAGATCCGCTATCGTGCACCGGCCCGCGAGGGCGAGAAGCTGCTGCTGGTGGGGCGCCAGACGGCGCGCAAGCGGAGGCTCGTCAAGATGGAGGGCACGGCCACACGGGCGTCGGACGGCGAGGTGGTTGCCACCGCGACGGCGACCTTCATCGTGATCGACGAGGAAGAGTTTGCGGGGGTGGGCGCGGGGTCGGAGTAGCTACCGCGTGGGTCCCGCCGCTGGTCCGCAGAGCGGCGGCATTCCCTCACCGTCGGGCGCCGCTATGACATTCACCCTGCGCTGGGTCGCGGTACCGAAGAAGCCCGTCCCGTCTCCGAAAACGGAAGGGATGCGGATGATTCCCGACGGGTTGAAGTTGCCCCCCCGGGCCCAGTTCACCCAGTTGCGGTCGGTGGCGGCAAAAGCCACCTCTCCACGGGCTCCGCCGGGGAGGCCGTCGTCGAGGATGCGGAGGAGATCGGCGTCGGCCTGCTCACCAAGGTCGAAGAGCCCGTATTCCCCGGGGAAAAGGACATCGGTGTCCTTCTCTCCGATCGCGAATCCGGTGAGGTACAGTGAGTCGGGCACTTCGATGTCGCGCCCGGCCAGGGCCTCCGGCAACCCCTCGATCCAAGTGTCGGAGATATACGACCAGGTACCCGCCGCCTCCGTCCAGTGGAAGCGGTAATTGGTGTCGGGCTCGATGCGGCAGTGTCCATCCTCGTGCGTGAGCCCGATGAACTCGAAGGCTTCGGGCACCTGGCTGACTCCGGTCAGCGTGCCGCGTTCCGGAAGGACGACCTCGAGCTCGAGGACCTCCCCCGGAGAGAAGGGGGACGGTGCAACGCTGGCGCGGTAGCACGAGCCCACATCCACTTCGAGAACCTCCTCGTCATCCTCGTTCTCCCAGGGATCCAGGCAAACACCCCCGCTGTCTGCCGCCGCCAGATGCACAACCGCCGATGTCCCGGAAACGCGGACGCCGGCTCCCTCCACCTCGTCAGGGCGCTGGCCGCTCAGCGTACGGTGCAGATAGGTGTACACGCTGAGGGACGTGCCGCCGTCGCCGTGCAGGTTGATCGTCAGTTGCGCCTCCGCGATCACCAGATCCTCCGACTCGGTGACCGCAACCTCGGTCAGCGCGCACCCACCGAGAAGCGAGGCTCCCGCAAGGACGACCAGCGTCGCAACCCCAGCGTTCGGCCGGCACGCCCGCGGCCGCCCGGACGGCACAGTCGGTGCATCCATCATCAGAACGAGACCTCCACGCCGAAGGTGGGGAGGAACGGGATCATCGACACGCCCTCTCGCTTCGAGGGCGAGGACTGGTAGTCGAAGAAGTAGAACAGCACGTTCTTCTGGTTGTAGACGTTGATGATGCTCAGGTAGGGTGTGATTGTGCCCCAGCTCTTCGTGGCGGTCTTCCGCAACGAGAGATCGAGCCGGTGCCGCGCGGGATAGCGCGCGCCG
The DNA here is from genome assembly GCA_009844885.1 of Gemmatimonadota bacterium. Taxonomy (GTDB): domain Bacteria; phylum Gemmatimonadota; class Gemmatimonadetes; order Longimicrobiales; family Gaopeijiaceae; genus Bin94. The sequence goes on from VYAQ01000041.1 coordinate 4,830, forward strand.
TTGCGCGGCCCGAGCACCACGGCGTTCCCGTCGTCGACTCCAAGAAGCGCCGATACGAACTGCGTCCGGTAGATCTGATAGGTGCCGAGCGGTTTCGTGTATGGCAGGCCGGTCCCGAAGTTTGCCCTGACTCCTGTGTCCAATCCCCACCAGCCCAGCGCCCGGCGCAGGGAAACGTCGATCTCGAAGCGGCGGTCGAAGACCGGCGGATAGGTGATCCACGGCTGGGGCTGGACCCCGACGCGCGTGTCCGGGAAGGACCGGACGGTCTTCAGGAACGAGACCGAGATCCAGCCGGTGGTGTTGCCCCGGTCCCGCTTCAGGAAGAGGTCCACGCCGTAGGCGTTGCCGTTGCCGGCCACCAGCGCGTCGGTTTCGTCGTTGGGATCCTCGGCCGAATTGAGGGCGGCCACACCGTCGAAGTTGCGGTAGTAGCCCTCCAGCGAGGCGAACCACTGGTCATCGTCGCCAAAGAAGCTCTCGGCTCCCAACTGCACCTGGTCCGAGACGACGCGGGGGGCCTCGGCGCCCGCCAGGATCCATGTGTCGAGCCCGAAGGGAAACTCTTCGTCCCGTGTGGAGTGGATGAACTGGCTGTACCGGCCCGCAGCCAGGCGCACCGCCGAGTTCCTGTCCCGAAGAAAGCGTCTCACGGCAAAGCGGGGCGACAGCGTCGCTTCCGTCGTCCCGGCGTTCGGCTGCCAGTAGTCGACGCGCACGCCGCCCTCCACCAGCCAGTTCGGGTTGGGGTTCCAGTGAGCCTGGCTGTAGCCGGCAATCTCCAGACCGCTGCCCTGTTGGTCCAGGAAGGTCGATCCTCCTCCCAGCAGCCCGTTGTTGTAGGCAACGCGCTTCACCGACACGCCCGACTTCCAGCTCGTGGCCCACGCGGGACGGTGCTCCGTGTCGGCCCTGAACGTCGCCTCTTCGATCCCGGTCTGGAATTCCGTGTCGACCTCCGGAAACGTCAGGTCGGATCCGAAACGCGAGAATGAGGCGCGTACGGCCATGGACGCGCCCCCGCCGAGAGAATGCGTCCACGAACCACCGATCGCGTCGTTCCCCCACCACCACCGAATGGGAATGGGCGTGTCCGAGATCCCCGAGAGGTCGACGATGTCCCGGCCGCTGTACCCGACGAACCGGAGCCGGCTCCCGCCCACCGTCCAGGCCTCGAAGACGCCCTGCAGGTCCGTCAGGTGGTATGGGAAGTCCGCCCAAGGCTTGATGAGCACGTCCACGTAGGATCGGCGGGCGGAAGCGCGCCAGCGGGTTGCGGTGAACCCGAGCTTCTCGGCAGCGCTTTCTGGAAGGCCACCCTTTACCGCGACACGGGTCGCCAGTAGGCTGATGCCCGCGTCGACCCCGAACAGCCCGTCGCCCGGATCGCTGGCAATCGTCAGCACCGAAGATACGCGGCCGCCGTATTCTGCCGGATAGCCCCCGGACTGCAGTTCGACGCGATCCACCATGTCCGCGTTGAATACGGAGAAGATGTTGCCCAGGTGAAACGGATTGAAGATCGGCACTTCGTCGAGCAGAATGAGATTCTGGTCAGCGGAGCCGCCCCGGACATTGTAGGATCCGGAGAAGTCCGACACGGTCGTCACACCCGGGAGCACTTCGACGGCGCGCAGCGGGTCCGACTCGATCAGTACCGGGATCGACTTCAGGTCGCCCGCCTCGATCTCCTGGACCGTGATCCCTGCCGACTCTTCGAAACGGGTCTTGGCGCGGCTGCGCTCGGCCTCGACCGACACGCCCTCGAGTGCGATCGCCTCTCCTGCCATGATGACTTCGACTTCGGTGGTTCCCGCCGTGACACTCACCTCTTCCCGGTGTTCCGCGAAGCCGATCCGCGTCACCGTCAGAGCGTAGGTGCCGGGCTGCAGATCGCGGAACGAGAAAAAGCCCAGATCGTTCGTCAACGTGTATACCGCCAAGGTGGAGTCCGCCACCGGATGCAGCTCCGCCACGGCGCCTTCGATGGGACTGCCGTCGTTGGACCAGGCCCGGCCGCTGAGTTGGTTGGCCTGAGCCGCGGCGAACGACGGCATGCCGAGGAGGACGAGTGCCCCACACACGGTTGCGAGACGCCTTGTTGGCGATAGTCGCTGGTTCATGAGTCTCCCGCGTCCCGCATGTCACCAATCGTTCCGGGCACCTAAGATAAGTGAACGCACACGGAGTCCGTCCGACCAAAGGGGTTGAGCCATGCGCATTTGTGCCTTCACCGCGCCCATCCTTCCGCTCGCCATGCTGTTTTCATTGCCGTCTTCCCTGGCCGCTCAGGATGCCTACCGGACACCGCCACCGGACGTTGTCGACATCCTTGATGCGGCCCCCTTCCCGCAGGCGGTGGTCAGCCCGTCCGGCGACTGGATGGTCCTCGCGCACAGGGAGAGCATGCCCGGGATCGACGATCTGGCCGCCCCCATGCTGCGGCTCGCGGGGCGCAGGATCAGCCCGGTCCACAACGGGATACACGCTGTACCGCCATTTGTTCGCTTCTCGGTCGTGGACCTGGATGGCGGCGACACGCAGGTCGTGACCGGCGCCGAAGACGGTCTGGGTGCGCCCATGTGGTCGCCGTCCGGCGGCAGCTTCGCCTTTACGCGAACCAGCACCGACGGCGTTGCCCTGTGGCTGGCCGACCCCGCGACCGGGACGGCCCGCGCACTGACCAGCCCCTCGCTGAACGGCGCCCGGGGCGAACCCTGCTCGTGGATGCCCGACGGAGGCGCGCTGCTCTGCCACTTCGTCGTCGAGAACCGGGGCGCCCCGCCCGAGCCCTCCGCGATCCCCGTCGGCCCGGTCATCCAGGAATCGGGGGGTGAGGCAGCCCCGTCCTGGACCTTTCAGGACCTGCTGGAAGACGCCCATGACGAGGCGCTGTTCGACTACTACCTGACGTCACAGCCCGCCGTCGTCGATGTCGCCACCGGAGCCGCGCGGCCGGTCGGCGCTGCGGCTGTGTACGAGTCGCTCGAGCCCGCGCCCAGCGGGGAGTACTTCCTCTCGGTCCGCACGGTGCGTCCCTATTCGTACCTGGTGCCGGATTCGCGCTTCGCCAAGGAGGTGGAGGTCCTGGGCCGCGACGGCCGGCCGGTGCGCGCCCTGGCCACCCTGCCCCTGGACGAGGGCGGTCCTGAACACCTGGGCTTTCGCCGCGCCGGCTTCCGCCAGTTCTCATGGCGGGCCGGTGCGCCCGCGGTCCTGACCTACATCGAGGCGCTGGACGGCGGCGATCCCGGCCGGGACGTACCCAATCGCGACCGCGTGCTGACCCTCGCGGCGCCCTTCGAGGGGGAGGGCGAGGAGCTGATCCGCACCGAGCACAGGCTGGGCTCGGGCGCCTTCGGGTTCGGCTACCCGGTCCTGTGGGGCGGGGACGGCGAGACGGCCCTGGTCTACGAATTCGACTGGCCGACGCGGCGGAGCCGTGCATGGATCGTGCAGGCTTCGTCCACCGGCGCCGAGCCGGCGCTCCTCTGGGACCGCAGCACCGACGACTGGTACGGCAATCCCGGCGATCCGGTCATGACGCAGGACGCTGCCGGCAAGCCGGTTGTCCACATGGACGGGACCAGCATCTTCCTGGCGGGCCCCGGCGGATCGCCCGAGGGGGACCGGCCCTTCCTGGATCGGCTGAACCTGGAGACCGCCGAGTTGCGGCGGCTCTTCCACTCGGGCCCGGAAAGCTACGAGACCGTGGTGGGCCTGGCGGACGCGCGCGCCGGCCGGATCGTCATCCGGCACGAGACGAGCGAGGAGCCGCCCAACTATCACCTTGTCGCGACCGGCAACGGCGAGCGCACGGCGCTCACGTCCTTCCCCAACCCCCAGCCCCAGCTCGCGGGAATCACCAAGAGCAAGGTCTACTACGAGCGCGACGACGGCATCCCTCTTTCGGCCGAGCTGTACCTTCCCGCCGGCTACGAGCCGGGAGAGCGCCTTCCGGTTCTGGTGTGGGCCTACCCGCGCGAGTTCGCAGACGAGGACGGAGCGGGACAGGTCCGCGGATCGGCGCACCGCTTCACGACCATTTCCGGCGCTTCGCACCTGCTGCTTCTGACGCAGGGGTATGCCGTGCTCAACGACGCCGCGATGCCGATCGTCGGTGGCTTCACCGCGAACGACACGTACGTGGAGCAACTGGTGGCGAACGGGAGGGCGGCGGTGGACAAGCTCGTGGAGATGGGCGTGGCCGACCGCGACCGGGTGGGGATCGCCGGACACAGCTACGGGGCGTTCATGACCGCCAACATGCTGGCCCACTCCGACGACTTCGCCGCCGGGATCGCGCGCAGCGGGGCCTTCAACAGGAGCCTGACGCCCTTCGGCTTCCAGTACGAGCGCCGCACCTTCTGGGAGGCTCCCGAGGTCTACTTCGGCATGTCCGCCTTCATGCACGCCGAGAAGATCAACGAGCCCCTGCTCCTGACGCACGGCGTGATCGACAACAACTCCGGGACCTTCCCCGTGCAGTCGGAGCGGATGTACCACGCCGTGAAGGGCCTGGGCGGCACGGTCCGCCTGGTGATGCTGCCGCACGAGAGCCACGGCTACAGGGCGCGCGAATCGGTCTTGCACATGGTGTGGGAGATGTTCGACTGGATGCGCCGTCACGTCGGGGAGCGGGAGCGGCAGCTGATCCCCGACGGGGGTTAGG
>VYAQ01000239.1 GCA_009844885.1 Gemmatimonadota bacterium
ATGATGTACTCTACTGGACTGCACGGGACACAGGCTATCTAGTTCCGCCCGAACTGGGTAACCTGCCCAATCTCACGAGGCTCAGTGTTCAATCGAGCGACCTGACTGGCCTGGTTCCTTCCGCACTCGTGCGACTCGAACGGCTCCGGTTCTTCCACTTCGCGGAAAACGAAGATCTCTGCATCGCCGACGAAGCCGATTTCATCGGGTGGCTGGCGCAGCTTGACGTTGCGCTCGGACCCGTGTGCAACGAGGACGACAGAAAAGCGCTCGTGTCTCTCTACGAGGCCACTGGAGGAAGTGACTGGACGCGTTCCGACGGCTGGCTGGACGACGTGCCGGTGCGCGAATGGCACGGCGTCACCACGGATTCGGTGGGACGGGTCCTCGAACTCGATCTGGCCGACAACGCACTTGCGGGTCGCCTGCCGGAGCTGTTGGCGCCGCTTGCGAGCATGACTTCACTCGGGCTGGACGGAAACGAGGGACTGACCGGCCCCTTGCCGCTGACGCTGTCCGCGCTGTCACTGGAAGCGTTGAGATACCGGAACACCGACCTTTGTGTCCCCCCTGCCGAATCGTTCGCCGGATGGCTCGCGGCCATCCCCTCGCACGAGGGCACCGAAACCGAATGTTCGTCCCTGTCGGACCGGGAGACTCTCGAACTCCTGTACGGTGCCGTCGGTGGCGCCGAATGGAAAGACGACGAGAACTGGCTTTCCGACCGGCCCCTCGGCGAGTGGACCGGAGTGGAAACCGACACCGTCGGCCGCGTGGTTGCGCTGCGACTTCCACGCAACGACCTGACGGGCCGCCTTCCGCCGCAACTGGGCTATCTGGACCAGCTCCGCGAACTGGATCTGTCCGGCAATCGCCTGGAGGGACCGATCCCGGCCCAGTTGGGCGACCTGTCCGGCCTCACGCTGCTGAATCTCGGCCAGAACGAACTTGAAGGACCGATCTCGCCGCGATTGGGCGATCTGGCCAACCTCTCCCAGCTGCTTCTGTGGGCGAACGAGCTGGAGGGACCGATCCCGCCGGAGCTGGGCAGGCTGACCAACCTGCTCGTGCTGGGACTCGGAATAAACGAACTGGAGGGGCCGATTCCGCCACAGCTGGGCAACCTCGCCAACCTGTTGTACCTGTATCTGGACGGCAATCGCCTGGAGGGACCGATCCCGCCGGAGTTCGCGAACCTGACGCGCCTTTACGAACTGATCCTGAATCGCAATCGGCTCTCGGGGTCGATTCCTTCGTGGCTCGGCAGGCTGCCGAACCTGACGCGTATCGGGCTCGGCGAGAACTGGCTGACGGGATCGATTCCGCCCGAGCTGGGCAACCTTGCTCGCCTGACCGAGTTGGTCCTCGGTCGCAATTACCTGACGGGGTCCATTCCGCCAGCCCTGGCCAACCTATCCACGTTGGTACACCTGGATCTCAGGCGGAACAGGCTGACGGGAGGAATCCCATCGGGATTGGGAGCCCTGTCCAGCCTGGAACGCCTCAACCTCAGCGTGAATGAGCTGACCGGTCGGATTCCCGCCGAACTCGGCGATCTGCCCGGGTTGCGGTTGCTGTCGATGGCGGGGAACCAGCTGTCCGGTCCCGTCCGTCCTGGGGGGACTCACCCGTCTGCAGCGGCTCCACCTGACCGACAATGCCGAAATGTCCGGGATCCTGCCTTCGGCTCTGACCGCCCTCGGCGAGCTTGAGGAGCTGATTCTGACGGGTACCGGCCTGTGCGCCCCTGTGGACACGACTTTCCAGAACTGGCTGTTGGAAGTGAAGGTGGCGCGCTTGCCGGGCTGCACGGTGGACGCGGGGTCGTCGGCGTTCCTGACGCAGGCGGTGCAGTCGTCGGACTTCCCGGTGCCCCTGATCGCCGGCAGACCGGCATTGCTCAGGGTGTTCGTGGTGGCGTCAAGTCCCGGCAGCGCAGGCATCCCGGTGGTCCGGGCGACCTTCTACCTCGACGGAATCGAGAGTCACGCGGTCGACATTCCGGGATCGGCGACTCCCATCCCGACCGAGATTGAACACGCCCGGAGTTCGTTGCAACGGTCGGCCTACGCCCTGATCCCCGGATCGGTGATCCAGCCCGGGTTGGAGATGGTGGTGGAGATCGATCCGGACGGAGCGCTGCCCGCCGAACTGGGCGTGACGAAGCGAATTCCCGAGGAGGGCAGGGCGCCGGTGCAGGTGAAGCCGGTGCCCAGCCTGGACTTGACGGTGATTCCGTTCCAATGGGCGCCGAAGCCCGATTCGTGGATTGTCGATCTTGCCACAGGCATGGCGGATAGCCCGCACACCCACGAAATGCTTGGCGACGCGCGCGCCATGCTCCCGGTGGCCGATATCGACGTAGCGGTCCACGAAGCCGTCCTGACCTCGACGACCAGATCCCTCGACCTGCTGCGCGAGACGCACCTGATTCGGACGTTGGAGAATGGTACCGACTACTACCTGGGGATCCTCCCCGAGCACGTTGTCGGAGCCCCGGTAGGTGTCGCGTTCCTTGGTTTCCGAATTGGGTACTCGGTTGCCGATCCCTTTGTGATTGCGCACGAACTCGGACACAACCTGGGTCTCTATCATGCGCCGTGCGGAGGTGCCGGCGGTCCGGATCCGGCATTCCCCCAGACGGACGGTTCGATCGGCTCCTGGGGATTCGATTTTCGCGCCGGCGGCAGGCTGGTATCGCCGCGGACACGCGACGTGATGTCCTATTGTGGTCCTCCGAACTGGATCAGCGAGTTCAGCTTCACCAAAGCCCTGAACCATCGGCTTGAGGGGGATGGGCTTCGGAGCCCGCTGGCCCGGACCGCCGGCGCCGAACCCACGCGCAGTCTGATCCTGTGGGGTGGCGCTGACGAGGCCGGGAGTCCGTTTCTGGAGCCCGCTTTCGTGACCGACGCGGCGCCCCTCGTGCCGCAATCCGGCGGTGACTACCAGCTCGTCGGCCGCAGCGCCACCGGCGACGAACTGTTTTCGCTGAGTTTCGACATGCCGGAACTGGCAGACGCGGAAGAGGGGTCGTCCTTCGTCTTCGCGCTGCCGTTGCCCGCGGGCGTGCCCGAGAACATCACGCTGTCCGGCCCCGGCGGATCGGCCCGGACCGACCGGACGACGGACCGGCCCTTGGCCATCCTGCGCGAATCGGCGAGCGGCGAGGTGCGGGGGGTGCTGCGCGGTGAGGACGCGATGGACGTGATGCGCGTGGCGGCCGAGGCCGTCGGGCCCACCGGGCGGCGTGTGCAGGTACTGTTCAGCCGCGGGATCCCCGGCGACTGGCGGCCCTGATCCCTATTCCCGCCACGGATACGGCGGCCGCCGCAGGTGCCAGTCCGTCTCCCGCTGGTACGCCATGCCCAGGTCCAGCACGCTCTGGTCGTCCATCGGTGAGCCGACGATCTGCAGCGACAACGGCAGTCCGTCCTCGTCGAAGCCGCAGGGGATCGCCAGGCCGGGATGCCCGACCAGGTTGGCGATGTAGTTGAGCCGGGGCGTGCGTGCGCTGACGTCGTCCGGCGGCTCCCACTCGTTACGCGCCGGGATCGGCCACCCGTCGCGCACTTCACGCATCGCGGCCCCGTTGGGCCACGTGGGCGCGATCACCGCGTCGTAGCGCGACAGGATCTCGTCGGCCTCGCGCACCAGCTGGTTGCGGATCCGCTGGGCGGTCAGGTAGTCGGCGGCGGGCATCATGCGGCCCGCCATCCAGCCCGCGCGCCGGTCCTCGTTGAACGAGAACATGTCGGCCGCGCGGCCGTCGTCGAAGAGCGACCTGAAGTTGGTGCCGCTTTCGACGGTGACGATGGTCGTAAAGAGCGCTCCCGTGGGCCTGAGCGGCAGTTCGACGTCCTCGACCTCGACCCCCATCTGCGCGAACACGTCGAGCGCCTCCTGAAAGACGCGGCGGGTGTGTTCCGAGCCCGACAACTCGAACTCGGCCCGGTGGACGCCGAGGCGCCGGCCGCGCATGGCCCCGGGGTCGGCGCGGAAGACAAATGGACGGTCGACCGTGGAGCTGTCGCGCGGATCGTGGGCCGCGATCTCCTGCAGGACGTGTCCGCAATCCTCGGCCGAGCGCCCGACGGGCCCGATCTTGTCCAGGCTCCACGACAGCGCCATGCAGCCGAAGCGGCTCACGCGGCCGAAGGTGGGGCGGAGGCCGGAGGCGCCGACGGCGGAAGCCGGGAAGACGATCGAGCCGCCGGTTTCCGTGCCGATGCCGAAGCCGATCAGTCCGGCCACGGCGGCCGAGACCGTGCCGCTCGACGATCCGAAGCTGGTGCGGTCGAGTTTCCAGGGGTTGAGGGCGGAGCTCGTGTTGCCGCCGGCGAATTCACCCAGCGACATCTTGGCCATCATCACGGCGCCGGAGGATTCCAGCAGGTCGATCACGGTGGCGTTCCGGTCCGGAATCCGGTTGGCAAAGATCCCCGAGCCCCACGTTGTGCGGACTGCGCGTGTGTCGAGCAGGTCCTTCACCCCGTAGGGGAGGCCGTGTAAAATGCTGCGGCGCCGGCCCGCGGCGAGTTCGGCGTCGGCGCGGGCCGCGGCCTCGAGCGCGTGTTCGTGCGCGATCGTGACCATGGTGGCGAGCTTGCCGTCGTGATCGATGCGCGGCTCGCTCGGCAGGTCGAACGGCGGCACGTCGAGGGCGTCCGCGCGATCCAGGTAGGCCTGTGTGAGCTCTGTCGAAGTCACCGCGCCGCTCGCCAGCCGGTCGGCGAGTTCTCTCACGGTGAGGAACAGGGTGTCCTCTTCCATTCAGCCCCTCCAGAAGACGGTCAGGGGCGGCTCGTCGGGGTCGAGCGGGAACTCACGCAGTTGCCGCTGTACATTGATCATGTTGGCGAGCGCGGCGCGGAGCCGGTCGAGCTCTTCGGCCTCTTCGTAGATGCCGCGCGGGCCCTGGTGATCGAGAAGCGTGCGGGCCGTCGCGGCCGAGACTTCGCCCGTGTCGGCCACCTCGGCGCAGGCCTGCTGCCACAGCAAGGCCATCGCGCCGGCCCCGGTGGCGGCGAACTGTCGTCGGTCCATCGTCATCCGCCTTCGCTTTTCCACTCCGTTACCTTGATCCGGCCCATCACCAGGAATCCGCCAAAACTATACAGGGATCGTGACAACCTTTCCAGCGAGTCTTGCCGAGGCCGAGACCCTCGACCCCGCGGCACTGCAGCGCCAGCAGCTCAGCCGCCTGCGAGCCATGCTGGGGCCTCTCCTGAAGAGCAACGGCTTCTACCGCGCGAAGCTGGGGCGTGCCGGGATGACCGCCGCCGCCGACCTGGGCAGCATGGACGCGTACCGCCAGCTTCCTTTCACGACGAAGCGCGAGCTGACGGAAGATCAGGCTCACACCCCTCGCTACGGCACCCTGACGACCTATCCGTTGGAACGCTACGTCCAGGAGCACCACACCTCGGGCACGTCCGGGCAGACCTTACGCTGGCTTGACACGGCGGAGAGTTGGGATTGGCACGCGGCGTGCTGGGGCCGGGTCTTCCGGGCTGCCGGCGTTACCGCGGCCGAACGGATCTTCTTCCCGTTCTCGTTTGGTCCCTACCTCGGCACCTGGAGCGGTTTGGAGGGAGCCCGCCGCATCGGCGCCCTGATCCTGCCAGCCGGCGGCATGTCCTCTCTGGAGCGGGTGCGGGCGATCATGACGCATCGGCCCACCGTGCTTGTATGCACGCCCGCATACGCGCTGCGCATGGCCGAAGTCGCCGAAGACGCCGGAGTCGACCTCGCTGGTTCCGCCTTGCGGGTGAACATCCACGCAGGAGAGCCTGGCGCCAGCATCCCGTCGACCAGGGCCCGCTTGGAGGAAGCGTACGGCGCCAGGGTCTTCGACCACCCGGGATCGACCGAAGTCGGTCCGTGGGGCTTCGAATGTCAGGAACAGGACGGCGTCCACATCAACGAAGGCGAGTTCATCTGCGAGATCGTTGACCCCGACACGGGCAATCCATCGCAGGAGGGCGAACTCGTCTTCACCAACCTCGGACGCGTTGGCATGCCGGTCATCCGCTACCGGACGGGGGACTGGGGGCGTCTGGACTCGCGACCCTGCGCATGCGGCAGCAACTACCGTCGCCTGAAGGGAGGTGTTCCGGGTCGACTGGATCAGTACCTGGCTGTCCACGGTGTCGGCTTCTTCCCCAGCGAGGTGGAGGACGTGATCCGTGGCTTCAGGGAGGTGCGGGAGTTCGCGGTGGATGTCCACCAACGGAATGCCCGCGACGAGATCGAAGTACGGGTGGAGTTGCGAAGCGGAGACGCTACACGCCTGTTGTCACGGTTGCCCGAAGCGCTGCGGAACACCCTTGGGCTGCGCGCCAGCGTGGATACCGTCCCGGTGGGCACGCTCCCGCGGTTCCCGGTCAAGGCCCGCCGCTTCACCGACCACAGAGCTCCGCCGGCCCGCTAGCCGGTCGTCTTCTCCAACCCGATTGCCACGACGATGCAAGCCCTCCACATCGAGCCCCTGCCAGAGTGGATCCGCGACCTCTTCGAACGCACCGCGCAACAGGCCGGCGTGGAGATCATATGGGGCGGGGAACTGAGCGGGCCCGCACTGGCCCACGCTGCCGAGCGGGTAGACGCGCTCGTGACGGTCATGAGGCCCATCGATGGCGACCTGATCCGGGCTGCGAGGGCGCTGCGCCTGGTGCAGGTTCAGGGACGGGCGCCCTGGGCGGTGGACGTGGAAGCCGCGGCCGCCGCGGGTGTGCCGGTCTCGATGCTGCCGCACCGGGGCGCGATCGCGGTGGCCGAGCAGACCATCGCGCTCATGCTCGGCCTCTACCGCAAGCTTGTTCCGGGCCATTTGGGCACCCGAAACGCGGACTACCGGGACCTCGGGGTCGAGCCGGTTCGCACGACGGAACGGAAGATCGCATTCAACTGGCTGCGCTACCCCGATGTCCACCAGCTGCACGGCCGCGTGCTCGGCCTGGTGGGGCTCGGAGGCATCGGCCTCGAAGTGGTGCGCCGCGCCCGCGCGTTCGACATGGAGGTCCTGTACTTCAAGCGCTCACCGCTGCCGCGAGAGCACGAGCGGATGGCGGGTGTGCGGTATCTCCCTCTGCATGAACTGCTCGCCGCGAGCGACGTTGTGAGCCTGCACGCGCCCCACACCGAGCACACCGAGCACATCATCGACAGTGCGGCGCTCCGCGCCATGAAGAGCGACGCCATTCTGATCAACACCGCACGCGGCGGACTCGTCGACGAAGCCGCACTCCTCGACGCGCTGAAAGCGGGACGGATTGCGGGCGCCGGGCTGGATGTGTTCCTCGACGAACCGCTGCCCGAGGACAGCCCACTGCGCGACGCGCCCAACGTGCTCTTCTCGCCGCATGTGGGCGGAGGCACCGGGGGCGGCCAGGTTGGCATGGCCAGGGACGTGGTGGCTAACCTGGTAGCCGCAGCCGAGGGGAGGATCCCATGATACGAGAACCGGTGCTGGTCCTGGCCTTCATGCTGGCCGTGGTGGCGTTCGCCCGCTGGCTTGAGGAGCGCTACGAGCCGATCAGGAAGATCAGCTCGGCCGTGGTATGCACGCTGCTCGGGATCACCCTGGCCAATGTGGGCGTTATCGATCACACGGGACCGGCGCACGAGGGCGTGTTCACCTACGCGATTCCGTACGCGATCGTGCTTGTGATCATGGGCACGCACATGAAGGAGCTGGCCCACGCGGGGCGGCCGCTGCTGATCGCCTATCTGGTGGCCTGTGGGGGCAGCCTTGTCGGGGGCGCGGTGGCGGGCGCGACCATGGCGGGATGGGTCGGTCCGGAGACCTGGAAGCTGGCCGGGGCGTTCTCGGCAGCCTTCGCGGGCGGCGGGATGAACTTCGCGGCCGTTGGGCAGGGGCTCGAGGTCGAGCCGAGCACCTTCGCCGCCGCGGCCCTCGCCGACAATATGTCGACGGTGCCGTATCTCCTGTTGCAGGTGTGGCTGGCGGGGGTGCTGGCCGCAATGTTCCTGCGCCGCTGCGGTCCGGGCCGGGCCGCCGTTTCATCCGACGGCACCGGCGAAGAGAAGGACCCGGAGCCGGACGAAGAGGCCATGCGTCGCCGCTGGACCGATACGGACATCAGCATTACCGATTTCGCCATTCTCGGTGCGCTCCCTCTTGCGGCCCTGTGGGTGGCGCGCCTTGTCAGCGATGCCTTCGGCGAGGCACTCGCCACCATGCCGGATACCGCGCCGCTTTACGGACTGGTGGGCTTCCTGAGCGAGGTGCCGGAGGTCCTGTGGCTCACCACCATCGCGCTCATCGTGGCCCAGCTTCCGTGGGTCCGGAAGCTGCGGGGCGCCGAAGTGCTCTCCTATTTCGCGCTGCACATCTTCTTCATCGCGCTGGGCGCGGCCTCCGATCTGGCGACGGTCGTCGACGCCGGCCTGCCCATCTTCAGCTTCATGATCGTGATCATCGCCATTCACGTCGTCATGGCGTACGGGCTGGGATGGCTGTTCCGCATCGACCTGCCCACGGTCTCCATCGCCAGCCAGGCGGCGATCGGAGGCCCCGGGTCGGCGCTCGCGATCGGAATGGCGATGAAGTGGCACAGACTGGTGGCGCCGGCGGTGATCGTCGGGATCTTCGGGTACGCGCTGGGCAACTATCTGGGCTTCGCGTGTGCCCGGTTGGTCAACGCGCTGCTGGGCTGACGTGAACCGCATAAACGGCGTCGATATCCTGGTGACGGGGGCCGGCCGGGGTCTGGGACGAGGCATCGCCAGGGCGCTGGCCGGCGCCGGCGCGCGCGTGTGGCTGACGGCGGAGGTCGAGGACGAGCTGGAGTGGACCGCCCGGGGCATTCGCGATTCGGGCGGGAAGGCGGAGGCATGCGTGGCCGACCTGTCTCGCGCCGAGGGGCGCGGCCGCGTGGTGCGCTGGGTGGGTGCGGAGGCCGACGATTTGCGGGTGATCGTCAACAACGCCGGGGTCCTCGAACGGCGGTCCGTCGAGTCTCTTGACCAGGATCACTGGGACCGCACCATGCGCGTGAATCTCGAAGCACCGGTCTTCCTCACCCGCGGCCTGCTGGCGACGCTGCAGCGCCGCGGGGGATCGATCGTGAACATCTCGTCGCGGGCGGGAGTGGAGGGGTTCCCGGCGCAGACGGCGTATTGTGCCTCCAAGTTCGGGATCGAGGCGTTCACGCGGTGCCTGGCGCTTGAGCTCGCCGGGTCGCGCGTGAGCGTCAACGCCGTGACGCCCGGGATCCGCCTGAAGCCGACTTCGCTCACTCGACGCCAGGCAGAGGCCGCAGACGAGGCGACGAGGGCGCGCTGGGAGGATCCCGTGACCCTGGGGCCCGCGTTCGTGTTCCTGGCTGCACTGCGCGGCGAAGTCAGCGGTTGCCGCTTCGACGCGCATGTGCTCACGCAGGGGTTGGCGATATGGGGGATGGAGGGCGTCGTTGGCCGCGTGCACGAGGTGGCCGAGCGCGTGCCGGAGAGCGGGCCGTGATGGGG
>VYAQ01000127.1 GCA_009844885.1 Gemmatimonadota bacterium
CACCTCGGCCCAGCGCCTCCCCGACCCCTCGCCCGGGGACCTCGCCGCGCTCTCGGTCCCGCGCTTCCCGGTCGCGCCATCGCCCATCGAGCTGACCGGCCCCGTACGACCGGGCGAATACCTCGGCGTGACCGGCCCCCGCGCGGCATGGCTCGGGCTGGAGACCGGCGAGGCCGAGTTGTGGGTGCATCCGCTCAAGGTGGGCAGCGGCTTCCGCCTCGCCTTTTCGACATCCGGTTACGGCGCCCCGATTCCCGGCGAGCGGGTCGCGCGCACGGTGCATGTGCGGCCCGAGATGACGACGATCACGTACAGCCACGCGGCGTTTCAGGTGCGGCAGCACATCCTCGCGCCCAGGGACACCGCCGCGACCGGGCTTCTCGTGCTGCTCGAGGTCGACAGCCCGGAGCCGATGGAGATCGTCGCCGAGTTCCACCCGGTGCTCAACTACATGTGGCCGGGGTCGCTCGGCGGGCAGTACGCGTACTGGGACGGGGACCGGCGCCTCTTCGTGCTCTCCGAGAGCCTGCAGACGCGCAACGCGGTGGTGGGCTCGCCGTGGGCGACCAACTCGGTCGAGCATCCCGCGCACCAGCTGGGCGAGGCGCCGCGAACCATGGTGATCCCGGTGGATCCGGCGCGCGCGCGGGAGGAGTTCATTCCGATCGCGGTGGCCGCCGGGACGGTGCCGCGCGATACGGTGTTTGCCCGCTACGGACGGTTGATTGCGGGCGCGGAGATGCTCTATCGGGACACCCGCGCCTGGGCGGACTCCGTGCTGGCGAATACCGCCTCGGTCGAGACGCCCGATCCGTCGCTCGATCTGGCCGTCGAATGGGCGAAGATCAACCTGGAGGAGCAGCGCGTCTGCAACCCGGACCTGGGGTGCGGCTTCGTCGCCGGCTGGGGACTGTCGGGCGACGGCAGCCGGCCGGGGTTCGGCTGGTTCTTCGGCGGCGACGCGATGATGAACACCTACGCGATGGACGCGCTGGGGCAGTGGGAGCTGGTGGCCGAGGAACTCGCGTTCCTGGCGAAGTACCAGCGCAACGACGGGAAGATCACCCACGAGATCTCGCAGGCCGCGGCGCACATCGACTGGTTCGACACCTACCCCTACGCCTACTACCACGCCGACACCACGCCTCACTGGATGTTCGCGGTGTACCAGTACTGGCTGGCCAGCGGCGACGACGACCTGCTGCGCGAGCTGTGGCCGGCGTACCAGCGCGCGTGGGCGTGGTGCCTGAGCGCGGAGACCGACGGCGACGGGATCATCGAGAACACGGTGGGCGGACTGGGCGCGGTGGAGGTCGGCGGGCTGGGCGAGGCGCTGCACCAGGACATCTACCTGGCGAGCGTGTGGGTGGCCGCGCTGGAAGGCACGCTGGCGATGGCGGAGCATCTGGGCGACGCGGAGCTGGCGGCGCAGGCGGCGCTGATCGCGCCCACCGCGCGCACGACCCTGAACGACGCGTACTGGCGCCCCGACGTCGGCCATCACGCGTTCGGGATCCTCGCCGGCGGCGGCACCAACGACAACCTGACCGTGTGGCCGGCTACAGCCGCTGCGTTCGGTCTGCTGGAGGACGAGCGGGCCCGGTCGACGCTGGCGCTGATCGCCGGCGACCGCGTGTCATCGGACTGGGGCGCGCACATGCTCTCGACCGAAAGCGAGCTCTACGACCCTCTCCAGTACAACATGGGCACCGTGTGGCCCTTCGTGACCGGCTTCGCGTCGTGGGCGCAGTACCGCTACCGGCGGCCGTGGGCGGGATTCCATCTGATGGACGCGATCAGGCAGATGACCTTCGACTGGAGCCTCGGCCGCCACGGTGAGCTCTTCTCGGGGAGCTTCTACCAGCCGCTCGACCAGACGGTCCCGCACCAGTTCTTCGCGACCTCGATGCTGGTGACACCGCTGCTGCGCGGCGTCTTCGGGTGGGAGCCGGACGCGCCGAACGGCCGGGCGCGGCTGGCGCCGCAGCTGCCGGCGGACTGGGAGGGAGCATCGGTGCGCGGGCTGCGGGTGGGTGAAACGACGGTCGATGTGGACATCACCCGGCGCTGGACCGGCACCGGTGGGGAGCAGCGCGTGATCGTCCGGAGTGAAGGCCCGCCGGTGGACATCGATTTCGTGCCGGACGTGCCGGTGGGAGCGACGCATGCGACGGTTGTGCCCCGGGTGCTGCGCCTGACGGGGGACGGGTCCGCCGAGGTGATCGCCACCTGGCGGGGCGGCCTCGCCGTCGCACCCCCGCGCATCGACCTGCAGCCGGGGCAGCGGAGCACGGGCCTCCGGATCATCGACCTGGTCGCTGACGGCGGCGGGTGGCTGCTGACCGTCGAGGGCACGGCGGCTCATGACTACGACGTCCATCTCTTCGGCACGCCGGTCGATGCCGCCGCGGACGATGCCGCCGCCACCGTGTCGAGCCGCCCGGGCAGCATCGGCGTCAGCCTTGCCGGCGAGGCGGGGCGCGTGACTGCGGTGTTGAGACTGACGCCGAGAGATCCATGACCGGCCGAAAACCCTTCATGCGTCTGGTCGGACCACTGCCAGCGCCTTTCCGGGACCTGCCATGCAATTGCGTCGACTATCCAGGGGACTGAAGTCCGCGTTCGCCAAAACGAACGTCAGCCGTCGCGTGCGGGATTTCGAAGGATGGACGGACAGAGCGTTCGCCGCGGATGGCGGCGCAGCCGGCTACGACCACACCCGCACCGCAACGGAATACTACGACCTTTGCGGCGAATTGATGGTCTTCGGCTGGGGAGAATCCCTGCACTTCGCGCCGCTGTCGCCCGGCGAGAGCCTGAAGGACTCGAAGATCCGGCACCAGCGGCAGATGATCGCCAAGCTGGAACTGCGTGAAGGCATGTCGGTGGCCGACATCGGTTGCGGGATCGGGGGTCCAATGCGCCGCGTCGCCCGCGAGGCCGGGGTCCGGGTACTGGGAATCAACAACAGTGAAACCCAGTTGAGCAGGGCAAGGTCGCTGAATGCCGAGGCGGGGCTCGATCACATGATCGACTGCCTCGCTTGCAGCTTCATGAATATGAGTTCCATCGCGGACGCGACCTTCGACCGGGGCTACGCGATCGAATCGACCTGCCATGCTCCCGACAAGGCGGGCGCGTTTGCCGAAATCCACCGTGTCCTCAAGCCTGGAGCCCTTTTCTGGGGCCAGGAAATGTGCATGACGGACAAGTACAATCCCGACGACGATGGCCACCGGATCATCAAGCGGGAACTTATGCGCGGCATCGCGCTCAAGGATATCGCAACGTTCGGGGAGGTAGACCGGGCTCTGGAAACCGCGGGGTTCGAAGTCCTGGAGGCGACCGACCTCGCTGTCGATGAGACCGGTCCGGCCACGCCGTGGTATCGGCCCATGGAAACCCGGCACGGACGGCTCGGCACCGCTATCGTCCAGATTCCCCTGGGCCGCAAGGTGTTTTTCTGGGGATCCAGGCTGGCCGAGCTTCTGCGGGTCTTCCCCAGGGGATCGGCGGAGGTTGTCAGACTCATGGATCGGACTGCAGACGCCTATGTCGCCGGCGGGAGAACCGGGATCTTCTCGCCGCTCTACTGTTTCCTGGCGCGCAAGCCTCTTCGCGGCTAGCCGGCACGGGTGGCCCAGCGCAGGCGCAGCGAGGACAGCGCGGGCACCAGGAACATCAGCATGGCCGTGGTGAAGAGGATGCCGCACCCGATCGAGGCGGAGAAGGGGACGAAGAACTGGGCCTGAATGGCGTCTTCGAGAATCAGCGGCGTGAAGCCGAGGAAGGTGGTCAGCGAAGTAAGCATGATCGGACGAAACCGGCCCTTGGCTCCCTCGATGATCGCCTCGCGCGCCGGGAGGCCCTCCTCGAGTTCCTGATCGATGAAGTCCATCATGACCAGGGAATCGTTCACCACCACGCCCGCCAGGCCGAAGATGCCGACAAAGGACTCCGCGCTCACCGCCACTCCCAGGATCCAGTGGCCCAGGATCACGCCGACGAATCCGAACGGGATGATGGCCATGATGATGAACGGCTTGGTATAGGAACGCAGCGGAATGGCCAGCAGCGCGAAGATGATCAGCAACGCTATCGCGAAACCACGGTAGAGCGCGCCCAGAGAGTCAAGCTGCTGCTGCTGTTCGCCGCCAAAGGTATAGGTCAGACCGGGGTTCGTGTCGACCAGTCCTGCGAGGACGGTGTTTTCCAGGATGCCATTGGCTTCCCCGGCGGAGATCACGTTGGGGTCCACATCTGCGGTGACCGTGACGACGCGCTGGCCGTCCTGGCGACGGATGGACGGCGGCGACATGCCCGCACTGAGTGAAGCCACACGGCTCACCGGCACCTCTGCACCGGTTTCCGTGCGGAGCAGGTAGCTCTCGATGTCGGTGAGCGAGCTACGCTGCTCCTCGGGCAGTCGGACGTAGACCCGGACTTCGTCGCGTCCCCGCTGCACCCGCAGGGCCTCCGCCCCAAAGAAGGCGGCTCTCGTCTGCAGGGCCAGCGCGTCGAGCGTCAGTCCGAGGGTTCGTGCTTCAGGCAACAGTCCCAGCTGAACTTCCGGGATGCCGGGCGTATGATCCGAGCGGATGTCGAAGACTCCACTCACGCGACGGAGTTCATCGACCACGGACGATGCGATGACCACCAGGCGCTCCGGATCCGGATGGGACAGCACGGCTTCCAACGGGTTGCCCAGGGTGTAGATCTCGCTCATGAAGACGATCGCGCGCACCTGGGGCAGGATACCCACCTCCTCACGCCAGGCCTGCATGACCTCTCCCGAAGTGATGCGTCGCTGCTGCGCGGGCAGGAGCTTGAACTCGATGGTGGCGATATTGGCTTCGGGGTTCAGGGTGGGGGAGGGGTTGAGACCGCCGACCTCGATCCGTGACCTCTGACCAACGACGGCCGTAACGCCGGATAGAAGCGGCGGCGCATCCGCGGGCCGGCCCTCGGAGAGTCGTTGGATGACCCGGTGACCGGCCGCCTCCAGTTCCCGTGCCACCGCGTCCGTCTGCCGCGCGGTGGTTCCGTCCGGCATCTGCAGGGTGGCGGTTACGAAATATCCATAAACCTCGGTCGCAAAGGAGGTGGGTACGATTCCCGCCGGCAGCAGGCAGATGGTCAATATGAAGACGGCGGCAGCCGCGGAGAGCGTTATGCCTGGTCGATCGGTCGCGAACCGCATCCCGTGATCGAGGGGGCCCTGGATGAAACGGTTCAGCAGGGAGTCGACTCGACCCTGAATACGCGCGACAAACCGTTCCGCGCCCGTGCGGGGCGCCCAATCGGGGCCGTGCAGACGGTGCGACAGGTGGTTGGGAAGCACCAGCAGCGATTCGATCAGCGAGATCACCAGCATGGCGATGACGATGATGGGCAGCGCCTTCCAGACTTCTCCGAACCCCGCGGGAATGAAGAGCAGGGGGACGAACGCAACGATGGTGGTGAGCACCGCGAAGATCAGCGGCACCTTGATCCGCCGCGCACCTCGGATGGCGGCGACAACTCCCGGCGTGCCTCGCATTCGTTCCAGATGGATATGTTCGGCAACGACGATCGCATCGTCCACGATGATTCCGATGGCGAGCACGAAAGAGAAGAGCGAGACGGCATGGATGGCGATGTCGAACATCATCATGGCGGCCAGGGCGCCGATCCCCGCAACGCCGAGGCCGACGGCCACCCAGAAGGCCAGTCGGATTTCCAGAAACAGGCCCAGCGCGATCAGCACCAGCAGCAGCCCCAGAGCTCCGTTCTTGAGGAGGAGAGCGGCACGCTCCGTGAACGCCGTGGAGTCGTCGTTCCAGATGGTCACGCCCACGCCGTTGGGGAGTGATGGGATCACCTCGTCGGCTACATGCTCCTTGACGGCACGCGCCACGCTCATGACCCTTTCGCCCTTCGCCCGGAATACCTCGACGAAGACTGCGGGCTGACCCTGATGCCGCACGATCAGATCCGTGTCCTGGAAACCGTCACGCACTTCGGCGACATCACCCAGACGGACGACCGTGCCGTCGTCCCGGCTGAGAAGCACGATTTCCTCGAAATCCTGCTGGTCGTAACTCTGGCCAACGGTGCGCACCCGCACCTGGGACTCACGGGTATCGATGCTCCCCGCGGACAAGTCCAGCGAGTTGCGCCGAATCGTGTTCGCGATATCGGTCAGGGTCAGGCCGAGAGCCCTGAGACGTTGCAGCGGCACCTCGATCGAGACCTCGTAGTTGCGCACTCCGCTGGTCACGACCTGGGAGACGGAGGGCAGCGCGGCGAGGTCGTCTTCGATCCGGTATGCGAGTTCCTTCAGCGAGCGCTCGGGAACGTCGCCGTAGACGACCAGGCGAATCATGCTCTGGGCGTTGGTCATCTCGCGTATCTGGGGCCGCTCGGCTCCGCCCGGAAACGTCTGAATACGCCCGACCGCCGACTCGATCTCGTCCTTCTTGGCGCCCATGTCGGTGCCGGAGTTGACTTCAACCCTGACGGACGCCATCCCCGGCGCGGCTATGGACCTGACCGCCTTCACGTCGGCGAGTCCCCTGACCTCGTCCTCGATCTTGACGACGATGGCCTCCTCCACCTCCTCCGGGGTTGCGCCGGGGAAGGGCACGGAGATCTCGAACTGGTTGAAGGGTACCTCGGGCCAGCCCTCCTGCTCGAGACCGGTCAGCGACACCAGACCCGCCGCGATGATCCCGAACATGAGCAGATTGGCGGCGACACCGTTGCTCGCCATGTAGGCAATCGGGCCGCCAGGTTCTCCGTGGTTGCCCGAGTTCCCGCTCATGTTCGACTAGGCCGGCAGTTCCCGCACCTGCTCCGCGATGCGGAACTTCAGCTTCTTGCTCGGCTTCATCGACGGGAAGGGATTGAACCGGAACTTGAAATCCTCCGGGAACACCTCGACCGTGAAGTAGTGCGCGACCATGAGAACGTTGACGGCCAGCTGCAGTTCCATCCACCGGAAGCCGAGACACCTGTGCGTGCCCAAGCCGTACGGCGCGTACCCGGGACCCCGGTGCTCATGACGCGGAGCCCGATAGCGGTCCGTATCGAATGTGAACGGGTTGGGGAAGACATCGTCCATGAAATGTGTGGCCGTCTGCGCGATGAAGATCGTCTTGCCCACCGGCAGTTCGTAGCCTTCGACCACGCAGCCATTCATGACGGTGCGCATGGACATCGGCACGATCGGGTACATCCGCAAACACTCCATGAGGAAGCGGTGGGTGAAGTCCAGCGCGGATGGCGTAAAGTCGTCGCCATCGGGATCGCCGTTTCCGAACAGAGCGGCGGCTTCGTCCCGAATCCTCGCGTAGTCGGCGGGCCTTGACGCCATGGCGTAGACCACAAAGCTGAACGCGTCGCCCAGGTAGACGCTGGCAATCAGCGCCGCCGAAAGCGCGAAGCGCAGATTCGACTCCGGAACGAACTGCGGATCGCTCGCATTGAGGCTGAGCAGATCGTCCGCGAGGTTCCGCGGGCACCCGGCGCGCTGCGCGGGCGTATGAACACTCTGGATGCGTCCCAGCAGCGTGTCCACGGCCTTGGCCCGCCGTTTCATGCCCGGAGTCTTCAGCATGAACCTGGGCAGGGCCTTGGTGATGTGAACGTTGAGCGCCCGTTCCTTGTATACCGACAGGTCGTCGAAGATGTCCTGCGAATCCACGCTGACGTACATCGGCGAAATCTGCGCGTTGATCATTCGCCGACACATCTTCGTCGCGGAGTGGGTGTCACCGACCCGCCATTCCGCCAGGTGTTTCCGGGTATGGCGGATAAGATCGTCCACCTGATCCGCGAGTCTCCGGCGCGAATACGCCGGTGCCAGAGCCTTGCGAAGCCGGAAATGATCCGCGCCATCCAGAGAGGGCAGGACGCCGGACGCGCCATAGACCTTCTCGAAGTCGGCAAAGTAGTCCCTCGTCCTCAGGTGCATCCGGCCGTGCCGATTGGTCCAGCGGTTTACTTCGGTTCCGGCGAGGAAGACCATGGGTTTCTTGAACGGTGGACGGATCTGGTACACCGGGCCATACTGCCTGGCGAGATCCGCAAAAACCGCGGGAAGATTGCCGTTGCGCGCATAGGGATTGGACAGAAGCTTACGCAGTGGAACGCGTGGAATGTGCTTGGTCAAACGGGAACGCCGAAGCAGCGGTCCCGCGACATTGTGGAGAACCGCGGCGGCAATGGAGCGACCGATCAGGTCCATCTTGCTGATGAACTCGATGCGCTCCTCGGCCTCTTCATCGAGCTGGAACATGAACCGGAAGACATCGCAGGTATTGACGAGACAAATGACGATCACGTCTCTCGGATCCGGAATCGCGTCGGTGAAAATCGCCTTGCCGATCCGCGTCTTGATGAACTGCCCGGCCGTATCCTCCGCCGGGTCGCCGTACATGTCCGAATGCCGCACGGTACCAGCCACCGTCCAGAAATCGCCGTCATGGTATTCGAGGATCTTCAGGTCGACCAGGCGGTCCAGGGTCAGGTCGATGACAGACTCGGCGCGGTGGGCAAGCCGTTCGATCCAGTACTGAGCGTTGTGCTGGACGGGTTCGGCCGCGATTTCCTCCAGAATGGGATCCAGCGCCGGATCCCCGGTCTTCTCGGCGTCGACCAGGAACAACGACTCCAGGTCCGTGTCGATGCGCGAAAGCAGGGAGAGTTCCGCGAGCACCGCGCCGACGACGGCGCAGTTCAGCCGCCACCCGGGCACCTGGTGGAAATAGCCGTTCTCCTCGTTGAGGAGCATCAGGATAAGCTCCTCGGGGAGGGTCAGCGTGCTGGTCGTCACACCTTCGGTCGCAACGACCATCAGCCCCGGCACCCCTGCGGTTCCCTGTGGAATGTCACGTTCCACCGCCTTCCGCTTGCTCGGAATACCTGGCACCCAGGAGAAGATAGGCCCCCGGTAGCCGCTAGTCCATCACCCTGAAGAATAGCGCCGATGTGACGCACATACGACTTTTTGCGAATATGGCAAGACAGACTGGTGGCATGAATCTGCTGATCGGCGCGCTGGAAGCGTCCCGCTGGGCCGGCCTGGTTTTCGCCGCAGGTCCGAACGACGGCGTCGGCGTCCGCCTCGCCTTCACCGACCCCGCGGGACGCCGCCGCGAACGCGACGACTGGCACTGGCTGGTCTCGCGCGTGGGGCCGCACGCGCCCGACGGTTCGTACGCGCGCATGGAGTTCGACCTGGGCGCCGACGCGTCCCCCGAATCCGAACCCCGGTCAAGCACGCTGATCCTGGAGTGGTCGCGCCGGGAGGACGCCGTGGCGTTGCGCGCAACCATGAAGGCGCCCGGTCGGCTCGAACTGATCGGCGACGCGCCATGGGGATGGGAGCCGCGCTGGACCGACATGGAGGAGGAGGGAAGCGCGGCCAGGGCGGATACGGGAAGCGATTCCGCGACGCACGGGTGGCGGG
>VYAQ01000236.1 GCA_009844885.1 Gemmatimonadota bacterium
TCCGCCCCGCGCGCACGGACCGCGACCGGGGGGCCGCGGGCCCGGGGTGGGAGGGCGGGGAAGCGCGGCAGGGCGAGATCGGGCGGGTGTCGGTGGAGGAAGAACTGGCCGACGACCTCGGGGTGGGCGTGGGCGACGAGATCACCTGGACGGTGGCCGGCACCGAGATCCGCACGGTGGTCGAGAGCCTGCGCAGCGTGGATTGGGCCCGCATGGACACCAACTTCTTCGTGGTCTTCGAGCCCGGCGTGCTCGACGGGCTGCCGCGCACCAGCATCATGCTCGCCAGCGTGCCTGCCGACGACGACAGGGCCCGGTTTCAGGAGGCGCTGGTGCGGGACCATCCGAACGTGTCGGTTCTGGACCTGGCGACCATAAGGGCGACCGTCGAGGACGTCCTGTCGCGCGTGGTTGCCGCCATTCGGATCCTGGCCGGGATCTGTACCGCAGCGGGGCTCATCGTGATGACCGGATCGATCGCTTCCACGCGCGCACAGCGGCGTCGCGAGGGCGCCCTTTTGCGGACGCTGGGCGCCCGGTTCGGACAGGTGCGGCGGATCCTGCTGAGCGAATACGTCGCCCTTGGCGCCCTCGCGGGGCTGGCTGGCGGTCTCCTGTCTATCGTGGCCGGCTGGCTGCTGACCGTCGGTCTCTTCGGACTGGACTATCGGCCGGCGCTGGGGGTGGTCTTGCTCATTTGGGTGGCCGTGGTTGGCTTGACGGTGCTGACCGGACTGGCAAGCGGACGGGGGAGTGGTGGCGGCACACCTCTGCAAGTGTTGCGGGCGGCGGTGGAATAGAAGAGCGGGGCGCCTCCGCGGAGGCGCCCCGCCGGGCCTGCAAACGGCCGCCGCAGTCCAGGGCGGCGCGTTGTCCGTTGCGCTACTGCGTCGCTCCGGAAGTTGTGGAAGCCGCCGGAAGCGAGGTCTCCACCCAGCGATTCTGCAAGTCGTCGCGGATCTCGTTCGGCAGCAGGGGCGAATTGACGAGCAGCCGGGCCTTGCCGACGAGGTCCAGCGCCTTCGCGCCACGACCGTTCTCCTCGGCGACCCACGCACCATCCACGAACGCGTTCGCAGCCGCGATCACGTCGCCAAGCGCCAGCGCCCTCTGGCCAGCGGCCTCGAAGTCACGCACGGCGTCGCGCTTGTCGCCGTGATAGTAGGAAAGGCGCGCCGCCTGCAGGAGGTCTTCCACCCCCACCGGGTCGCTGGACGGCCGCAGCTCGGCCGCCCGCCGGAACAGTGAGGCCGCGCGGCCCCAGTCTCCCAACTCCTGCAGGTGCTCCTGCGCCCTCATTTCAAGGGCCTCGATGTCGCCCACCTCGACGTTGGCGGTGGTCTGCGCGGAAGCTGCCGCGGCGCTGGCCGCCACGAGTGTCGCCGCCATCGCGGCACGGGTCCATCCGGTATTGATCTGCATATCGATTCTCCGTCCTCTCCTGAATCGGATGTTGGATTCGGGCGCGGGGCGTTGACGCTCTCCGCGCCCCGGCGGCGGACTCCAGTCCCGGCACCCCGCCGGAACCCTGTCGCCGCACGGTGGTCAGATACGCCCGTGGCGGGAAGATGTTTCACGGCCGGTGAAACGAGCCTGTTTTTCCGAACGATCTCAGGCGAAGAATCGGCGGAGCCGCGCGACCGCGCGCTCGAGTGTCTCGACCCTCTTGCAGAAGGCGAAACGCACAAGCCTGCACCCGTCCTCGGGCCGGTTGTAGAAGGACGATCCGGGCACCGGCGCGACGCCGCACTCCCTGGCCAGCCAGGTGCTGAACGCGGTGTCGTCCAGCGCGCTGAGCTCCGAGAAGTCGGCCATGATGTAGTAGGCGCCCTCGGGTGGCCGACAGGCGAACCCCGATTCGCGAAGCCCCGCGTAGAGCACGTCACGGCGTCGCAGATAGTCCCGCGCGATGCCCTCGTAGTAATCGCGGCCCAGAGCATCGATGCCCACCGCGCACGCCGCCTGAAGCGGGGCGGGGGCGCCGACGGTGAGGAAATCGTGGACCTTGCGGATCGCGTCGGTCAACTGGGCGGGTGCGATGATTGTCCCCACTCGCCAACCGGTCACGCTGAAGGTCTTCGACAGTCCGGAGATGATGATCGTCCGTTCGCGCATTCCGGGCAGGGTGGCCATTGGAACGTGCGTCCCTTCGTAGACGATGTGCTCGTAGATCTCGTCCGTGATGGCGAGGAGGTCATTCTCGACACAGAGGTCCGCGACCGCCTCCATCTCCTCGTCGTCGAAAACCCGTCCGGACGGGTTGTTGGGAGTGTTGATCACGACCGCGCGCGTACGGGGGCTTATTGCCCGTCTCAGGCGATCCGGATCCAGTCGAAACTCCGGCAGTGACAACGGCACGAAGACCGGCCCCGCCTGGCAAAGTACCGCGTCCGGCCCGTAGTTCTCGTAGAATGGCTCTAGAACGACGACCTCATCGCCGGGATCGATGGTCGCGAGCATCACCGCCGCCATTGCCTCGGTGGCCCCGCAAGTGACTGTCACCTCCCGGTCCCGGTCCACCGGGATCCCGTACCACTCCCGGTACTTGCGGGCGAGCGCGGTGCGCAGCGCGGGGGTTCCCCACGTGATCGCGTACTGGTTGTCGTCGGCCTGGATTGCCGTGCAGGCGGCGTCCTTGAGCAGTTGCGGAGCCGCGAAATCGGGAAAACCCTGAGCCAGGTTGATAGCATCGAACCGGCGTGCGACCCGCGTCATGTCGCGAATGACGGACTCGGTGAACGTGTGAGTACGAACAGCTGTGCGCCGGCTCATGGTAGCGGAAACGATAAGCCGGGCCCGCTCGGGATGCTAGTTGACGCAATGCCCTATTCGCAGTATACTATGAATTGCACCTGTTGTTGTGACCCAATGCACGACCTCTTGTGAGCAGCACCTGATGACCCAGCCGACCCATGCCGACTATCGTGACGCCCTCGACCGGCTGTTGGCGTGCGCAGTTCTCTTTCACGGTGCCGACACCGTGGCCGATCTGGCGGACATCGATTGGACCTCGCTTCTGGAGCAGAGTGGCCTTGAAGACGTGGCCGACGAGATCGACTTCACCGGGTCCGCCTCGGCGCTACGCTCCGAAATACAGATAGGGCGGGAGTTTGCAAATGCCCTGGAGAGCCTCGACGAGAGGCGTCGGCGGATTGCGCTCGGGAGGACGTACGCCCGGAATCCGGAAAAGCTGGCGGCCCTGGGGAATGAGTTCGGCGTCAGCCGCGAGCGGGCCCGTCAGCTCGAGGTCCGGTTGCGGTATGCGGTGGATCTGCAGGTGGCGGGTTCCGTCAACAGGGCGGTGGGCTGGCTTCGCCGCGCCGTAGGGTCGGCGACCCGGCCCGACAAGTTCGACGGGATTCTCGATTTGCTCGTGGGCGATGCGCCCCCGGAGTTGCGGACTGCGGCCGAGGTTGCGGTGATGTCGGCGGGCGGATACGAGAGGCTGGACGGTGTCGTGGGAGACGAGCGTTTCAGAGCACGGATCGACAAGGCGCGCCGACTGGCGCCCGGGTTTGCCAACGAAGCCGGAGTTGTCGACGAGCAAGGTTTGCGGACGGCCGTCGGCGGCGACGAGATCCGCGAGTGGGATGCGCTGGTGCACAATGCGCGGCTCGTCCGCATCGGTCCGAGTCTTGTCATTCGCGACACGCGCAGGGCACGCGTTTTCGTGGCCCTGCGGCAGCTGGACCGACCCTGTCGGCGGGAGACGATTGCCGAGGTAACGGGCCTGGCGGACAGTTCCTCCCTCTCCTCCCTGTTGTCTTCGGACCCGCTCTTCGTGCGCTTCACCAAGGATCGCTGGGGGCTCGCCGAATGGACGGACGAACCCTACGAGGGCGTCGTCGAGGCGATCATGAAGCGGATCACCGATGGTGGCGGCGAGGCCAGCGTGGCGTCCCTGGTTGCGGAGATCCCCGCTCGTTTCGACGTGCTTCCTGCAACGGTCAGAAACTACATCGGGACGAGAAAGTTCCAGGTCGTCGGAGAGATGGTCCGGGTCGTCGACAGGCCGACGACGCCCGCGCAGAGCCTGACCGACGCACGGGACGTCGTCTGGACCCGCGAGGGCAATCCGGTGCTTCATTTCACGATTGGGGGGCATCACCTCAGGGGAAACAGCCAGAAGATCTCGGGAGCAGTCGCCCAGCACCTGGGCGTGGGCCTGGACGAGTCGGCAAAGATCCCGTTCGTTCACCCGGCCGGCGTGGATGCGGCCTCGGTGATCTGGCGGTCCTACGATCCGAACGGGCCCGAGATGGGTCGGCTCCGTGAGGCGTTGCTGGAATGTGGCCTGGCACCGGGAGACACGGCCTACGTGGTGCTGAATCCCGGCGGCCTGTCCCTGCTGCAGGGCGGAATGGAGTTGGTGGACGCGGCTCCGTGAGTTCCGCCGGCCGGATCGGGATTCGACCGGATTCGGACCCGCGCCGTTGGGCAATGCTCGCACTGGTGGGCGTGGCCGAACTTCTGGGCATGTCGCTCTGGTTCACCGCCACGGCAGTGTCGGAAGAGCTGGGCGCCCGGTGGAGTCTCTCGCCCGGGCAGATCGGATGGCTCGCCACCAGCGTCAACCTGGGGTTCGTGGCGGGCACGGCGGTCGCCGCCGTTCTGAACCTCGCCGACATCGTGCCGTCGCGTGTCTACTTTGCCGCCGCCGCGGTGCTGGCCGCCCTTGCCAACGCGGCGGTGGTCCTGACCGCCGGATTCGGGCAGGCCGTGGGGCTGCGCTTTGCAACCGGATTCCTCCTCGCGGGCGTGTATCCTCCGGCGATGAAGATGGCCGCCACGTGGTTTCGATCGGCGCGTGGACTGGCCATCGGCACCATCGTGGGCGCGCTCACCGTCGGCAAGGCCACGCCGTACCTGCTCAAGGCGCTGCCGGCGGCCGGTCCGGAACAGGTCGTGGTCGGGGCGTCGATCGGTGCGCTGCTGGGCGCGGCCATGGTGGCCCTGTTCTATCGCGACGGGCCGTTTCCCTTCTCGCGGCGTCCCTTTTCCTGGGGCCTCGTAGGCACGGTGCTCCGCCACCGCGAGACGCGCCTGGCGACGGGCGGCTACCTGGGGCACATGTGGGAGCTGTACGCGATGTGGGCGTGGGTCCCGGTGTTCCTCGCGGCTTCCAGCGAGGCTGCCGGCTCCGGACGCGACTGGGTGGAGCTCGCCAGCTTCGGGGCCCTGGCTGCCGGCGGCCTGGGTTGCGTGCTCGGTGGATGGGCGGCGGACCGCATCGGCCGGGAACGGCTGGTGATCCAGTGCATGGCCGTGAGCGGACTGTGCTGCGTCGCGATCGGGTTCCTCTACGGGGAGGCGTTCCTGCTGGTCGCCGCGGCCACGCTGGTGTGGGGCTTCTTCGTGGTGGCCGATTCCGCCCAGTTCAGCGCGCTGGTCACCGAGGTGGCGCCGGCGGGTGCGGCCGGTACTGCGCTTACGCTTCAGACCTGCCTCGGATTCCTCCTCGCGGCGGCCACGATCCAGGCCGTGCCGGTGGTGGCCGCAGTCGCGGGCTGGGCCTGGGCGTTCGCCTTCCTCGCCTTCGGTCCCGCTGCGGGAATCGTCGCGATCAGGCGGTTTCGGCGGTTGCGCGCCGGCGGCGGATGAGGACCACGCCCCACGTGAGCACGGGCACGACGAAGACCGCCAGGTAGCCATAGGTGATGATGCCGTACCCCTGTGCGATCAGCGTCTCCAGGCCGAATTGTGCGATCAGCGCGCCCAGGCCCAGCATTCCCAGCGCGGCGACGACGCGCGTCCGCGGCGAGAGCTGCCGGTCGCTCTCCTCGTAAGTCTGGGCGATCCGTTCGTTGACGGCGTGGATCATCCCGGCGCCGGTTTCGACCAGCGTTCCGAAGAGCATCACCTGGAAGGCGATCTGGAAGCCGCGCGAGCCCAGCATCTCCAGCATGTAGTTGACCGGAACGGTCGCGGCCACGATTTCCGGGTATTCGCCGGCGATCGCAACGAAGAAGAGCAGGGCGGGGATCATCGCGATCGGCCCGGTCAGCAGCCCCGCGATCAGCGTGTCCCTGCGGCTCTTGTGGTGGCGAATCGTGATGAGGACCGCGGGGAGGACGGCCAGGTTGTATCCCGCGTACTCGAGGCCGCCCCGGATCCAGCTTGCCTCGGCGACGCCTGCGGCGAAGGAGGCGTGGATTGCGGGTCCGAAGTTGCGTACGCACAGGATGAAGAAGATGAGGTAGACCAGGTACAGGACGCCCGACCAGCCGGCGAAGGCACGCTCAATGACGCGGTTTCCCCCGAAAACCAGGAAACCGACGAGCGTCAGAATGCCGATGGCGCCCGCGAGGTAGGGCAGTCCGAAGGTCTCCTCCATGATCGACCCGGCGGCTGCGGCGATCACCGCGAGGACGATCATCATGAGCGCCAGGTAGAGGATCTCGAATGCGATCCAGTAGCGGCCCAGCAGCCGCTGGAAGAAAGTCCGGTAGTCGAACGCCCGGAACACGCGTGCAAACTCGTAGCTCACGACGCACACGGCGCTCCAGACGGCGGTGGACAGGGCCATGGCGAGAATCCCGCCCAGCGGGCCGTGCGAAAGGAAGAACTCGGCCAGCTCCCGGCCCGTGCCGTAACCTCCGGCAATCACGACCGACTGAAAGACGAAGCCGGGCAGCAGATACCGGCGCAACGCACTCACCGTGGTCACCTCCGTCGGTTGGAGTCGGCGGTGAAGCTAGGACCTCACGCCGGAGGGCGCTACCAGCGACTCCGCACGAGCCAGGGTCCAGTCCCCGAAGACGGCGAGGATCGCCGCCGGGACCGCGCCGGACAGAATCATCACGGGATCCGAGAGCGCGAGCCCGGCCACGATCGGGTCGCCGAGCCCGCCCGCGCCGATGAAGGCGGCCAGCGTCGCGGTGCCGACGTTGATGACGGCCGCCGTGCGAACGCCCGCCATGATCACCGGTGCCGCCAGCGGCATTCGTATGCGCGTGAGCAGCTGCACCTCGGTCATTCCCAGTGCCCGACCCGCCGAGACCGCGTCGGGCGCGGCCTCTACGATGCCCGTGTAGGTGTTGCGCAGGATCGGAAGGAGGGAGTAGAGGAAGAGGGCGACGACCGCGGGCGCCACGCCGATCCCGAACACGGGGATCATGAAGGCCAGAAGCGCGATTCCCGGAATGGTCTGCAGCAGGCCCGCAGTCCGAATGACGGCCTCGGCGATCGAACGCCGCCTCTCCAATGCGACTCCTGCGGGCAGCGCAACAAGAATGGCCGCTCCCAGCGACACGAGGACCAGCAGGAGATGACGGGCGACCTGCCCTGCAAGTTCCGCGCGCTCGCCCCACATGTATGCGGGCAGTGCAAGCAGGGTGCTCCGTCGCGGACTGCGGTTCGGTTGGGCGCGTTCGCCCTCGGCGTTCTCGAGGCCTGCCTCCGACAGCCCGATGTCCGCCAGCAGCCGGGCGGCCGCCTCGGCTACCGGCGCGCCATCGACCTCGATGCGCTCGTTTGCGCGCCGCACGGCCTCGACATCGACTCGCCCGGCCAGACGCGCAAGCGCCAGGACGGCCTCGGGACGACTGTCGTAGAAGTCCCCGCTCACGAGCGGAGCAGCGTCGTAGGGAGGGAAGAAGCGGCGGTCGTCGGCCAATACGGTCAGGTCATGGCGCGAGATTGCACCATCCGTCGAGTACGCGTCGATCACGTCGACGGCGCCCTCTGCGAGCGCCTGGTACTTGACCGCCTGGAGGAGACTGCGCGTTTCCCGGAATTCGATCCCGTACGCGGCGGTGAGCCCGTCAAGTCCGTCGGCTCGCCCCATGAAATCCGGGGAGAAGCCGCCGCCCAGCTCCGGCGCGGCGTCCGCCAGCCCGGTCAGCGTGCGCAGATTCAGGGAGTCCGCCGCCGTTCTGCGCATGGCGATCGCGTATGTGTTCTCGAAGCCCAGCGGGGGCAGCCAGCGCACGCCCCAGCGCGCCAGGAAGGTATCGCTGACCCTGCGGAACACCTCGGCCGAGCCCCCCGCGGCCGTTTCTCCGAGAATCGCCGCGAGCCCCGTGCCCGTGTATTCGGGGTAGACATCCACATCGCCGCGGACCAGGGCCTGGAACACCAGTTCGGTGGACGCAAAGCCGGGTCGGCGATCGACCGGGTATCCGTGCGACTCGAGGACCTGCGCGAAGGCCTCGGCCAGCAGGTAGCTCTCGGCGAACGGCTTGGACGCGACAACGATCGGTGTCGTCTGTGCGGCCGCACGGTCTGCGGCAGCCACCGCGGCCCATACCGCGCAGGCGGCGAGGACAGCCGCTGCCGGCCGCCGGCCTCCGTTCACCGCGCAACTCCGGACTTCTCGAGCAGTTCGGCCGCGTAGCCCGTCGCGTCCCGCACGATCTCGCCGGCGGCCGACTCCATGACCACCTGGCCGGCGCGCATCACGGCGACCCGGGTGGCCACGCGCAGTGCCTCGCGCAGGTCGTGGGTGACGAAGACCGCAGTGACCCGGGCGGACTCGCGCAGCGCGGCAAACGACTCCTGCGCTTCGTTGCGGGTAATCGCGTCGAGGGCCCCGAAGGGCTCGTCCATGAGCAGTATGTCGGGTTCGGCCGCCACCGCCCGCGCGATGGCTACGCGTTGGCGCTGACCACCTGACAGCTCGCGCGGATACCGGCTCGCAAAGGTCGCCGGATCCAGCCCGGCCGCGCCCAGTGCCACGCGGCCACGCTCCGACGCGTCGTGGTTCCCCAGCAGCGCGGGGACCAGGGCCGCGTTTTTCAGGCACGTCCAGTGCGGGATCAACCCGCCGTCCTGCTGTACGTAGCCGATGGAGCGCCTCAACTGCACGGGATCGATGGCGCCGACCGGTTGGCCGCGAACCGCTACGCGGCCACTGTCCAGCTCCGTCAGACGATTGATGGCCCGCAGGAGGGTGGTCTTTCCGGACCCGCTCTCGCCGACCAGCGCCAGGCAGGCGCCCTTGTCCACGCTTAGCGTCACGTTGTTCAGCGCCAGCACGTCGCCGTACCGCTTGACCGCGTCCTCGATACGGATCAGGGCCACGGTGCACCCTCGTGCAGGGCCCGCACGAGCAAGTCGTCGTCCACGTTGCCCCCGGTGACCAGGGCGACGATCGTCCGGCCGGGCTCCACGGGCACGCGCCCGTACATCAGTGCGGCCACGGCCGCCGCGCCGGAGGGTTCGACCACGAGCTTGGCCCGGGTCAGCAGCAAGCGCATGGCGGACAGGATCTCGGCATCGGCGACCAGCGTCACGTCCTCGACGAACTCGGCGACGTATTGATAGTTCAGCTTCCCCGCCATGGGAGGAGCCAGCCCGTCCGCGATCGTGTCCGTGGCGTCCAGCCGGGCCGCGCGCCCCTGATCGAGGCTGCGTCGCATGCAGGGGGCGCCGTCCGGCTCGACGCCGAAGATGCGCGCGGTCGACGCGCGGCCCGCCGGTCCCGTCCCTTGCGCCCCCGCGCCGGCCA
>VYAQ01000152.1 GCA_009844885.1 Gemmatimonadota bacterium
CCCCTACAGCCCCCCGCCCACCCGCTGCACGACCACCGTCTGCATCCCCAGTTCATCCGTCTGCAGCGTCGCCACCAGTCCGCCGGGACCCAAGGCCATCGGCATGGGGGTTTCGGCGGGATAGCTGCCCAGGTAGCGGCCGTCAGGAGTCAGGACATCGATGGGGCCATCGGTGAGTAGGTCCTCGCCGCGCCGCTGCACCCAGATTCGCCCGTCCCAGGTGGTGCGTAGATCGAGAACCACGGGGACTTCGTCGGCCACCGGGACCGCTTCCAGCTGCGCCATTGTCGACAACCGGACGCCTTCGCGCATTCTCTCGTCCATGTCCAGCGATCCCACCATCGTCTCGCCCGTAGTGGCGTTCTGGATCATGCGGTTCCCCTGTCCCCTGGCCTCGAATCCCGCGATCGCCTCGTCGATCCGCCGCTCGAATTCGGCCTCCACGATCCGGTCGGTTACGGGGACGGGATGCAGGGGACGCGAGAGGATGCGGACGAGCGCGCCGTCGGCGTCGAGAATCTTGATCGCGTACGCCGATGAGTCGGAGAACGCCAGACCCCCTTCCGGCAGGGTGCCGACGATCAGGGGTGGACCGAAGGTGCGCGGCGGCGGCGTGACACCACCCATGGGGATCTCGCGCCCACCGATGCGAAGCGTGAGTTCGCCGACGGGCGGCAGGCTCCAGGCCTGGAAGACCGTCTCGAGGGCCATTTCGTCGCCGTCCAGGCGTGCGCGCAGGATACGGCGCTTTCCGGGAGGGTCCCGTTCGTCCTCCGGCATCATCTCCTCGATCCGGGCCAGCCCGACTCCCGTGAGGACAACGCCATCGCGACCACCGTGGATGCGGTCCGCGACCGCCAGCAGGTCATTCCCCACCCGCACGCCCCGGTCGAAGCTGCCGTCGCTGTTGTAGACCTGGAACGCGCGGTGCCGCGGGACATCGCTCACGACGATGCGCCCGTCCTCCAAAACCGCCAGCCACCGCGGGAAGTCGAACTCGCCGGGGCCGTCGCCGGCACGTCCGATCGTCCGCACGAGGCTGCCCTCGCCATCGACGACGACCACCACCAGCCCGTCGGAGTCAAGCAGGTACAGGTTGCCGGCGCGATCGAAGGCGGCATCCTGGATGCTTCCGAACTGCTCCCACGGCTCCCCGTCGATTCCCCCTACCCGGAACACCTCCTCGAAACCGGGATCGAGCGGGCGGTCCTCCGCGGGCAGCTCGACCAGCTCCTGGGCCGCCGCTGCGGGTACACCGGCGAGGCCCGCAAGGCATAACGCGGCCCCGGCGATCAGAAACCTGTGCATTCATCCCTCCTGTTCATGCCCACTACGACTCCGGCCGATGCTCCCGGCGTTGTCTCGCTCTGGCCCCCCGGAAACTGCCTGATTCGGATCGACGTAAGGGTAGCAAGAGTGTGGCGTGGATGGCCATTGCACGCGCCCGCTGCAGGCCTTGCTTGTTGAAGAGGAGCCCCGCATGCGCCAAACCTCGTTCCGGCGGACGCTCGCACTCACAATGCCCCTTCTCGCCGCCGCCTGCGCCCGCGACGACGCGCCCACCGCCGACTACGTCATGAACTACGAGGGCGTCACCCCCGTCACCAACACCAGTGCACCGCCTCCGGCCCGCCTCGAACTCGTGGTCTCGATCGGACCGAAGACCCTGACCGACACGGGGTCGCCCGAGGAATTCGGCCGCGTGAGCAGCGTTGCATTGGGGCCGAACGAAGCGGTCTTTGTGGCCGACGACCTCAACCATGTGGTGAAGGTGTTCGGGCTGGACGGCGCCCACCATCGGACGTTCGGCCGGGAAGGCGAAGGCCCGGGCGAATTCAACAGCCTCAACTCGGTGGCGTGGGCAGGCGACCGGCTCCTGACCTTCGATCCCGATCTGGGGCGCATCGGCGAATGGTCGGCAGAGGGCGAATGGCTGAGGCAGCGGACGAC
The DNA here is from genome assembly GCA_009844885.1 of Gemmatimonadota bacterium. Lineage (GTDB taxonomy): Bacteria > Gemmatimonadota > Gemmatimonadetes > Longimicrobiales > Gaopeijiaceae > Bin94. The sequence goes on from VYAQ01000152.1 coordinate 1,951, forward strand.
TAGGGCAGGCGTCACCGGCGTCCCCGCCTGGGTCCGACTGTACGGCGTCGGCCCGGACGAGGTATTCCAGTTCGCGCTCCTCGGCCCCGATCTCCGGCGGTTCTATGTGGGTCATGACAGCCGAGGCGAGACGGGCGACACGCTGGCCTGGATGCAGGCGCCGCCGATCGGTCGTCCGGCGATCGTGTGCGAGTATGAGGATCGCATCGCGTTCTTTCCGATTCCGTTCGCCCCGCGGTTCCTGCAGCATCCGGGGCAGGGCGGCGTGCTGTATTCGGCCCTCAGTAGCGCCTACCGAATCTTCGTCACGCGAGCCGACGGCGCGGAGGTTCTCATGGTGATCGAGCGCCCGCTGCCGTCCGAATCGTTCAGCACCGCCGAGTGGAGGGCGGCAAACGCCGAATACTACGAGTGGCGCGAGACCCGCAACGACGCGTCATGCAACCCACGGGATCCGCCGCGGCCGGATGCGAGACCGTTCATCGAGGACCTCTTTGTCGCTCCGGACGGCAAGCTGTGGGTCGAGGTCGTGCGGGCCGCGGGCAACCGCTGGGAGGTGTTCGACACCGAGGGCAGATTGCTCGCCAGCGTGCCGGCTCCCCCGCGCCGCACCGAACACGTCGTTCCGGCGTTCGGTCCCGACTACCTGCTCACGATCCGCCGGGATAGCCTCGACCTGGATCATGTGGATGTCTGGCGCCTGGAACGGGGGAGCTGAGACGACGGCCGGGCATCCCGCAGGCGAGGCCGCGTGGGGCCATGGTCGTAGCGCGTGAAAACCACCACCGATCGTTGCGCACCGACTCTCTTTCCAATGAGCTTGTTTGACATGGTTACGCGCCTCGTGATCCGCCGCAGGCTCTCGAGAACCTCTTTCCCGCTCTTGGGCGCCCTGCTGCTGGCGGGATGCGACATGAGCATCATCCCGGCCGATGCCATCATGCATCCGACGCCGGAGAACCTTCCTCCTCCGGGTGGGCCGCTCATCCGGGCGGATACGGTGCTTCAGGGTTCAGGGAGCGAGGCACGAGCCCTTGAGTGGGCCCAGGTACGGCGTGCCCTGCTCGACGCGACGACCGTGGTCGAGATCGGCAGTGAATCGGTACCGGGTCCGGAGCTCTTCGGCGTGATCGCCGATGTTACGCGGGATGACGACGGGAACGTGTATGTCCTGGACGGGTCGGTGGGTGAGGTGCGGGTCTTCGACGCTTCCGGTGCCTTTGTTGCCAGCTTCGGCGGCGAGGGGCAGGGGCCGGACGAGTTCCGGTCGGCAGAAAAGCTGGTGGTCCTGTCCGACCGTCGCGCGGTGATTGGCGACCACGGTGGCCCGGCCAAGGTCTTTGCGCCATCGGGCGGCGGATACGAACTGGTCGGCCCTCTGCTGCGAGACAGGCCGAGTGCGGCGCTGCAGGTCGACGACATGTGCTCCGTTGGCGACCGCATGTTCGTGCACTCGAGGAACCTAGTGGACCCGAACGGCGACAGCCTGGTTATCCACGAAGTGTCACCGGACGGCGGCGATGTCATCGGTTCCCTGGCCGAGGCGTACAGGTCGGAGTTCGCGAGAGACAGGACGGTGAGGTCGTTCGGTACCGTGGCCTGTGCGGAGGAACCGGTCAGCATCGTTTACGGCAACTACTACTTTCCGATCGTGAAGGCCTATGCGCCGGATGGCATGCAGCTGTGGACCGCACTGATCGAGGACCATACGCAAGCGCCGATCTACCAGAACAACCCGTCGCAATCGACGGTCGATCCCAGGGGTTTTCCGAGCGAGTATATCTACAGCATTCAGGCAGGCCGTCGCGGGCTCCTCGTGCTCCAGACCGCGCTGTATGAAACCGTGGGCGAGGGTGAGGACCGGGAATGGCGGGTGGTCCGCCGCCGCACCTATCTGGTCGACGGGGCGACGGGTGAAGGCGGGCTGGTCAGCGACAGCCTTCCGACAATCTCGTGGATGGGCGACTCGACCTTTGTAGCCGAGTGGTCCTTCCCGTATCCGCGGATCGAGGTTCGGGTGATGGGACCCACGGGTTCCTGACGGCCTTTGGGGCCCTCAGCCCATCCCCTCCAGCCCGGCGAGCAGTTCCGTCGGCTCCGGCCTGCGCGTGTAGTCGGGGTCGGCTTCGGCATAGGCGACGACTCCGTCCGGGCCCACGATATAGGTGGCCGGGACGGCGAGCTCCCACGAGGGATCGCCGTTGAAGCGGCGCAGGTCGATCCGCAGGTCGTTGCGGTAGACCTCCTGGAGCCGCTCGGGGAATGTGAACGTCAGGCCGTAGGATCGGGCCACCCCGTTGCCGAGGTCGGTGAGCACGTCGAACTCGATGCCGTCCTTTCGCGCCCAGGAGGCGGCGAAGTCATGGAGCTGGGGCGAGATGGTGACCAGGGCGGCACCGCGGGCGCGGATCTCCGGATACAGTGACTGAAGAGCAGCCTGCTCAGCGCGGCAGTACGGTCACCACCGCCCGCGAAAGAAGGAGAGGACCACCGGGCCCTTCCTGAGCAGCCGGGCGAGATGAACCGTCCTGTGTTCGAGATTGGGGCGCGCGAACAGCGGCGCACGGTCCCCGGCCTTCACGATGCCGTCCATGATGCCGGAGGTGGCGAGGTCGGCCGTGCAGCTCCTGAGCACGGCGGTCACTGCGGGATCCCGTTTGGCGGCGCCTGTGTCGCGGATTCGGTCGAGGGTTTCGGCGAGTGTGGGCATGATGAGGCTCGTACCAGTCTAACGCCTACCGGTCTAACGCCGTAGCGTCACCGCCTGCCGAATTCCCCGGGTCGTCACGACCTCGAATTCGTCGGTAGCCCCCATGGCCGCCACGAGCGGCCCGTCCCAGTCCCTGAGAATCGACCGGATGCGACCGGTGGAGGGATCGGTGAAGACGGAAATCGACCTGGGATCCGAGTCGTCAACCGTCACTTCGCCCTCCGGCCCGGTGAGCACGATCCGGTCCAGCGAGCCCTCCCAGTCTTCTTCGATGGGAATGGTGAAGAAGAAGTACTTGTTGCCGTACTTGTCCTCGCCCGGCGTAAAGGACAGGGAAAACTCGGTTCGGCCTTCGTCGGTGATGCCCTCCAGGCGATAGGGCCCGGGCTGTTCCGGAAGCTTGGCGGTGGTGAACATCGAGAGTACCGGCTCGATGCGCAGTTCGTCTCCAAAAACTCCGCCCCACAACACCAGCATCTGCGACTCCGGCCCGGCACCGGGCAGGGGCGGCCGTGCCCCGCCGCCTTCCTTTTTCTCCCGAACCCGGATGACCTTCTCGTAGTAGTAGTCGCTCAGCCAGCCCTTCTCGTAGCAGTACCCCATGATGTCGCGGCGGCTGTTCGGGGACACCACCGAGCTGTCGCGGAAGTCGTAGCCCCACATGCCGATGCTCCCGTTCGGATAGGGGAAGTCGGGCTCGACCCCGAGGGCGCCGCCACACGGCGCGTGCTTGAGATCGAGCGTGTGACCTACTTCGTGGGCGAGTTCGGTGTCCCACGGCTTCCCGAAGCTCACCCAACCGTTCAGGCGTGCAATCCCGCGCACGTATCCGTCCTCGCTGTCCGCCACGCCATACCAGTAACCCGTGGCCTCGTCTGCCTGATACACCAATTCCAGTTCCAGGACCAGTGGCCACGTGTTGTCCTCGTCGGTGAGGTCGAGGGAGGTGACGTAGCTTTCCCGCGTCGTCGCGCTGAACTCCGAGAACGGGAACGAATACCTGAACAGGCCCACCTGGGGGCTGTCGTCGGCGATGCTGTCCGTCCACGCGAAAATCGACGTGTCGGGGTTCGCGGCATTGAGCACCGGCACCACCGTCAGTTCGAATGGCGGAACGTCGATCACGTTGAGTGGCATAGTGCCGACTTCCGGGAAACGCGTCAGGCTGCCGGCCGCGCGCGGTACCGTCTTCTCGGGGTCGGCCACCACGACCAGCTCGGTCCCGGTTACGATGTGTTCGGCCGGGATCACCGCATTGTACGAGGTGCCGAGAACGCCCTCGTCGGGTGCGGTGCTCAGTCGGTCGTCTTCCGCCCGCATGACCACACGGTGGACCTCCTCGCCGTCCCTCGTGAGGGTTGCAACGACCTCCGGCTCGAAGAAGGCGTTCGCATGGTCGCTCACCAGGAACGCGCGCAGGAGTGCCTCCCGACCGGAAAGGAGCGGAACATCGCCCGCCGGCCGCTGGATGGCCTGCGTCAGGTAGACGATCGGCAGCGACAGCGAGACGGCTTCGGGGTTGTTGCAGATTGCACCGTCCGCCTGGTCAAGCCCATCGAACCAGGCCTGGAATGTCGTCGACGGTGACGCGCACATGCCCGTGTCTGCGTAGTACAGCGCCTTCAGGCCCGTCATGTCGGTCATGCGGAAGGGAAGGGGCCCCTCCATGCCCTCGTTGCCGCTGATCCGGATGGTGTCCAGCGCGTCCATGGAGGTGACGGCGACAGGGATCCCTCCCGTGAGGTTGTTGTCCGCGATGTCCAGGGTCTCAAGCTTCCTGAGGTTGCCAAGTGCGCCGGCAAGCGACCCCCGCAGTCCGTTGTCGGGGAGCGCGAGCCTCCGCACGAGCGTGTCCCGGCGGTTCACGGTAACGCCGTGCCAGTTGCCCACCGCCGCATCGGTATCCCAGCCGCGCCTGCTGCTCCACGAGTGACCCCCGGCCGCGGCGTAGAAGTCGGCTAGCGCGAAGCGTTCGGTGAGAGTGGGAGGACACTCCAAACCGTACGCCCGCGGGATGCCGTCCAGCCACTCCTGGAACTCGTCGTCGAGGTGGGGGCATATCCATGTATCGGAAATGTCGAGGTAGCCCAGGGGGAGATTCAGCATGGTCCTGGGCATCAGGCCCACGAGATCAGGGTTGTTGTGGACGGTGAAGTCCTCAAGGTTGACGAGTCCGCCGAGTTCGGGCGGGAGGCGCCCCGATAGGTTGTTTTCCCTGAGGGACAGCCGAAGGAGTGAAGTCAGTTGGCCGAGCTCCGCGGGAATGGGGCCGCTGAGGTTGTTGTTCCGAGCCCCCAGGGACTCAAGCGAAGACAGCTTCCCGAGTTCCGGTGGTATGGCGCCGGTCAGCTGATTGTCGCCCAGGCTCAGGTCCTCCAGGGCGGAGAGGTTGCCGAGCTCGGCAGGGATGGTTCCCCTGAGCTCGTTTTGGAAGAGCCACAGCGTTTCCAGATTCGAGAGATTGCCGAGTTCCGGTGGAATAGAGCCGGTGAGGTTGTTCCGCATCAGGAACATTCCCTCCAGCGCGGACAGCTTGGCGAGTTCAGGCGGTATGGAGCCGGTGAGCCCATTGGTGCTCATCCCCAGGTCCTTCAGGCTGGAGAGGTCGCCCAGTTCCGCCGGAACTCGCCGCGCATCTTCCCGGGTAGTCCACTAGGGTCTACCTAGCAGAGCATAACACGTTACTGAACAACGTGTTCAGTAGGGTACACAGCGCCCGTTCGTCCCTTGCCGTCCATCACGATCCCGTGTATTCTTCCCGGTGTAATGCTGCAATGAGTGATACACCACAAGGAAGGAGACACCGTGACGAAGCGACCGAGGACGCTGAGCGCCGCCTTCGTGCGGACGGTCAACCGGCCCGGCGTCTACGGCGACGGGCGTGGCGGGCGCGGGCTGAGCCTCCGGGTTCACCGGACATTGGATGGCCGGATCACCAAGACATGGCGTCAGCGCGTCAGGATCGAGGGGCGGCTCACCTCGATCGGACTCGGGCCGTATCCCGAGGTGACGCTTGCCGAGGCCCGCCAGAAGGCGCTGGACAACAGCCGGGGCGTCCTCCTGGGCCAGGACCCGCGCGGGCGGGGCGTTCCGACGTTCGCCGAGGCCGCCGAGCGGACCATCGAGCTTCACCGCAAGGCGTGGAAGGAGGGAAGCCCGCTTCCCGAGCAGTGGGAGTCCACGTTCCGCCTCCATGCCGCCCCGCTCCTCGACAAGCGGGTGGACCGGATCGAGAGCGCGGACGTGCTCCGGTGCCTGTCGCCGATCTGGAACTCGAAGCCCGCCGCCGCGCGGAAGGCCCGGCACCGGATCGCCGCCGTGTTTCGCTGGTGTATCGGTCGGAACTACCGCCCGGACAACCCGGTGGACCGGGCGGTCGAGGCGTTGCCCAAGGTGAACGGGAACACCACGAGCCACCACCGCGCGCTCCCGCACGCGGAGGTCGGGGCTGCGCTTCGCACGGTTCGCCGGACGACCGACACGCACCCTTCGGCGGTTCCATGCGTTGAGTTGATCGTGCTGGCGGCGGTTCGGCCCGGAGAGGCGCGCGGGGCGCGTTGGGACGAAATCGACATGGACGCGGCCGTATGGACGATCCCCGCTTCTAGGATGAAGGCGGGCCGCGAGTTCGCCGTCCCGCTCAGCACGGGCGCGCTCGAAGTGCTCGAAAGGGCGCGCAAGCTGTCGGGCGGGTCGCCGCTGGTATTCCCGTCGCGGACCGGCGGGCCGCTTCCGTCGAAGGCCCCGCTCCGGGTGCTTCGGCGTGCCGGGGTCGATTCGACGCTGCACGGGTTCCGGTCGAGCGCCCGGTCGTGGATGGCGGAATCGGGCATCCCGGCGGAGGTCGCGGAAGCCTGTCTTGCCCACGTTCCCAAGAGCCAGATCGTTCAGGCCTACCAGCGCTCCGACCTGCTTGCGCGCCGCGCCGAAGTCATGCAGGGGTGGAGCGACTACATCGGGTAGCTACTCGCCACCCCACCGGCACAACCATTCCGCCTCTCCGCCGCGCGGTTCGGCGGCAACCGCATTGCCGCCACCCACGGCGGCAAACCAGTCGAACCGGGTCTCGCTGGGCCTGATTCCACGCCTCTGGACGATCACCCTTCGGTTCGCCACGGGGGCGTCCCGCCGCGCCGCTGGCGGAGCGCTTCCGAATCTCTGACACGTTATGACACAACATGATACGTCATAACCACTTAGCTAATTGTCAAGGGGTTGACGTTCTTGCGGACGTTCGTTCAGCGTTCGGGCATGGAGACGCTGGAGGGACAGTTCATTTCGCGCGCCGGCGCGTTTCTCGGGCGCTCGGGCGTGAGCCCGATGGCGTTCGGGAAAATGGCGGTGGGCGACCCGAGCCTGATGCGCCAGATCGACCGTGGTCGCTCGCCGTCGCTGAGGACGGCGGACCGGATTCTCGCGTTCATCGCCGAGCAGGACGGGGCATCGGGCGGCGGACGCGATCCTCCTCGACGCCCGTGACACCCGGAGACCGACGAGAACGCCGAGCAGAACGAGGAGGAGCAGGACGATGGCCGAGAATCCGAGGAACGAGAGAACGAACCCTCCGACACGCTTCCTGCGGCTGCCCGAGGTGATGGCACGCACGGGCCTGTCGCGGAGCACGATCTATGTCCGGTTGGCCGCGGGGTGCTTCCCCCGGCCGGTCGCCCTGGGCATGCGCGCCGTGGGCTGGATCGAGGCCGAGATCGAGGAGTGGGTCGCCGAGCGGATCGCCGAGAGCCGGTTCGACGGCGACCGGGCCGGCGAGCGCGGCGAGGCCGCGC
>VYAQ01000005.1 GCA_009844885.1 Gemmatimonadota bacterium
TCCTCGGCATGATGAACACCGCCGACCGGTCGCTGGCCCTGGTCGACTACGCGCTCCGCCGGCGCTTCGCCTTCGAGACGCTGGAGCCGGCCTACGGGACGACGCACGGCCGGGACGCGTTCACGGACTACCTCACGGCAAACGGCGCCGACCCCGCCCTGCCCCACCTCATCTGCGAACGAATGGCCACCCTAAACAAGATCATCCGCGACGACCGCGAACTCGGCCGCGGCTTTGAAGTCGGCCACAGCTACTTCGTCCCCGACAACGGCGACGAGCCCACCGACGACTGGTACCGGCACATCGTGGACACCCAGATCGCCCCGCTTCTCCGCGAGTACTGGTTCGATTCGCCCGAGATCGTCCAGGAGGCCATGGCCGGACTCACAGACGACGCCTGACCCTTGGACAGGATCCCGATCCTCAACGTCTACTACCTCCTCTGCTACGCGTGGAGGCACGTCCAGGAGCGGGACACCCGGCGGCTCGCCAGCCTGGCCGACCTCTCGACGGTGCAGGACCTGCTGGGCAAGGTGCTGGCCACCGGCGTCAATCACCTCGTCCGCCGCGGCATCGACCGGGGGTACGTGGAACGGCGCGAGGATCTCGCCGGCATCCGCGGCAAGCTGGCGGTCAGCGAGACGGCGAAGCGGGCGCTGCGGTCGCGGGCCCGGGCCGCGTGCGACTTCGAGGAGCTGTCGGTGGACATCCTGCCCAACCGCATCCTGCGCACATCGCTGGGCAGCCTGCTGAGCCCCCGGATCCCGCTGGACAGGTCCATCCGCGGCGAGGTGCGCTCCGCGTACCGGAGGCTCGATGGCGTCTCACGCGTCCGGCTGAAGAGGAACACCTTCGGCCAGGTCCAGCTCGGAGGCCAGCGCCGGGTCTATCATCACCTGCTCTCGGTGTGCCGGCTCCTCCACCGGAGCGCGATGGTCGACGAGAAGACCGGCCACACCGCCTTCCGCGACTTCCGACGCGACAAGGCCACCATGTGGAGGCTCTTCGAGGACTTCGTCACCGGATTCTACGAGCGCGAGCAGCGCGTCTACGTGGTCAATCCGGGAGGCCGCCGCCGGATCGCCTGGACGGGCACCGACGCCACGGACGCCGCCAATCGCCCACGGATCCCCGTCATGGAAGCGGACGTCATCCTCGAATCACCCGAGCGCCGCATTATTCTGGACACGAAGTTCTACCGGGACGCGCTTGCCCGCGGACCCGGCTCCGGGACGGGCTCGAGCGCCCCCGCCGGCAAGCTGCACTCGGGCAACCTCTACCAACTGCTCGCGTACCTGCGGAACCGCCAGGCCAACCGGCCGGACGGCGCGCGGCACGAGGGGATCCTGCTGTATCCGCAGGTGGGCGAGGAGCCGCTGAGGGCCGAAGTGTGGCTGGAGGGATTCCGGATTCAGGCGCGGACGGTCGATCTGGGTCGGGACTGGCGGCGGATTCATGAGGAGATGTTGGGGGTGGTTGGGGGGTGACGAGGCCACAACGGTCCCAAATCACTATGGAACCGCCCCAAATCCGGTGCGAGCGTTGTCGGCGGCGGTCTCCGCCCGGCGCCACAGCGCGGTCCGGGGAGTCGCCCGATCTCCACGCCGCCACCCCAGAACCGAGCTCGCTGTGTCCCGACGACACGACCAGTCGTACAAGCTGTTGTTCTCCGTCCCCTTGGCGGTCGAGCAGTTGATCCGGCACTTCCTCGATGCCGGTCTGGCCGACGAACTCGACTTCCAGCGCGTCGAAAACCTCGCGACCGAACGGATCATGGCCGGGCTGGTCAGCTCCCATGCCGATCTCCTGTGGAAGATCCGCTTTCGGGGAAGCCGTCGGCATCTGCTCCTGGCGATCGAGTTCCAGTCGGGGGTCAACCGGTACATGGCGGTGCGCGTCCACCACTACGTCGTCGCCGCCTACCACGCCATGACCGCAACTGGAACGGACCGCGAAGAACTAGCGCCCGGCGGGCGGCTGCCGCCCACGCTCGCGGTGACTATCTACAACGGGCGTGCCCGCTGGACGGCCCCACAAGACATCACCGAGTTGATCGGGCCGGTTCGCGGGTGGCTTTCCGAACGCCAACCGAGACTGCGCCACGAGGTCCTTGACCTGCGCGAGCGGGCGCGCCAACCTCTACCAAAGGCGAACGTGGTGTCGTGGATTGCGAGCTTGGAACTGGATCCCTCGCCCGACAACGTGTCGCACGTCGTGCAGCGGGTGCTGGCGCGATACTCTGGCGCGGAGCACGCGAGCCTGCGCGAGGCGTTCCGGGAATGGGTGCTGGGCGCGGCCGCATCGTGGGGGATCGAAGATGAGGTGCTGGAAGAGGTGACGTCGCTGAAGGAGGCGGAGATGATCTACGCAGGGGTGGAGGAACTGAAGGAGCAATACCGCGAGAGAAGGAAGCGCGCGCGTGTGGAGGGCCGCGTGGAAGGCCGCGCCACAATGGTCTGCCGGCAGGCAAGACTCAAGTTCGGCGCGGAGACGGCCGAGCGTCTCTCACAGTTGCTGGAGGGAATCGCCGATCCGGAGCGCATCGCCCGTATCGGGGACCGGATCATCGAATGCGAGACGGGCGCCGAACTGCTGGCGAGTGCTCTGGAGAGCTGAGCGAGTTGTCCAAGCCCCCGGTCGTGTCGATCGGAGTTTCCCACCCACCATGACCAGCCACCTACCCGATGGACTCGTCCCTGGCGGAACATCCCCGGTCTTCACACAGGACACGTTACCCGACGCCCTCCAAGCCGAGCACACCCTCGCGTCCGGACACTGGGCAGTGCTGAACGTGCTCGAAGGCAGCCTGCAATTCGTCAGCCTCGAGACCGGCACGGAGCAGCTGATCTCTGCACCGGACCGCGTCACGATCCGGCCCGGCCTGCCTCACAGGGTCACCCTCGAGGGCCGGCTGCGCTGCAGGATCGACTTCTACCGGGAGCCGTAGGCCCGGTAGTTTCGACCACCAGGGTCGACTTCCCCCTTGGCGCACGGCCCGCGCGTTCAGCCAGCCATCCCCCTCCCCATCATCGTCATCGGATCCAGCATCCCGTAGCTCCCCATCCGCATGGGACCGCCTCCCAGGAAGAGCCTCGCTCCCAGGGAAAGCACCCAGAACGACGAGTTGCTCCCGGGAAACCTGCCCTGCGGGACCTCGCCTCTCTCGGCGCGAACCCGGTGATACTGAACTTCCAGGAAGGGGCGCAGACTCACCGGATACGCGCTCAGCTGCCGGGCGTAGGCCGCCGTGGCGATGAGCCATCGGGTCGCGCCCGTTGCGTGCCCGTCGTGATCGTAGCGGAAGAAGTCGTCCGAACCGGCCGGCCCCATGCGCGCATACTCCGGTCGGGTCGCGTATTCCAGGCGCAGATAGGGTTGGTGGCGGTCCGCGTCGTAGCGCGCCTCCGCGAGAAGGCTGAAGTACCCTTCGGCGGCCTCGGGATCGCTGCGGGAAGCTTCTGCCAACCCGTAGAGCGTTCCCGGGCCAGCCGGGCCCGAACGACGCAGCGCCGCGTTCGACAGCCCGGTGGTCTCCTCGTGGCCACCGTGTGACTCGGTAACGCGGGCGTGCGAGACGGAGGCCTCCCACTCGGAGGCGGAACCGGCTCCCGATGTCCATCTCCGCGTGAGGCGGCCCGACCAGGAGTTGGGGAAGCCGCGGATGTTCGAGAGGTCGTACGGCCCCTCGGGTTCGGTGCCTCCGAAGACGCCCGCTTCCAGGCTCCATCCGGCGAGACGCCAGATCCCGTTCACGGTCCAGCGCTCGAGAACCTGCGAGAGATGATGGTTCGTGGGATACTTGAGCCCGGGGCGGGACATGGGGTCGTCGGTGCCGTAGGGAGCGAAGCCCTTCCCCGCGGACAGCGACAACCCTCCTCCGGCGATCTCCCAGAGGTTCCAGCTGAGCATCGCCTCGTGAAGGAGCGTGTGCGGATGCCGCTTATCGATGAAGCCTTCTCCCCACCCGCCGTAGGTAAGCTCACCGCCTCCCAGGGTCACCCCCTCGAAGTTGAGCGTCGTGCGGAGGACAAGCCGGCGGGACGGGCTCTCCAGGTTCGCCATCAGGGCCGGCTGGGTCAGATACCACTCGGTGCGGCGAAGCTCGCCGCCGTCCCCGTTGTCCGGGCCTCCGGTGGTGACCACGGGAAAGACCTGGGCCATCCCGACGACGTGCCAGTCGCCCAGCGGGAGCCGGAACATCCGGTGCTGCATCCGGTGCCCCGCTTCGGGCTCCATCGCGTGGTCCATCTGTTGCGCGGACGCCTGCGGCGGGAGCAGAAGCAGGAAGAGGAGTGCCGGCGCGGCGACGGCGCGAGCGGTCGCCACGGATCGATGTATGTGCATGAATACCTCGCCATCGGGAGAGACATCTTGAGAGAGACGCCCGGGACGGACGTTATCCGAGGGTCAGATGTCGTGGCGAGGCGGAGGAGGATCGATGCTCGATGCGACGATGGAGGGGGTTTGCTGGGCCAACGGGCCGACCTGGAAGGCGACACCGGGGAACGATCGGATGTCAGCCGGGCGCAGGGGTTCACCCGAGGTGACGGTGCAGGCCAGCATCATCACGCACGACCCACGCTCGGGATCTTCGTGCTGATGGGAGTGGGAGGATTCTCCGCCCGCGTGTTGCGAGGCTCCGCCGTGGTGTGTCATCGCCGTTGCGACCGGTTCCTGGATCATTGGTCGGCCGGTCGCGCAGTGGATCGCGGCGACGTGGGACCACGAAAGAGCCAAAAAGGCGAGGAGGGCGAAGAGGCGATGCATGAGGGGAAGATGCCGGTAGGGGGCAGGTGGGAACAAGTATTCCGCTGTGGTGTGGCCGGGAGACCTGGATCGGCGGAGCCGACTTGACCTCCATTTCATACTATGGTATGACTACAGTATGAAAACAACAATTTCACTGCCCGGCGCGTTGTTCGCCTCGGCCGATTCTCTCGCGAAGCGGCTGCGGGTTTCGCGAAGCGCACTCTACGCGGCCGCCGTCGCGGAATACGTGGCGAAACACCGTGACGCCGACGTCACCGCAAGGCTGAATTCCGTCTACGCCGATTCGCCCAGCGGCCTCGATCCCGACATGCGCCGGGCACAGGCGCGCTCGGTGGCCGAAGATTGGTAGTCGCCCGCCGGGAAGTATGGTGGGCGGACCTGGACGAGCCGCGCGACTCCGAACCCGGCTTTCGGCGCCCCGTCCTCATCGTCCAGGCGGACGCATTCAACCGAAGCAGGCTCAGAACGGTAATCGGCGTGGCCCTTTCATCGAATACGCGGCTCCTTGACGCTCCGGGCAACGTGCTGCTTCAGGCGGTGAGCACCGGCCTCCCCAGGGACTCCGTCGCAAACGTCACCCAGCTGCTGACGCTTGACGAGGACTACCTCACCGACCGAGCCGGACAGGTTTCCCGGAAACTCATGGAGCGCGTCGAGAGCGGGCTGAGGCTGGTGCTGGCGCTTTAGCCGTACGGGCGCCCTGGACTGACTCCGCGCTAGCCCACAGACGTCCCAAACGCATCCAGCGACAGAACCCTTTGCACGAGTTCCGTCTGTTTGTGAATCCCCAGCTTGCGGTAGATCCGCTTGACGTGAGTCTTCACGGTGTTTTCGGCGCAGCCCAGTGCGAGTGCAATGCCGGGCACCGTCTGACCGGACGCCATTGCCACGGCCACCCGGCTCTCCGCGGGCGTCAGGCCCAGCGCCGCAACCACCAGGTCCGGATCCAAACGGGGCCGGAGTGCCGAGTCGACGACCAGTACCAGTGCCCTGACCTGCCGCATGCCATGATTCGCCTTCATTGCCTGCACAGGGTGGATTTCAAGGACCAGCGGAGCCTGAGTCCCTGTCCGGGTGATCTTCATCGAGCCGCCGGTGCCCTGGTCGCCAAAGGGCGGGGACGCTTGCGCCAGCAGGCGCTGCAGCTCGTCGTTTTCCCCTTTGTGCAGAGCAACCAGAGTGCCCCGGTCGTCGCGCAGCCCGTCGCGCTTCAGCAGGGCATCGCGGGCCCGGTCATTTGCCTCCAATATGCGTCCGCGGCCATCCAGCTGGATCAGCCCCAGCCGCTTGTTCTCGAGCAGTTGGGCAAGTGACGCGCCCAGCGCACAGGCATTGGCCATCGCGCGCCGCACGCGCGAGAACTGGCGTATGTGAGGCGCCAGGCGCTTGATCGTCTTGATCTGATCGTGCCCCCAACCGTCGCGGCAAGTGGAGTTGCCGTAGGACCACACGACCGCCGTGCCGTCCAGCCCGTCGATCCCCATGAAGAGGCCGTCCTCCGTCCGATGACGGGTCCGAAACGCGTACACGGCGGATTTTCTCTTCTCGCGGTCGGTGTAGAGATTCGACTTGTGGACCAGTTCGCCGTCGCGAAGTCCGGCGAGCCGCGGAATCGCTTCATCCCGCTTGTAATAGTCGCCGAAATACAGTTGCCGCAGATCCTCCCGACGCTCGCTGTCGACGAAGAACTGGGACAGCCAGATGTCGGACTGCCCCCCCGGACCCACGTCCACGTACGTCAGGCTATGGCCGAACGTGGACGTCACGTCGTTGATCAGGCCGGCCACCGAGATCCATCTGCCCTCCGCCAGCGCCGCCTTGTACATGTTCTCGACGAGACGGCTGAACCTGTCTTCCCGGGTCATCCCGACTCCTCCATGCGAGACTGCGCGGGCACGCGTGACCGGCTAAAGGCATAGGCAAGGTGCTCAGGACCCGGCGTCAGCGCCAGTTTTCGGCTGTCGCTGTCACGCTCCTGTCACACGCGGAGCGGGCCGGTCCCGCGGAATCACGCGAACGTCGAAGTGCTCGAGCCCTCGCAGGACGATGCTCGGCCGATATTCTGGCGGCCGCGTGCCGAAGCCGATGCGGTCGAAACGCTCCAGCAGCACCTCCAGCGCGATTCTCCCCTCGAGACGGGCAAGCGGGGCGCCCAGGCAGTGATGGATGCCGCGCCCGAACGAGATGTTCCCCGCGTCGGAACGGGTGATGTCAAGGTCATCGGGCCGCTGGAAACGCTCCGGGTCACGATTGGCGGCTCCGATTGCCGGGGCGATCATGGTCCACGCCCGCACCGATCGGCCGCCGATTTCCAGGTCGCGGGTCGCAAAGCGCATGTCCAGCTGCACTGGCGAATCGTAGCGCAGAAGCTCCTCGACCGCGGCGGCCATCAGCTCCGGGCGCTCCCGCAGCAGGGCGAGCTGGTCGGGACTACGCAGGAGTGCCCTCAGGCCGTTGCCGATCAGGTTGGTGGTCGTCTCGTTGCCGGCGATCAGGAGCAGGCGAAGCATCACGGTCATCTCGTCGAGCGTGAGCTTGTCGCCCTGCTCCTCGGCTTCCACAAGCCGTGAAATGAGATCGTCGCGAGGGTCGCGTCGGCGCTGTTCGATGATCTCCCCGTGGTAATCGGCCAACTGGCGGTCATTCTGGTGCACCTGCTCCTCTTCCTCCGGCGTGAGGAGGGGCTCCAGCGCACGGGCCAGGTGGCCGGACCACACCTTGAAACGGTCGAGATCGCTCTCGGGCACACCGATCATCCTGGCGATCACAAGCGTTGGCAGCGGCCCCGCGTAGGCCGTCATCAGGTCGAATTCGTCCTGCCCATCGACTTCGTCCAGAAGAGCATGCGCGGCGGCCCGGATGTAGTCCTCCATCTTCGCGACCGACCGGGGCGTGAACGCCCTGTTTACGAGCCCCCGCAGCCGCGTGTGGTCCGGTGGATCCAGCACGAGCATGCTCGGCTTCAGCTTCTTGCGGGTGGCCAGCGAGCCGCGTGACGAACGCGCCTTGTGCAGGTCGTTGGAGAAGTTCCGGTGGTCCCGGAGGATGCGGTCGACATCCGCGTAGCGGGTTACCACGACCTGTTCGAGGAGGATGCTGTCGTGGACCGGGTCTCGCTCGCGGAGCCTGCGATAGACCGGATAGGGGTTCGCAACGAAGTCCCTGGCGAGAGGCCACCACGCGACGCCGCTGCGCAACCGCTCTTCGGCCAGCCGCGCGCGGATATACACCGACCTGGCCGCCGCCGCAATCGCCTTTCTCAGCGTCAGCACGTTGTCAGTCCAGTACTTCGGTGCACGCCCGCTCCAATCCCACGGCGTCCACGCACCCGTGCAGCCGTGATCGTGAGCCAACATGGTTCAGAAGCGCCGCAACCGTCCCCCCACAACCTGTCCCATGCAGCCATTCGCGCGCCCGTCGGCCGACGCGACTTTTCTCAGCGACCTCGCAACTGGCACACACGCGACCGACCCGGAACCACTCTGACCATCCTCGCCTGCCACCCACCCTCGCACAATGCCCAACGACGCGAACCGCCAAACGAAGCCAAGGCACGACGCCGCCTACAAGAGCTTCTTCTCGCGACAGAGCGCCGTCGAAGACACCCTGCGCCTGGCCGCCCGCGAACTCGCGCGTCACCTCGACTTCGCCACGCTGAAACGCCTGCCGGCCAGCTTCGTCACCGAACGCCTGGGCCAGCGCCACGCCGACATGCTCTGGAAGGCCCTCACGGTCGAAGGCAGCTGGCTCTATCTGTTCATACTGCTCGAATTCCAGTCGACCGTCGATCGCCGCATGGCGCTGCGCATGATGGACTACACCGTCCGTATTCTGCGGGGACTCGACAAAGACGATCTCGGCCCCGCCGGTGTACACCCACCCATTCTCCCTGTCGTCATTTACAACGGCGAGCGAAGGTGGACGGCGGCAACGGATGTCCGCGACCTCTTCGCGCCTGTCCCGGACGAGCTTCTTGGATACCTGCCACGGCACCGGTATCTTCTCATCGAGGTGCAGGCGCTCCGTGCCTCGGAAAAGCCTTCGGACAACTTGCTCTCGCTGATCGCGAGTTTCGAACAGGCGCACTCACTGGAGCTTTTCGAGGAGGCGTTGGTTGAGGCGGCGGACTGGCTGGAGAACGCCACCGACCGGGAACTCGCGAAGCTGATCAAGGCCTGGGTTGCCCTGGTGCTGGTGCAGCGGTTCGGCACGGAAGGCATCGGGCTAGAGGAAAGGCTCTGGGAAGAGGAGGGGACAAAGATGACCACGTTGATCGAGCGGGCGCGGAAATGGGGCGAGGAGCGTGACCAGCAATGGCTGGAGAAGGGCTTGGAGAAGGGCATCAGGCGAGGGCGCCTGCAAGGCGAACGTGATCTGGTTCTCCGTATGGCCGCTCGCAGGTTCGGCGCCGGGGCGGCCGATGACCTTGCCCCGGTTCTCGCCGCGGTTTCCGATTCGGATCGCGTCGCGGCAATCGCCGCCAGGGTGTTCGAGTGCGAGACTGCCGACGAGCTGATCGAGTGGGCGCGGGGGATTCTGCCCGAGGACCAAGCGGATTGACTAACCCCCTGGTCATGTCAACCGCAGTTTCCATTCTGTAAACCGGAGTTGACACTTCCGCGCCATCAGGAGC
>VYAQ01000061.1:0-1285 GCA_009844885.1 Gemmatimonadota bacterium
CCCCGCCCCAGCTCCCCCGCGAATCCACCTTCCGCATCGAAAACGGCGACCCTTCTCCCCTCCCGGTCGGCCACGAACACGCGTTGCGCGGCCCGATGCGCGACGACCCCCCAGGGAAGCGGCGAGAGCGCGTCGTCCGGGGTGGCCAGGTCGGCGATGTGCACAATCTGCCCGTCGAATGGGCGATCACCGGCCAGGTGCTCGACGATTGCGACACCGGCGGAGTCGCGCTGGACGGCGGCGTGATCGTGGTCTGCGCCCTGGTCGCACGACGAGCTTGCGAGCAGGGTGGAGATCAGGACGGAGACCCTCAAGGCCCGTCTGAATGCGCCGTCCGACAGCCGCTTCCCGAGAGCGGAGCCGGCCTCGGTGACCGCCGGCAGAGGTAGGCGAAGGGTCCATCTGGATGAAGTCGGTCCGTACACTGGGAACCCGGCGTTGAGAGGGACTATGGATGGGGGCAGGTTGCCATGGAGTATGCGGGTGGCCGGCCGAGGCTCACGCGCGGTTGGTGGTTGCCGCCTGACGATATATAGATAGCGTATATAAATAAAATCTATATATTTCATCGACAGCCCGAAAGAGCCCACCACGCGAGCAGCCCGCGAGGGCACGACCACCATGTCACAGGCCGAGGGGACATATGACGCAGATCACACTGTCCAAACGGATCAACGAGCTGCTGGTGCTGGCGGTGCTGGATTCCGGCCCCGCGCACGGCTACCAGATTGCGTTGTCGGTGGAGGAGCGGACCGCCGGCGCGTTCTCCTTCCAGCACGGCACGCTCTATCCGATCCTGCATCGCCTCGAGGCGGAGGGCCGGGTGCGCGGCGAATGGCACGGTGTGGGGCGGCGTCGCAAGACGTATGAGATTACCGACGCCGGGCGCGCCGAACTGGTCTCCGGCGCCGCCGAGCTGGAGCGGCAGTTCCGCGCCCTGCTGGGGCTGCTCGGGGGAACACATGCCGCGTGAGCACCCCCTGGCTCGGGTCGAGCGCGAAGTGAAGCTGGCACCGCGGCAACGTCTCGACCTGGTCGAAGAGGTGGACGCCGACGTGCGAGCCATGCAGGCGGAAATGGAGCGGCGCGGTTACAGTCCGGCCGAGGCCCGCCGTGAGGCGATTCGGCGGCTCGTGCCCGCTGGCGAAGTTGTCGAGCAACTCGAGGACCGGCACGCGCCGGGGCTGGGGCGCTGGCTGCGCGCAGAGGGCCGCTGGCTGCACGCGGACGGCAGCGGAGATCGGGTGACCGGGCTCGGGATTGGCGCGGCGGCTCTGCTCGGGGG
>VYAQ01000061.1:1295-35699 GCA_009844885.1 Gemmatimonadota bacterium
GGCCCGGATCGTCCGGCACCGCCATGGTTTTGTCCTGGGGGCTTGTGATTGTCTTCTCGCTGTTGGTCGCCAACCTGGCGCGAGTGGCGGCGCAACTCTGGCTACACGGAGATTTGCGGGTCCGGCAGCGGCGGCTGCTGTGGGCGCGACACGCCGGCCTGATCGTCACGGCCGTGGCGCTGGGTGCCCTGGGCGCCGCGTGGGAAGGCTACCTGGTGTTGACCAACACCGAGCAGGTGGACAGCTCCGCGCTGCTGGCGTGGGAAACCGCCGGAGCCATGGCGCATTTCCCGGCTTCCGGCCTCGCCGCGGCGATCTTCGGCCTGTTCGGATGGCTCGCCATCTCGCCCCGCCTGATCGCCGACCAGGAAATCGAGCGCCGGATCACCGAGTTCTTCGCGCAGGACCGGGCCAGACTGACACTGAACACTTCGGCCCCGAGCATTCACGAATCCAAAGGAGATCCCTGATGTCGTTCATCCAATCGCTTGGAATCATCCAATATCCCCTGTGGATTGTCCTGATCCTGACGCTGATCCAGACCGTGCGCTGCACCGCTGCACTGGTTCGCCGGGAAGATGCGGGAAGTCCGTTGCGCAGCCACTCGGTCCTCGTGCTCGGAGCGCTGGGAGCCTGTCTGGGGATACTGGGGAGCCTCATTGGCGTGCGCGTTACGGCCGGCGCAATCGTCGATGCCGGACAGGTCAGCGCAGCGGTCGCCTGGGACGCGGTGGGTCTCGCCGTCGGTCCGTCCATCTTCGGGTTTTTCGTCCTGGGCCTGGCCTCGGTGGCCTGGCTCGCACTGCAGTACGCTGCCGGGCGCGCGTCCCGCTAACGTCCCCCGCCGTCGGCGGCAATCTCGGCGTTGTCGCCCGCGGCCTCCATGAGGCGCGCGGCCACGTACCCGTTCGTACCGTCGGGCAGCCGAACCCGGAACCACTCACCTGCGGCACCCGTGACACGAAGCGGCGTAGTGCGGTTCAACTCCTGCAGGATGCTTCCACGGCGCCCGGGAGCGGCGCGCAGGCGGATTCCGTCGTTGGCGGGCACGACCCGGTCGCCGAGCAGCGTCAGGTCGGCCGTGAGCTCCGGCAGGACTCCGGCGGGCTGGGTGATGAACGGGAACGGGTCGACCGGACCGCGCCGGTACAGGCCGAAATGGAGGTGCGGCGGCGTTGTGCGCGCGTTGCCCGTGTTCCCCACGAATCCGACGGTGTCTCCGCGCTCCACCCACTGGCCGTCCCGGACGTACTGGCTGTCCAGATGGGCGTAGTAGATGCTCGCGTCGTGGACCGGGTCGCGCACCCAGACCACCTTCCCGCCCCGGTTGGTGACCCTCACGCGACGCACCGTGCCGGCCGTGGCTGCCAGCACCGGGGTGCCGCGGGGCGCGAAGATGTCCACGCCGTGATGCTGGCGCCGTCCCCCGTCGCGGGGGTCGCCGAAGAAGCTCAGCACAGAGGGAACGCCGTAGCCCTCCACGGGGAATCCCAACTGCGCCTCTTCGGCCACGTTGATCTGAAAGCGGCCACCACGTAGCAGTTCGGGCTGCACGCGGAGGATGAACTCACCCCCCCTCCAGGGCTCGTGCACGAAGGTGTGGGACAGGGAATCGGACGAGACGACGGGCCTGAGCGGATCCTCCTCGTCCTGTGGCATCCGGAACAGGTCGATGAACAGCCGCGTGTCCTCTTCCGAGTCCAGCGAGACGCGGAAAGTCAGCCTGCGTCCTCTTGGTATGCTCAGTCTGTAGGCGACCGCGCCGGGCACTTCGGGGGCGATATGGCCGCTCTCCTGGAACGGCAGCGTCACGGTCGTCGGGCTGTCCAGCACGCCGCGCCCCGCCTCGGTCCAGTCGCGTCCCAGCGCGGTCTCCGCCAGTCCGGCATCGGCGAGCGAAGCCTGATAGGCCTCGTGGGGTGTCATGTCGCGGAACCGGTCCTGCAACTGCTCCGCCTGCTCGCAAGCCGTGAAAACGACAACGGCCGCGAGCGCCGCCAGCCGGCACCAACGTCGCTGCACCATCAACCTCCCAGGCAGTTCGGATCGGCCTGATATCCCAAGCCGACATTTTTGCGCCCCGGTCCCGGGGGCTACACGGGCCCGGCTTCTCTCACGCCAAGCGACACCTGGCCCGCAAACTGCTCGAAATTCGCTCTAAACATAGCGGCAAGCTGCGCCGCCGACTCATCGTACTGCGTGCCGTCGGCCCAGGTTTCCCGGGGCTGCAGCACCTCGCGAGGGACATCGGGCACGCACACGGGGACACGAAGCCCGAACGCGGCGTCGACGCTCTCCGGGACGCCATCGAGCGCACCGTTCACGGCCGCGGCGACCATGGCGCGCGTGTACGTGAGCTTCATGCGCGAACCCACGCCGTAGGGCCCGCCCGTCCAGCCGGTGTTGACCAACCAGGCTTTGGCTCCATGCGTGCGCAGCTTCTCGCCGAGCAGATCGGCGTAGACCGCCGGGTGCTGAGGAAGGAATGGCGCTCCGAAACAGGCGCTGAACGCGGCCTTCGGCTCGGTTACGCCGCGCTCGGTTCCGGCAACCTTCGCCGTGTACCCCGAGAGAAAATGGTACATGGCCTGCGCGGGGCTCAGCCGTGCGATCGGGGGCAGTACGCCGAACGCGTCCGCGGTCAGGAACACCAGGTTTTCGGGGTGTCCTCCCTTGCCCGACGCCACCGCATTCGAGATGAAGTGGATGGGATACGACGCACGCGTGTTCTCGGTGATCGCGCTCGAGTCGTAGTCGATTTCGCGCGTGCGCTCGTCCAGGATCACGTTCTCGAGGATCGTCCCGAATCGCCTTGTAGCATGGTAGATGTCCGGCTCGCTCTCCAGCGACAGCCGGATCGCCTTGGCGTAGCAGCCACCCTCGAAATTGAAGATCCCGTCGTCGCTCCAGCCGTGCTCGTCGTCGCCGATCAACCGGCGTTCGGGGTTGGCGGACAGAGTCGTCTTGCCGGTTCCGGACAGGCCGAAGAAGAGCGCGGTGTCGCCCGCATCGCCGATGTTGGCCGAGCAATGCATGGGAAGCACGCCCTGCACCGGCAGGAGGAAGTTGAGCGAAGCGAAGATGGACTTCTTGATCTCGCCGGCGTACGCGGTGCCACCCACCAGCACGACGCGATCCGTGAAGTTGACGACGATGAACGCGCCCGAATTGGTGCCGTGGCGCTCAGGGTCGGCCTGCAGCGATGGAGCGTGATAGACGACGAAGTCGGGTTCGAACGCCTCCCGCTCCGCCGCATCGAGCCGTAGGAACATGTTGTAGGCGAAAAGGTCGTGCCAGGGGCTCTCCGAAATGACGCGCACGCCGATCCCGTATCGCGGATCGGCGCCCGCCCTGGCGTCCCTTACGTAGAGATCGACGTTGTTCAGGTGCGCAATCAGGTCGTCCCTGAGCCGGCCGTAGTGACATTCCGATATCGGCATGTTCACCGGACCCCAGTCGATCACGTCGGCGGTCTGTGGTTCCTCGACGACGAAGCGGTCATTGGGCGAGCGACCGGTGTGGGGAGAAGTCAACGTGACGAGACCGCCCCCGTGCACGATTCTCCCCGTGCCGAGCCGCAGCGTCTCTTCGTAGAGCTCGGCGGGCGAGAGGTTGCGCCGAATGCACCCCTCGGGGGTGAGTCCGTGTGCTGTGAGATCCACCTGTGAGGCCTCCAGGATCTGCGTGAGTGTTTGCGCTCCGAGTCAGCGTCGGCCGGTCAATCCGGGTCGCGCGACAACGCGATAATGTGACGGCCTCGGGTCCGGGCGTCTACCGATGCGATGCCGATGAGGTGAACGACATCAAGAACGCTGCAGCCCCGCTGGAGGATGTGGACCGGCTTCTTCATCCCCAGAAGAATCGGACCGATCACCTCCGCGTTGCCCAGCTGGGCCAGGAGCTTGTAGCAGGCGTTCGAGGCGCTGAGGGTCGGAAACACGAGCACATTGGCGGGTCCCGTGAGGTCGCTGAAGGGGTACTTCCTGGGAATGATGTCAGGGTCGACAGCAACGTCCGCCTGCATCTCGCCGTCGACCAGCAGGTCGGGTGCGAGCCGTTTGATCCAGGCAACAGCCTCGCGGACCCTGGTCGCCTCGGGGTGGCGCACCGACCCGAAGTTGGAGAACGACAGCATCCCGATACGGGGCTCGATCCCCAGATCCTTGACGAAGCGCGCGGCCGAGATTGCGATCTCCGCGAGCGTTTCCGGGTCGGGATCGATGTTGACCGTTGTGTCGGCAAAGAAGAGTGGATCACGGTCGCGGAAGGTGACCATGTGGAGCCCCGAAACCCGGCCCACGGATTCGGCCGTGCCGATCACCGCCAGAGCGGGTCTGAGGATCTGTGGATAATTGGAATCGATGCCCGCAACCATCGCGTCGGCGTCACCGGCAGCGACCATCATTGCCGCGAAATAGACCGGCTGGTAGGCGCGGGCGCGCGCTTCGGCCAACGTAAGCCCCTTCCGCTCCCGCCGCCGATGGAAAGCCTCTGCGTATGCGTAGCGAGTTTCCTCGACTGCCGGAGGATGAATGCATTCGACGCCCTGGAGGTCGATTCCCAGATCCGCCGCAAACCGATTGATCTTGTCGGCCTTTCCGATGAGCACGACACGGGCCATCCCCTCTTCCACCGCCTGCGAGGCAGCCCTCAGCACGCGCTCGTTGTACCCGTCGGCAAGCACGACACGCGCGGGTTCCAGTCGCGCCCTCCCCAGGATGCGCTGCATGGCCTCGCGTCCCGGACCCAGGCTGGCCTCGAGGCGGCCGCGGTATTCCTCGAGGTCGAGATCGATCCGCGCGACGCCCGACTCCATGGCCGCGTTGGCCACCGCGGGTGACACGTGCAGCAGCACCCGAGGATCGAAGGGCTTCGGGATCAGGTACTCCGGGCCGAACTCGAATCCGTCGTCACCGTACGCCTTGACCACCGATTCCGGCACCTCGTGGCGCGCGAGTTCGGCCAGCGCCCGCGTCGCGGCCAGCATCATGCCCTCGTCGATCCCCCGCGCGCGGACATCCAGCGCGCCACGGAAAAGGAAGGGGAAGCCCAGGACGTTGTTGACCTGGTTCGGGTAGTCGGACCGCCCCGTCGCCATGATTGCGTCATCCCGGATCTCGGCCACCTCCTCGGGAGTCACCTCGGGGTCCGGGTTGGCGAGCGCGAAGATGATCGGATTCGGCGCCATCGAGGCCACCATCTCCGGCGTGATCACGCCCTTGGCCGCGAGTCCGATGACCACGTCCGCCCCGTTCATGGCGTCGCCCAGCGTCCGTACCGGCCGACGCGTGGCAAACGGGGCCTTGTACTCGTTCATCCCGGCCTCGCGTCCCTCGTAGATCACACCGGCGCGGTCGGTCATGACCAGGTTTTCCGGGCTGGCCCCCAGGCGGAGACAGTGGCGCGCGGTGGCCACCGCGGACGCGCCCGCTCCCACGAACACGATGGAGGCTTCACCCATGGCGCGCCCGGTAATCTCAAGGGCGTTGACCAGCGCGGCTCCCGCGATGATCGCGGTCCCGTGCTGGTCGTCGTGGAAGACGGGGATCCGCAGCGTGTCGCGGAGCGTTTCCTCGATCAGGAAGCACTCGGGCGCGCGAATGTCCTCCAGGTTGATGCCGCCGACTGTGGGTTCCAGCATCTGGCAGAAGCGGATGACCTCATGCGGGTCCTCGGTGCCGACTTCGATGTCGAAGACATCGATCCCGGCGAACTTCTTGAAGAGCACGCCCTTCCCTTCCATGACCGGTTTCGCGGCCAGGGCTCCGATGTTGCCAAGCCCCAGAACCGCGGTCCCGTTGGACACCACCGCGACGAGGTTGCCGCGCGCGGTGTAGCGGAATGCCTCTTCCGGGTCGGCATGGATGGCCATGCACGGCTCCGCCACCCCAGGGCTGTATGCCAGCGTGAGGTCCCGCTGAGTAGCGACCGCCTTTGTGGGGACGACCTCGATCTTTCCCGGGCGGCCCTCCGCATGATACTCAAGCGCGTCGCTTTCACGTGCCGACAATGGTTTCTTCCTCTCTTGCCGTGGTTGTTGGCGGGATATTGCCCAGCCCTCCGCCGGCTGTGATCCTACCGGGAAGCACGGAGTGTCGTCAATTGGGCCCCGCGGAACCGGTGTCTCACCCAATCCTCGTGCAGCGTCTGCGAATCTCACCCCGACCGGCAACCCCTTTGACCACCGCCGAGGTCTACACATCTTGACTGGTCGTGACCCTTACTGCCCTCCTGGGCGGCCCCCGGCTCTTCCATGAAACGATGACACACGGCAACGCCCGGTGGGCAATTCCCACGCTGCTCCTCTGTGCCGCCTTCGCCGATCCACCGGCGGCAAGGGCACTGCAGGCGTCGCCGGCACCGTCTCAATCCACGTGCGGTTCCGCGCGGATCGGCAATGTCTTCGTCGACAACCACACGGTCTTCGAACTGGACCGTGGATCTTCCGGCCAGGGCGAGGGCTGGGCCGGCTTCGCCGACAAGGTACGTGCGATCGCCAGCCGCCTGCATTGGCGCACCCGCCGGAGTTTCCTGGAAAACGAACTACTGTTCGCGTCCGGAGACTGTCTCGACCCCCTGCTTCTGGATGAATCGGGACGCATTCTCCGCGCCCTGCCCTTCATCACGGACGCGGACGTCTACGCCGTGCCGGTCGCAGCGGACGAAGTTCACGTCGTGGTCGACACCCAGGACGACTGGACGCTCAAGATTGACCTGCGCGGCGAGTTCGACCAGGGCCCGAGATTGACGTACGCCGGCTTCACCGAGGAGAACCTGTTCGGGACGGGGACGCTGCTCGGCTTCTACCTGCGCGAGCGCGACGAGACGCGCGACCTCGGACTGGAGCTGAGTACGCTCCAGTTGGCCGGCACGCGCCTTGACGGCCGTATTGGAGGGGGCCGCACGCGCACCGGAGTCTTTTTTCACGAGTCGCTCACCTATCCGTTCGTCGGCGAGGTGGGACGCTGGGCCTTCATCGAATCGTACTCCTACCGCGAAGACCTCTTCCGGTACGCGGCCCCCGTCGGTTCGCCGTTCACCAACGTCAGTCTGCCGATCCAGACGCGGCGCGCCGCAACCACACTGGGCCTGCGTCTGGGGAGACCTGGTGATCTCACGGTGCTCGGCGCGGGCGTGTCATGGGAGGACATCACGTTTTCGGGCTTTCCACAAGACGTCACGGTCGTGCAGGACTTCGACTTCTCAAACCCCGTCCCCGCGGACTCCGCCACGGTCGAGATGGTCCGTTCGCAGGTCAATCCTCGCCGCGCTGCGCATGTGAACGTCGTGGCGGGGAAGCGGAACATCCGGTACATCCGGCGCAGGGGACTGGATGCGGTCCGAGGCGATCAGGACATCAGGCTGGGCACACAGGCGCTGGTTTCGCTCGGTTCCAGTCTCGGGGCATTCGAAGCGTCCCCCGGCAACAGGTCGCACGAGCTGCGCGGCCGACTGTCGCTCTTCGGAGGGGCGGCGGGAGACAGCTGGGTGTTCAACACCGAACTCAATGTCGAGGGCGCACGACTCGTCTCGGACAACCGATCCGACCAGGGATTCCGGGATGTCGTAGCGGAATTCGGCGCCTACCTCTACTGGCAACCCGGCCGACGGCCGACCGGTCCGGATGAAGTCCCCAATGCAGTGTCAAGGGTTCCCCGGCACACGCTGGTACTCGGCGTGAAGGGCGCAGGTGGCTGGAACAGCTTTCTCCCGTTCCAGCTCAACCTGGGAGGCCCCTTCGGGATAAGGGGTTACGACCGCGCGGAATTCCCTGCCGCGCAGAAACTCGTGGCTCACCTGGAAGACCGCATCATGCTGGACGGACCCTTCAGCGACATCTTCGATCTCGGTCTGACCCTGTTCGCGGACGCGGGCGCGGGATGGCAAGGCACGGTACCGTTCGCTGCGGACTCGGAGCTCCAGGGTGCTGTGGGCCTGGGCTTGCGTTTCGTCTTTCCGGCGGGCTCCCGCCAGGTTACGCGGCTCGACCTGGCCGTTCCGATGCAGCAGGGCGGACTACGCGCCCCGCAGTTTCGGGTGGGCTTCAGCGCTGTCAGCCTGCTGGCAGGTTTCGGCGACGAGCAGGTCCGGCGGAGCCGTAGCGGGAGTCAGGCCGCTGCCCTGTTCGGCGGGCAGTTCAATCGCTGACCCCGGCTGGGATCGCAACCACTGAGCAGAGGACGACTTCGGCCCGAGTCGCGGCAGTCGCGCGAGTCACAAACATTTGACTTCGGGAGCGTTCGGCGATAAGATGATCGCACTTTCTCCATGATCCGAGGGTCACCGCGAAGAATTCCCGCCACGCTTCGCGAGTGCTTCCGGCCCCAGGGTCCCGGAGAAGGTCAGGATGCAATAACCCTTCACAGGAGGACGGCATTGTTCGCAGCCTCGCGCGGTCTCGATTCCTTTGATCAGTATCTCCAGGATGTGGAACGTTATCCCCTAATCTCGGATCCCGAAGAAGAGAGGGCGCTGGCGCGAAGAGCTCGAACAGGTGACAAGGAGGCGGCGGAACGCCTCGTTACCGCCAATCTCCGGTTCGTCATCTCCTACGTGAAGAAGTACCAGGGACGCGGACTGGGGCTCGCGGAGCTGGTGTGTATCGGGAACGAGGGGCTGCTGAAGGCCGTGAAGAAATTCGATCCCGAAAAGGGCGTGAAGTTCATCTCCTATGCCGTTTGGTGGATCCGGCAGACCGTGCTTCAGGCTCTCGCCGAGCAAACCCGCTCCGTGCGCATCCCCCTGAACCAGAATTCGAATCTCGCCCGCCTGGCGCGCACCAACACGACGCTGACGCAGCAACTCGGTCGCACTCCAACCGACCAGGAGCTCGCTCGCGAGATGGGCGAGCCGGTCGACACGGTCCGTGCACTGCGCAGAGTGGCTGCGGCCGAACTCAGCCTGGATGCGCCCCTGGACCGCGGCGACCGCGACAGCGCCAGCTTCGGCGAACGCTTCGCCGGCGCCGATGCCGCCGAGATCGAGGAGGATGTCGAGGCCGTCGCCCGCCGTGACTACCTCGAGAGCATGTTCGACTGCTACCTCACGGAGAGGGAGCGGAAGATCCTCTACCTGTACTACGGTCTCGACGACGGCGAAGAGCGCACCCTCGAAGAAATCGGTTCGCTTCTCGGCGTCACCCGGGAGCGTATCCGCCAGATCCGCAACCGCGCCTTCGAGAAGCTCCGCGACAGCCCGCACGGCGACTCTCTCCAAGGGTTCTGGACAGCAAACTGAGGCCTCCCCGCGAGTAGCCGGTGGACGACATCCCCCCGGCTTTCGACCGGCCACGCTTCCGAGCGGCTGAATCCACGGACTGCTAGTCTTCGGCTTTCGGGGTCAGCATGATCATCTCACGGGCCCTGATTTCGGCCGTTGGGATCGTGACCCCGTCCCGCTCATACGAGTCGTACTGCAGGTAGCCTTCCACGTAGAGCTTGTCGCCCTTGGAAACGTAGTCCTCCGCCACTTGCGCGAGCCGGCCCCACAGGTTGACCCGGTGCCAGTCGGTTCGCTCCTCGGGCTGCTCCCCCCCTGTGCGCCAGTTCGTGGCCAGGGAGACCCGAGCGATCTTCACGCCGGCGCTCGTGACGCGCACGTCGGGATCACTTCCGACGTTTCCCACCAGGATGATCTTGTTGACGGATCGGCTCACAGTCCATTCCTCCGTTGTTGTCGGCCCGAGCGACGGCCACGCCCTCACGGCGGGCCCGGTCCGCTCCCATGCCGGTGACCCTTGCGCACGAAAGATGAGCCCGGCTGATGGGCGTCTACATAGCGGAATGGGACTGATTCTCGCGCAGCGCGACCAGGGCGCCGCCACCTATGCCTTGCAGTCGAACCAGGTCTTTCCCGTGCCCACATCCACCTGCAGCGGCACGTTGAGATCCATGGCCGATTCCATCACGTCCACGACCGTCCCCGTCACCTCGGCCACCCGCTCTTCGGCAATCTCGAACACGAGCTCGTCGTGGACCTGGAGGACCATGCGCACACCCGGCGTCCCGCCCACGACGTCACGCAGCCGGATCATGGCCACCTTGATCAGATCGGCCGCCGTGCCCTGAATCGGGGTGTTCTGCGCCACGCGCTCACCGAACTGACGCACGTTCCAGGCGCGGGCGCGAAGTTCCGGCACGAAACGGCGCCGTCCCATGAGGGTGGCCACGTACCCCAGCTCTTTCGCCTGCGCCACCTGTGCATCCAGGAAGCGCCGCACCCCCGCGAAGCGTTCGAAGTACTGTGCGATGAACCGCTTGGCTTCCTCCATCGGAATCCCCAGCTGACGAGCCAGCGAGAACGGACCCTGGCCGTAGAGCGTCGCGAAGTTCACGGTCTTGGCCTGGTCGCGCATCCGCCCGGACACCTCCTCCACGGGCACCTCGAAGATCACCGCCGCAGTCTCCCGGTGGACGTCCTTGCCCTCGCGAAAGGCCGTGACAAAGACCTCGTCCCCGGAGAAGTGAGCCAGAATGCGGAGCTCGATCTGCGAGTAGTCGGCCGTCATCAGCCGAAACCCCGGAGGCGCGACGAATCCCCGGCGTATCTCACGCCCGACCGCGGTACGGATGGGGATGTTCTGGAGATTGGGGTCGGAGGACGAGAGCCGGCCGGTCGCGGCAACCGTCTGGTTGAAGGTCGTGTGGATGCGCCGCGTCTCGGAGTTCACCAGCGCCGGAAGTGCGTCCACATAGGTATTCCGGAGCTTCTCGAGTTGCCGATAGTCGAGGAGCAGCCGCGGCAGTTCGTGGCCGCGGAGCGCCAGTTCCTCAAGCACCGTCGAATCGGTGGAAGGGCCCGTCTTCGTCCGCTTCAGTACGGGTAGTTCAAGACGCTCAAAAAGAATCTCGCGCAGCTGCGGTGTCGAGTTGATGTTGAACTCCGTACCCGCCACCCGGTGGATGTCGTCGCGGATCAGGCGCAGTTCATCGCCCAGCTTGCGGCTCATCTCGGCAAAAAAGGCAGCATCGATGCCCACGCCGTTCATCTCCATGTCGGCCAGAACCGGGATCAGCGGGATCTCCAGTTCCTGGAAAAGCGTCTCCAGCGAGTTGTCGTCGGGGCCCGATGGCGGTGCCGCGAGTCGTTCGCGGAACAGCGACCACAGCCGCAAGGGCAGTTCGACCTGCTCGGCCGCGAAATCGAGGGCGTCCTCCGCGGAAACCTCGCCCAGGCTGCGCCGCTTCCTGCCCGTTCCGAGCACCCTGGCCGCCGGTGTGGCCGTCAATCCGAGGAAGTCCGTGGCGAGGGCGGCAAGATCCTGACGCCGGCGTCCCGGGTCCAGGACGTAGGACGCCACCATGACGTCCCGGAAGGGCCCGCCCAGTCCCAGCCCGGCCCGTCGGCACGCGATCAGTGAACTCTTGATGTCATGGCCGATCTTGACGATTGCGGGATCGGCCAGGACGGCCCGTATCGGAGCGAACGACTCGTGATCCAGCGGTGGCAGATTGGAGGGGTGCGTGTCACCCGCTTCCCCAAGCGCCAGCGATATCGTGGTCTCGTGCCCGACCGGCAGGTAGTACGAGGTTTCCCCTTCGGCGGCGACAGCAACTCCCGCAACACCGCCGCGTGTCGGCTGCAGGGTACGGTTCAACACCGCCACGGCCATCCTTCCCTGCTCTCTGCAGGAATGCGCGACCTCTCGCAGCTGGTCCGGATCCGCGACGAGCACTCGCCTGAACTGCGCCACCGGAGGACCGCTCTCGGCCGTGCCGCCACCGGCCTCGGTGTCCAGCCGGTCGAGCAGGGTACGGAACTCCAGGTCGACAAACAGGGTCCGGAGGCGCTCGTTGTCGGGATCCGAGGTCCGCAGGTCCTCGAGATCGGTGTCGAGTGCAAGGTCGGTGCGAATCGTGACCAATTCCCTGGACAGGAGGATCTGTTCCCGGTGCTCGAGCAGCGACTCGCGTGGGCGTTTGGCCTTCACTTCCCCGGCACGGGTGAGCACCTCGTCGAGGGTCCCGTACTGTTCCAGGAGCTTGACCGCCGTCTTGGGGCCGATGCCCGGAGCTCCAGGCACGTTGTCCGAGCTGTCACCGACCAGCGCCAGGTAGTCCACGACCTGGCCGGGCGCAACTCCCAGCCTACTCGTCGCCGCTCCTTCGTCCACCCAGTTCGCCGCCACCCCGTGCGGCCCGCCCCTTCCGGGATTCAGCAGCTGCACACCCGGACCCACCAGCTGAAAGAAGTCCTTGTCCCCCGAGACGATTACGACCTCCAGCCCCGCCGCAGCCGCACGCGTCGCCAGGGTCCCGATCACGTCATCCGCCTCCCACCCCTCGACCGCGATCACCCGGTCCCGGAAGGCCTCGACCATCTCCCGGATGCGGGGCAGACTGTCCCGCAGTTCCTCAGGCATCTTCTCGCGCGTGGCCTTGTACTCCGGGTACAGTTTCTCGCGGTGACTGCGCCCCGCATCGAAAACGACCGCAATGTAGTCGGGCTCGTAGTCGTCCCGTATGCCGTAGAGGAAGTTGGCGAAGCCGAAAGGCGCCGATGTGTTCTCGCCCCGGGCGTTGGTGAGCGGCCGGTTCAGGAACGCGAAGAAGGAACGATAGATCAGCGCGTATGCATCGATCAGAAAGATGCGCGGCGCGGTTTTGGGTGGGATTTCCATAGGTCGGCCGAATTCGGTCCGGTCACCGGCGCCCGGACGGAGGTGCGCCGCGTTTGGGCCGGCACGGGGCCCGGAGTAACTTGCAAGCGGACCGGCAAGGCAATATAACGAGTTCCGAACTGAACAACGGCGGCAAAAGATGCGACATTCGGCGGCAAGTTGATGAGAATCCCGTCCCGGCCACACCACCGTTTCCGACGCCGGGCGTTCGGGTTGGGTCTCCTGGCGCTACTGGTTCTGGCGGGATGTCGGGAAGACGATCCCGCGCCCGCACAGGACGCCACGCCACCCACGCCCGATGCAGAGCAACCCACAGTGGCCGACACGGCACCGCCGCCCGCGTTGGAGCAGCCCGCCGTCCCCGATACAGGACAGACCCCTCCGGCGGACACGGTGCCCGCGACCGACTCGGTAGCCCTGGTGATCGAGGCGGCAACCGATACCGCAGTCGCGCCCGGCTCGCCGGCCATCGACTCTCTCGCGGCCACGCTCACCGAGATCATGGCCGCCCAGGAACGTATCCTCGACCGGCTAGAACTGATGGAGGAGGCGGGGGCGCAAGGGACGGGGTCAGCCGCCGATACGACCATGGACGAGGGCCAGGGGCTCGATCTCGAAGAGGCGCGGGACGAAGTCCAGAGTCTCGGGGTCAGCATCTTCTGGTCGCTCGTCGTGCTCGTGGTCTTCCATTTCCTGATCCGCGCCCTCATCTGGATCCTGGAGACCCTCGCCGAACGCAGCGTCCGGCGAAGGCTCACCTTCAAGTGGTTGATCCCCATCACGCGCATGCTGCTGTGGGGGCTCGCGGGCTACCTGATCGTGCGCACCATCTTCCGGGTCGATGCCCAGGGCTTGCTCGCGGCGAGCGCGGCACTCGGGGTTGCACTCGGGTTCGCGGCGCAGGATCTGCTCAAGAACGTCTTCGGCGGCCTGATCGTCGTGTTCGACCAGCCCTTTCAGGTCGGTGACAAGATCTCGGTTGGCGGGACGTACGGGGAAGTGGTCTCGATCGGCCTCCGGTCGACTCGCATTGTGACCGCCGACGACAACCTCGTGACGGTACCGAACTCCCAGGTCGTGCAGGAGCAGGTGGCCAACGCCAACGCCGGGCAGCTCAACTGCCAGGTGGTCACGGACCTGTACCTTCCCGGCAAGGTCGACGAGAAGAAGGCCAGGGAGATCGCTTTCGACGCGGCCGTGACGTCGCAATACGTCTTCCTCGAAAAGCCCATCCAGGTCTTCGTGTCGGACCAGTTCCGCACCACCTTCGTGACCCGTGTCAGGGTGCGTGCCTACGTGCTCGATCCGCGCTACGAGTTCCTCCTGCAAAGCGACATCACCGAGCGCGCCCGGGAAGGCTTCAGGGCCGAGGGCCTGGCTGCGGAGCACGAGTGGTATCCGCCCGTCGACCCGGTCGACGTGCCCGTTTCCGGTGGTCCGGCAGCAACGTGAACCAGTCCGGCACCTCGCGCGCGGTCGATCAACCACCGCCAGGCATGACAGACGACGAGATCGTCGCCGCGATCGCCGCCACCGTCCACAAACCCTACCGCGCCCTGTGGCAGGACCACGAAGACCGAGCCTGGCAGCCCGTGCGCCAGGTCCTCGCTCACGCGGTGGCCGCGCACGCGGCAGCTCTCGAACAGCTCACGACCGCCGACCACTCCCAGGGGGAATACCGCCGCCGCACCGGGCGCGACGTGCTCAAGCCCATTCGCCTCGCCCTCCGTCGCGGCGACCTCGCCCGGCAGCTCCACGATCGCCTCGCCGCGACCAGCGAGGACGTGCGCGCAGCGGTGGGCGACCTGCCTGCCCTCGTACGAGCTCCGGTGGCGTCCAATGCCCTCCGGGGCTTTCCCGGCCTGCGGGCGGCAGAGCGACTCAGGCGGTTCGCCGCGCGGGCGCTACGCCCCATCGTTTGGCGGCGTACCGACCACGATGTCGCCGTGGCCCGCCTGGCGCGCGCCCATCTCGCGTCGCATGTACTCCCGGCGCAGATCCGTGCCTTCCGCTCCAGCCAGCGCGACCGGGCCGAATGGCTGGGGCACATGGAGCGGGCATGGTCCGCGTGGATCACCGCCGGCGCGGACGGCTCAGCGGTCCATGAGCCCGATCGGGTGCTGGAAACCGCCACGACCCTCCATGGCGAACTGGAGGCGCTGCTTGACGGAGCCACAAGGGCATCGGGGCGCGAGAACGGCCAGGACTTCGGCCAGCTCACACACCGTCTGAAGGCGACCGTGGCCGTGGCCGGGACGTTTGCGGGTGCGGCGGACGCCGGCAGATCCGGGGCCTGGGAACATTCGGACCTCGCAAGTCGATGGGACGAATGGGCCGAGCAGACGGCAGACCGGCTGGAGCTGTATCAGCGCCTTCTCGGGGCGACAAGCGGCACCCGCGCGATCAGCCGGCGCATGGTCCAGGGCTGGGCAGCGTCGGCCGCGCAAGCAGACGGCGTGTTGCAGACCGTGGAGGGCGAGCTGCGTGCCGGGCTCGCTCGCGTTGCCCGGTTGGCGTCCGTCAGAGCAGGAGTGCCGGACGCTCTGCGAGAGGAGCAGACAAGGACGAGCGAACGCCTCGGGGAGGCGGCCGAAGCCCTGAATGCGCCGTCCAGTGTCGCCCGCGACCTGACCGCCGCGGCCGAGGAGGCCGTTGCGGACATCGAGGCCCTGTGCCTCCAACTGCCGGAGTGCCTGACCGTTCATGGCATTCCCGATCCCAGGGAGCGAGTGCGCGGACCGGGACGGGACGAACGAGAGGTCGAGTTGCGGGACGCGGCCGTCCAGGCCTTCGATACGCTTAGAATGGAGCGCATTCGTACGGCGCCGCGGGCGATGGTCCGTGCCCTGGAGGAAGTGCACGCGCAGGTCGCCGAACTCCTTGAAGTCTCCTCCTACGGGTATGAGGCGGCGATTGCGGAGACCTCGGACGCAGACGCCGCCGAATCGGAACAGGCGATCACGCTGGTCTCCAACGGACTTGAGAGGGCGCTCGACAAGGCCACACGGGCGCGGGAAGCGCTGCGAAGCGGGTTGGAGGCGGCGACGCAGGAGGCCATTGCCGAGGTCGAGGAGGGCGCGGACCGGCTGAGGCGCCGGGTCACCGCAGACCGCCTCACAGCCGGTTACCTGGACGCGCGTTCCTACGTAGCGACCGAGGTGGCACGGGACTGGCAGCGCTGGAGGGAAGGTGTCGCCCAGGCAGGCCGCCGCGTTGCGGCGGGGCTTCGGAATCTGGGCAGGCTGCTGCGTCCCCTGGCCAGCACGCTGGGCATCCGCCCACCGCCGCCGGGCGCCACCGATCTCCGCGAACACACCCTGGCCTCGGCGGCAGAGTTCGCACGCACACTGCCGGTCGTCTACCGGCGCCTGTTCGCCTTCGAGCCCCTGACGGATCCGAGACTGCTCGCCGGAAGGACGGACGCCCTTGCCGAAGTCGCGGCGTCGTGGGAGCGCTGGCGGGACGGCGGGCCGGGATGCCAGGTCGTGGTGTCCCCACCGGGCGCCGGCATCACGAGCTTCCTCAACGTCGCCGCCGCGGCCCTTGCCGAGGACGAGCCGCGTGTCGTCAGGAAGATCCTGCAGACACGCATTCACACCGAGTCCGAACTCGCGGCCACCCTGGGTAATTGGCTGGGCCTTGCGGGAACCGATGACCTCGACCTCCTCGCCGAACGCATTCTTGAAGCACCGGCCGGTGCAACCCCCGGGGTCGTCATCCTCGAGAGCGCGGAACACCTGCACCTCCGCGTTCGCGGCGGGATTCGCCTGTTCGAGCGCCTCCTCGGCGTGATGACCAGAACCGAGGCCCGGATCTTCTGGGTCGTCTCACTGTCCTCACCGGCCTGGCAACTTGTCCGCAAACGCGCACCGGACTACCTGGCCGACGTCAAGCGCCTCTCACTCTCGCCCCTCACGGCCGATCAGCTGCGTAAGGCGATACTCGCCCGCCACCTGCGCAGCGGCCTGCCCCTGCAGTACGCCGAGCCAACCCGGCGAGGCGAGGCGATCCGCACCCGCGCGCAACGAATAGGCCGAAGCGACAAGCAACAGCTGCTGATCGAGCGCAACTACTTCGACCGGCTGCACAGGGCCTCCCACGGCTCCATCCGACTTGCGCTCTTCCATTGGCTGCGGTCCGCCGACTTCCAGTCCCTCGAGGGCAGCCTGCTCGTCCAGCCGCTGGAGCCGCTCAGCCCGCAATTGGAGATGCTCGACCTGACTCAGAGCTTTGCCCTGAAGGCGATCCTCGACCACGGCACACTTACCGTCGAGGAATACCGCGAGGTCGTGCGCGCTCCCGCGGCCCGGGCTCCGCACACGTTCCGGTCCCTTTTGGACCAGCAAGTGATCGAGATCCTCGCCACGGACGACGAATCGGATGACCGGACTCCCGCGCGGGCGGATCGCTATCGCGTCAGGCCATTCATGATCGGTGCGGTGATCGCCCACCTGCGATCCCGCAATATCCTTCACTAGTCGCTGGGACGGTCAGGCTCGAATCACGTTGGCCGCCTGCAAGCCGCGTTCCGTTTCCCGGAGTTCGAACTCCACCTCGTCTCCCTCGGCGAGGGTTCGAAAGCCGTCGCCCTGGATCGAGGTGAAGTGAACGAAGACGTCGTCGCCCGAGGACCGGGAGATGAATCCGTAGCCCTTTGCATCATTGAACCATTTGACCGTCCCTCTCGCCATCCCTGCCATCCTTCGAAGAAGTGTTGGACTGTCGGCCGTTTCCGGCGGGGAACACGACCGTGACCGTAATGCCGGCAGCATGATGGGGATCCGCAGCCGGGGGCGTCAAGCAAGGGGCGACCGACGCGATAGGCACCTTGACGTCCCCAGACGCCTCTTGACCTCCATGGGGTCCTGCACCACATCGAAGCCCGCCACCCGGGCCGACCCCTGCGCTGGCCTGATCATGCAGGTGAGGATCTTCACGGTGGTGGTTTTGCCCGCTCCGTTCGGCCCCGGAAAGCCGAGGATCTCGCCCGGATCAACCCGCTTGTCGAGTTCCTGGACGGCTGCCTTGCGGTCGAAGTAACGACTCAGCTGCAGCGTCTCGATCATGAGGCCGGCCCCGGAGCCCCGGCTTCTCTGTACAGCCATCGGTAGAGCGCCCGATTCCGCACCACGTTCTTCACGTAGCCGCGTGTTTCGGCGAAGGGGATGCGCTCGGTGAAGCGGTGGGGATCCTCCGCTTCCGGAAAACGCCGCCAGCGGTTGGCGCGGCTTGGTCCCGCGTTGTAGGCCGACAGGACCAGCGGGATGTCGCCCTCGTAGCGGCGCATCAGGTCCGCCAGGAATCGGGCACCCAGGTGCACGTTGAGTTCCGGGGTCTCGAGCGTTTCGGTGCGGAAGCCGCGGGGTCCGATCCGGCCAGCCAGCTGCCGCCCGGTCGCCGGCATCACCTGCATCAGACCGATCGCCCCCGCCGGCGACACAATATCGGGCACGAAGGCGCTCTCCTGACGTATGATCCCGGCGACCAGATACGGGTCCAGCCCGAGGTCCCGCGCACGCGACTCCACGAGTTCGCGGTGGGGGAAGGGATACACGACCTGAAGCAGCGTCCGGTCCCAGGACCGGCCCTCACCGCGAAGCTGCAGTCCCACGCGAATCCCCTCGAGCACGTGCCCGGCGTCGTGAAGCGCCACCGCGAGGCTGAGCAGGGATTTGGACGAATCGCCGGCCATGGCCCTCATCGAGGCGATTCGCGAAGCCACCGCATCCTCCAGCCCGGCCTCGTCCAGGAGCGCCAGCATCTCCAGTTCGGACGCAAGCCACTCGGGGTCGGCGGTAACGGCCGCCTCGCCGGCAGGAACGTCTGCCACCTCGGCAGGGGCGCCCGTGTCGGCCAGGATCGGGCGGAACACCGAGTCCGCGGCTCCATCGGCGAGGAACGCGTAGTAAGACACGGGACTCTCTTCCCGGATCCGGGCCCGCAGTGCCTCGGCGGCTGCGGAATCGCCTGTCTTTTCGGCGAGGTGCGCCGCCCAGTAGCTCGCCTCCTCCCAGCGACGTCCGCCGGGAAAGTCCTCCACGTACCCCAGGAAGACGCGCCGCGCCGCCTCGGTCTCGTTCCGGGCCAGGTGAATCTGGCCCCAGCGCATCCTCGCCAGACCGGCCCGGTCCGCCGAGGGAGACATCGAGACGACCTGCTGATAGTGGTCGACAGCCTGGTCCAGCCGCCCCGCGTCCTGGTGGTCATCGCCCCGGAAGAACACGACGTCCAGCGCAGCCTGGCTGTCGGGATACCGCTCCACGAGACGGTCCTGAAGCGTACGGGCGTCTCCGTACCGTCCCTGGCGGGACCGAATGGCCGCCCACGCCTGCAGCGCGGCGGCCGCGATCCCGGGGTCTTCGGCGCCCGAGAGCTCCCGGTAGACCTCCACCGCCCGGGCGCGGTCACCGCTGCCGTTGTAGGCGCGTGCCAGGGCAAGACGATCGCGGTCGGTGAGCGTGCCGCCCCGAGTGGTCACCAGCCTCCAGGCGCGCACCGCGAAACCGAACTCGCCGCCGCTTCCCATGGCGGCCGCGACGAGCCGCAGAATCTCCGGACCGGAGCCGCCAGCGACGCGCCAGTGCGCCATCGAGGCTTCCGTCGCGACCGACCCGCGGGTCGTGTGCCGCAACAGGTCTTCCATTGCGGCGACCGACCCGTCCGGGTCGCCCAGCGCGAGCCGGAAGCGCCATTCGCGCTCAAGGAGCCCGGTCCGCGCTGTAGCGGCGGCCTCCCCGCCCCCCGACGCGATGGCCAGGAGGGATTCGAGCGCGCGTGCCGTGTCCCCCGCTGCAGCCCAGGCATCCATCTCCAGCGCCCAACCCAGCCCTCGGACAGCCAGGTCGCCCACCAGGCCAAGCAGGTCTTCCACCGCCCCCGCCTCACCCGCATCGGAGAGCACACGCGCCGCCGCAAGTGCCGTCCAATCCGCCAATGGCGGCGCCCGGTCGCCAATCGCGCCCACATGCTCGGCCGCAAGGTCGGGCACGCCCCCTGCCGCCGCGGAACGGGCCAGGCGGGAATGCACGACCAGCGTCTCGCGCGCGTCTGCTGCAGCAGTCTCCACGAAGCGGGTGAGCGCCGACACGGCTCCCCCGGCGTCGCCCGCCGCCTGCCGCGCGCTGCCGAGCACCAACCAGACGCGTGGCGGGACAGCTTCCGCGTCATCCACTCCGGGTGTGAGCGCCGCGATGGCCCCGTCCCAGTTCTTCCATCCGGCTTCGGCCTCCGCCAGGACGAGACGGTCGGCCCATGACGCCGATTCGACCGATCCGAGGTGGGACCGCAACGCGCGGCTGGCCTTCCAGTGGCGACCGTCCGCCAGATCCCGATGGATCGAATCGGGTATGGACGCGCCTACGGCGGCCCGGGGTTGATCCTGGCCCGAAAGGGGGTTGGCGGCACAAGCGGCAGAGAAGGCCGCCGCCAGAAAAAGACACCGGGCAGCCCGCGCCGCGATTCCCGCTTCAAAAGGGCGGGAATGTCGCACGCGGACTGCCCGGAGCGGGGGTCCTGCCTTAGTCGCCGGCCGACCGGCCCGTCTGCATCGCGAAGAGGGCGTCGATCATCTTCTGCGCCGACTCCTCCATGTCGATCACGAGATGGTCGATCCGCGACACGAAGTAGTTGTGGGCGATGCTCACCGGGATCGCGATCGCGAGCCCGGCCGCGGTGGTCGTAAGGGCGATCTTGATCCCCGACGCAACCGTGGTGGCGTCCACCTCACCCGCCAGCTCGATCGCCTGGAAGGCGGCGATCATCCCCATCACCGTCCCGAGGAAGCCGAGCAGGGGCGCGACGTTGGTAAGCGTCGCGAGAATGACAAGGCCGCTCTCCAGCTTGGACAGCTCGATGAGGCCCTGGTTCTCAATGGCCTTCATCACGCGATCCGTTCCCTCGTCCTGACGCTCGAGCCCCGCGTAGAGGATGTTCGCAGCCGGGGAGTCGGACTCTCGCGTGAGCTCCAGCGCCTCCTTGATCTGGTGCTGCGCAAGGAGTCCGTCGACCGCCCGGAGAACCTTCCTCGTGGCACTGCTCTTGCGGAAGATGTCGATCAACTTCCAGATGATCACGATGATACCCACCACCACGCAGAGCCCGAGCGGCCAGCGCATGTCGCCGGCATCCTCCCAGGACTGCACCATCTGCTCGGTGAAGGTGAGGTCTGGAGCTTCCATTCCGGGAAGCTGAAGCAGTACGTCGAACACGGTCATCAAGCTGGCCAAGGGAACCTCCTGCTTTCGGTCCTGTGCTGATGGTTGAAGTTGGCCGCGCCCAGCGCGCGACCCTTGGAGTCTCGGACTTCCGGACCCTTTTCGCAACGGCTTGCCATAATGAGTATCGCTCGGGGGACTGTCAAGGATGCAAGAGGGCAGGCCGACCCCACCCCGGCGTGGAACCGGGGCGATGCGATCCCGGACCTGCTCATCGACACGCTCATCGCCGCCACGTCCACTCGCCGGAACCGTACTTCCTTTCCAGTCTCGCTACCATGGCCATTTCCTCTCGCGTCATCTCGCCCGGAGCCCAGAGTCCACCAAATTCCTCGGCGAATCCCCTGCGAAAGGCGTCCACCATGTCTTCCCAGGGCGGTACCTCGCCGAGGATCTCGGCCAACGTGATCGGAGGGCCGGTCCGGTTCGCCGCGACCGTCGTGCCCGAACCGCGCCGGTTACCGGTCGGGGCAGGCGCGGACGCGATCCCCCTGTCGCGCCCGGGCTCCGCTCCGTTGCCAGCAGCGCCGTGGGCGTCGGCCTTGGCGAACAGCGCGCTTTGGTCGGCCACCAGGAGCAGAGACCCGTGCTGGAGAATCGCTCCTCCGATCCGCGCCTGTGCGCTCCCCACGAGCTTTCGCCCCCGAACCACCACCTCTCCCTCGGCCGGCTCGAGAAAGCACGGACCCGCATCGGGCGCGGCGGTACTGCCGGCGGCGCCTCCCGCATCGACACCCAGGCGCCGCAAACCCCGCAGCAGACCCTGGTTGATCCTGCGGTAGGCAAGCCGAAGTCCTCCGAATGCGCGCGCTGGAAGGACAACGCAGTACGTCAATTCGCGGTCGTGAATCACCGCACGGCCACCGGTGGGACGGCGCACCGCTTCCATTTCGGGATGACGGCGGAGCAGGTCCCGGTATCCTGCGGTGACGGGTTCGTTGCGTCCGAAGGAGAGAGTTGCGGTCGCCCAGCGGTAGAAGCGCACGGTGCCCTCGCCCGGACGTACGCCAAGCGCGAGCGCGTGGTCGCGCGCCATGTTGGTCGCCCCCGGGAGCCCTCCGTCCAGGAGGACGCGCCAGTTCAGGCGACCGGGTCCGTCGCCCGCCGCGGCCGCCCCGCCGCGGGATGCATCAGGGAACGTAGACATCTCCCGGCTGCATGACCTGTACGGTTGCCCGATCCCCTACGAGTGCGCGGAAGCGCTCGGGGTCCTGGGCGATGAGAGGCCAGGTGTTGTAGTGGACCGGAATCACGACATCGGGCTCGATGAACCCGACCGCCTCGGCAGCGTCCTCCGGACCCATGGTGAAGTTGTCGCCGATGGGCAGGATGGCGACGTCCACCTTGCCGCGCAGCAGCTGCATGTCCATGAGCAACGCCGTGTCCCCCGCGTGGTAGATCCGGGTCCCGTCGAGGTGCAACAGGAAGCCCCCGGGCACGGTGGTGAACTGCCCGGTCGTGTCTCCGTGCACCTGACCCCCGTGCAGGGCGGCGGTCATCTTGACGCGGCCGAAGGGGAAGTCGTAGCCACCCCCGATGTGCAACGGGTGGCCGTTCGCGACCCCCTGGGTCTCGGCAAACGAGACGATCTCGAAGGTCGACACCAGCGTGGCGCCGGTTTCCTTCGCCAGTGGCAGGGCGTCCGCAAAGTGGTCGAAGTGGCCGTGCGTGCAGAGGATGAAATCCACCGCCCCCACCTCGGCGCGCTTGATGTCAGAGACAGGATTGTCGTCGAAGAACGGATCGATCACCAGGCGGGTGCCGTCGTCGGTCTCGATGCTGAAGGTGGACTGGCCGTGAAAAGTCAGCTTGGGCACGGGGTCATCTCTTTCTCAGGCAGGGCGCGGTTGAAGCGAAACGGCACGGCACCGGAGCCCACGGCGCACACACCGCTCACGCCTCCTGCGTTTCGTACTGTTCCACCGGTGGACAGGAGCAGACCAGGTTGCGGTCCCCCCAGGCGTTGTTCACGCGTCCCACGTGCGGCCAGAACTTGTGCTCCCGCAGCCAGGGAGCCGGAAAGGCGGCCTGGGAGCGCGTGTAGGCGTGGTTCCATTCATCGGCGGTAACGGTCCTGACCGTATGCGGCGCGTTCTTGAGAGCGTTGTCGTGCCGATCCTGCAGTCCCAGTTCGACCTGCTGAATCTCGGCGCGAATCGATATCAGGGCCTGGCAGAAGCGGTCCAGTTCCGCCCTGGATTCGCTCTCGGTGGGCTCGATCATGATCGTGCCGGGCACCGGAAACGCCATCGTGGGCGCGTGGAAGCCGTAGTCCATGAGGCGTTTGGCCACGTCCTCCTCCGAGATCCCCGTGGCCTTCTTCAGCGGCCGCAGATCCACGATGAACTCGTGGGCCACGCGCCCACTACCGCTTCCCCACCAGTAGAGGATGTCGAAATGGTCCTCCAGCCGCATCGCCATGTAGTTGGCATTGAGGATCGCTGTTCTGGTGGCCTCCGTGACTCCATCGCGGCCGAGCAGCGCGATGTACGCCCACGAGATCAGCAGAATGCTGGCGCTTCCCCAGGGCGCCGCGGCTACCGGCCCGATCGCTCTGTCGCCTCCGACGGGCACAACGGGGTGACCGGGCAGGTACGGTGCGAGTTCCTCGGTCGCACAGATCGGACCCATGCCCGGCCCGCCGCCGCCATGCGGGATCGCGAACGTCTTGTGGAGGTTGATGTGGATCACATCCGCACCGTAGTCGCCGGGTCGGCAAAGCCCCACCTGCGCGTTCAGGTTGGCCCCGTCCAGGTAGACGTATCCGCCATGCCCGTGAACGATGTCGCAGACGGTCCGGATCTCCTCCTCGAAAACGCCATGGGTCGACGGATACGTAACCATGACGGCCGCCAGGCGGTCCGCGTGCCGTGCGGCCTTCGCCGCCAGATCCTCGACATCGACATTGCCGCGATCGTCGCAGCGGACGACCACGACCTTCATGCCCGCCAGGACGGCGCTCGCCGGATTGGTGCCGTGGGCCGACGAAGGGATCAGGCAGATGTCGCGGTTCTGCCCCAGTTCCCGATGACGGGCACGGATCACCAGCAGCCCCGTGTACTCCCCCTGAGCGCCCGAGTTGGGTTGCAGCGATACCGCCGGCAGCCCGGTAATCTCCGCGAGCCACTCCTGCAGATCCGAAACGATGTGGTCGTAGCCACGGGCCTGTTCACGTGGCGCAAAGGGGTGCAGGGCCCCGAATTCGGGCCATGTCACCGGAGTCATCTGGGTCGTCGCGTTCAGCTTCATCGTGCACGACCCCAACGGGATCATGCTCGTGTTGAGCGAAAGGTCCCGCGACTCCAGCCGGTGCAGGTAGCGCAGCATCTCCGTCTCGGAGTGGTACGAGTTGAACACGGGGTGGGTCAGGAAGGGACTTGAGCGCCGGAGCGCTGTCGGGTACGGATCCGGATCGAAGGAGGCCGCCAGCTCGGTCGAAGAGCCGGCGACGCCGAAGACGGCGAGCAGATCATCCAGATCCGCCGGGGTCACGGTCTCGTCCAGGGCGGTCCCGATCGTGCCGTCACCGAAGTCCCTGAGGTTGATGCGTGCCTCGCACGCGGCCGCGAGCACCGCCTCGGATCCGGCGGAAGGCCTGACGCGCAGCGTGTCGAAGTAGAGGCCGTGAACCAACTCGTTCCCGGCCGCCTCCAGTCCGCGTGCCAGTGTCGCGGTCTGCTTGCGTACGCGGGCCGCGATTTCGCGGATTCCCTCGGGTCCGTGGTAGGTGGCATACATTCCGGCCATGACCGCCAGCAGGACCTGCGCGGTGCAGATGTTCGATGTTGCTCTTTCGCGCCGTATGTGCTGTTCCCGGGTCTGAAGCGCCATCCTGAGGGCGGGGTCCCCGTGGGCGTCGACAGCCACCCCGATGATGCGCCCGGGGAGTTTCCGCTTGAACTTCTCGCGGGACGCGATGTACCCGGCGTGGGGACCACCGTAGCCCATCGGCACGCCGAACCGCTGACTGCTGCCGACGGCCACATCCGCCCCGAACTCGGCTGGCGGGGTAAGGAGAGCGAGCGACAGGAGATCGGCGGCCACGACGACGCTGGCGCCGGCTTCGTGAGCCTCCCGGCACATGTCCCGGTAGTCGTGTACGCCCCCGTCGGTGGCCGGGTACTGAACGAGCGCCCCGAACACCGACTCGTCGAAGGCGAACTCCTCGAAAGGACCCACGCGAATCTCGATCCCGAGCGGTTCCGCACGGGTTTCGACAACGCCGATGGTCTGGGGGTGACAGTCCTCGGCCACGAGAAAGACGGTCCTGCGGCGCTTCATCCCCTGACCGTAGAGCATGAACATCGCTTCGGCGGCGGCGGTCGCCTCGTCGAGCAGCGACGCGTTGGCGATTTCCAGACCCGTCAGGTCCATGATCGCCGTCTGGAAGTTGAGCAGGGCTTCAAGCCGACCCTGGGCGATTTCGGCCTGGTACGGCGTGTACTGCGTATACCAGCCGGGGTTCTCCAGTATGTTGCGCTGAATGACCCCCGGCGTGATGGTGCCGGAATAGCCCATTCCCAGGTAGCTCCGCCAGACCTCGTTGTCGGACGCAACCTTGCGCAGATGGGCCAGGAGTTCCGCTTCCGGCAGGCCCTCGGGGATTCGCAGCGGGCCCCGGAATCGAATCGTGGGAGGCACCGTCTCCTGCATCAACTGATCCAGGCTGTCACATCCCACCACCTCGAGCATTTCGCGGACGTCGTCGGCGCTCGGGCCCAGGTGGCGGGCGAGGAAATCGGGTCGGTGTCTGATTGATTGTGTCATCAGGGGCAATTGCGGCCGGATCGCGGGTTATTCGCCGATGTGTGCTCCGTAGCTCGCGGCGTCCATCAGGGTTTCCACCTCGCCGGGGTCCTCGAGGCGCAACTGGATCATCCACCCCTCCCCGTAGGGATCGCTGTTGACCAGCTCGGGATCGTCGTCCAGCGCAGCATTGACGTCCACAACCTCACCGGCGACCGGACAGTACAAGTCGCTCACGGCCTTCACGGCCTCGATGGTGCCGAAAACGTCCATCGGGGCAAAGGAATCGCCGGGCTCGGGCAACTCGACGTACACCACGTCCCCGAGCTCGCCCTGGGCGTAGTCGGTTATCCCGACGTAGTAGATGTCGGACTCGTCGGATTCTCTCAGATACTCATGTTCGGTCGTGTACCTGAGTCCTTCGGGGATCAAGGACATGGTGATCTCGCTTGAGGTTCGGGATGTCTCGGGTCTGAAAGCGACAGAAAAAAAGCCGCGCGACGGAAGGGCGTCAAGCCGCCGCTCCGAATCCAATGCGGAACTTTCGTGCGTAGGTTAGATTATCACCCCCCGGAAACACGCTCGGCGCAAGCGTCAAGTCACGGTTTTGCCCGCGTCAGGAGGGCTCATGACGACAATGGTCCATTCGCCGGCGCTTACCGTGCTCGGCGACGATGAGGCCATGTTCCGCGAAGCGGTGCGCGACTTCGCGGAATCGGAGCTCGCGCCACGTGCATCGCGGATGGACGCCGCGCAGCAGATGGATTCCGAACTCATTTCGATGCTGTTCGAACTCGGCTTCATGGCAATCGAGATTCCGGAGCACTACGGGGGCATCGGCAGTTCGTTCTTCACCGCCACGATCGTGGTGGAGGAACTCTCGCGCGCGGATCCGTCGGTGGGTGTTCTGGTCGACGTGCAGAATACGCTCGTCAACAACGCGCTCCTGAAGTGGGGCACCGAGGAGCAGTTGAGCCTCTATCTGCCGAAGCTGGCCACGGGCACGGTCGGCGCGTATGCGCTCTCCGAGGCGGGAAGCGGCTCGGACGCCTTCGCACTGGGACTGCGGGCCATCCGGGACGGAGACGACTGGGTG
Organism: Gemmatimonadota bacterium; assembly: GCA_009844885.1. GTDB lineage: Bacteria > Gemmatimonadota > Gemmatimonadetes > Longimicrobiales > Gaopeijiaceae > Bin94. Next base: position 27,970 of record VYAQ01000061.1, read on the forward strand.
CTCAACGGTCGCAAGATGTGGATCACGAACGGGGCCGAGGCCGGCCTGTTCATCGTCTTCGCCAACGTGCAGCCCGAGCTCGGCTACAAGGGCATCACCGCTTTTCTGGTCGAACGGGAATCGCCCGGTTTCGCGGTGGGCAAGAAGGAGGACAAGCTGGGGATTCGCGCCTCGTCCACCACGGAACTCGTGCTCGACGACGTCCCCGTGCCCGCCGGAAACGTGCTTGGGGAACCAGGCCAGGGCTACAAGGTCGCCATAGAGACGCTGAACGAGGGCCGGATCGGAATCGGCGCCCAGATGGTGGGCCTGGCTCAGGGCGCCTTCGACCACACCCTCAGGTACGTGCAGGAGCGTGAGCAGTTCGACCGTCCGGTTGCCGATTTTCAGGGAGTCCAGTTCCAGTTGGCGGAAATGGCCACCGACATCGAGGCGTCGCGCCTGCTGGTGTACAACGCGGCCCGACTGAAAGACCAGGGCGCGGGGTTCCTGCGCGAGGGCGCGATGGCCAAGATGTTCGCGTCCAGGACCGCGCAGGCGGTATCTTCCCGGTGCATCGATCTTCACGGCGGCTATGGGTTCACCCGGGAGTATCCCGTGGAGAAGCTCTACCGAGACTCGAAAATCGGCACGATCTACGAGGGAACCGACAACATGCAGTTGCAGACCATCGCAAAGGACCTCTTGCGTGGCTAGTGTGCCGAAGGAGGGGCCGTGCCCCAGATAGGCTTGACGGAAATCCTGTTCCTGCTGGGAATCCTGGTACTCATTTTCGGCGCCAAGCGCCTCCCCCAGATCGCGCGCGGCCTCGGCTCCGGCATCCGCAACTTCAAGGGCGCGCTCCAGGCCGGCAAGCAGGCGGACTCCCAGGAAATCGACGACCGGGACCCCTAGTGTCGCATCCCGGAGTAACCGCCGCTTGCGGGCGGCGATCCACCCGGGACCGGGGGTAGTCCGTGGCGCAACCCGGCGGGCGTGTGGGCCTGCTCTTCCTGGCGGTGCTGGTCGATCTCGTGGGCTTCGGGATCGTCCTGCCAATCCTTCCCTTCTACGCCACCGATCTGGGCGCGGGCGGCCTGCAGGTCGGCCTTCTGGTCACGGTGTACTCCGCCGTCCAACTGGTCATGGCCCCCTTGTGGGGACGGATGTCCGACCGGTTCGGGCGCCGTCGCGTCCTCATTCTCGGCCTGCTGGGGAGCGCGGTCGCCTACGTCATCTTCGCCCGTGCCGACTCCCTGGCGCTGCTGTTCCTGTCCCGCATCGTCGGCGGCATCGGCGGCTCCACCATCCCCGTAGCCCAGGCGTATATCGCCGATGTGACGCCGCCCACGCGCCGAGCCGGCAACATGGGGCTGATCGGGGCCGCGTTCGGGCTCGGGTTCGTGATCGGTCCCGCGCTGGGAGGCATTCTGGACGGTGTGTCTCCGGGCTCGCCCGCCGCACCGGGCTACGTCGCCGCCGGACTGTGCTTCGCCAATGCGCTGGTGGCCGCACTCTGGCTTCCCGAGTCCAGGCGATCCCGGGACCGTGCGACATCACGGTTCAATCTCGGCGCAGCCCTCACCGAAGTGCGCGCATCCGGGCAGATCAAGATCATCCTCGCGAGCTACCTGTTGATCACGATGGCGTTTTCCACCCTGCAGCCCACGCTGTCGCTACTGGCGTCCGAGCGGTTCACCCTGGGAGCGCGCCAGGCCGGGTATCTCTTCGCCATGCTGGGGTTTGTCTCAGCCGTGTACCAGGGGGGAATCGTTCGCGTGCTCGTCCCGAGGATCGGCGAACGCCGGCTCTTCCGCTACAGTGCGGTGCCCTTCGCAACCGGCCTCCTCCTGATCGGCCTGGCGACGGACCTCCCGCTACTGCTCGCGGGCCTGGTTGTCCTGGGCATCGGCTACGGCGGCGCGGTGCCGGCGGTGCTGGGCCTCCTGTCGCGGGCCGCGAGCCCCGAGCGCCAGGGAGGCGTGCTCGGGGTCGGTCAGAGCGTCGGGTCGTTGGCACGGGTGCTCGGCCCCTCCATGGCCGGCGCTCTCTTCGACGTCAGGCTCGCTTTCCCCTACCTGGCGGGTGCGCTTCTCACCCTGCTGGCGCTCCTCGTGTCCCGCGGCATTGCCCAGCCCGAAGGAGCGACCCGGTGAACCTCACCGTCGTCCTGCACGAGCCCCAGGACCTCGTCAACATCGCCGCGGCGGTGCGCGCCATGGCCAATATGGGCCTCGCCCGCCTCGCCGTCGTACGTCCGCGCGAGTTCGACGCGTGGCGGATCACCGGAATCGCGCACCGCACCGACCACATCGTCGACGCCGTCACCCGGGTGGACTCGCTGGACGAAGCCCTGGCCGAGGCCACCTTCGTGGTGGGCACGTCCGCACGCGCGCGCACCGCACAGCGCAACTACTCGCGGCCGCGCGATCTCGCGCCGCACATCCTCCGGCACGCGCGCGACGGGGCCGTGGCCATCGTCTTTGGCCGTGAGGACCGCGGCCTCTCGAATGACGCCCTCGATCGCTGCCACGAGGTGATGGTCATCCCGACCACACCCGAGTACTCCTCGCTCAACCTGGGGCAGGCGGTGCTGCTGGTGGCCTACGAACTGTTCCTCGCCGGAGTCGGCGACACCGGGGCACTGCCGGTGGGCAAGCGCTCCCTCGGCCCCGCCACCGCCGAAGAGCTGGAGGAGATGTACGCTGCCCTCGAAGCGGGTCTGGAGCGGATCGATTTCTTCAAGGCCCGCAAGGCGGAGAGCGTCATGCGCACCCTCCGCACGGCATTCGGCAGGACGACGCTGGACGCCCACGAAGCGCGGCTTCTGGCTTCCATCGGCTACCAGGTGCGCAATCGGTTCGATCGAATCACACGGAATGAGGACCCAACATCATGAAACGTCGACGCGCCCGCGCCATCACCGCCCACACGGCAAACGCCATCATCATCTGCCTCGCGGTCGCCGCCTGCGCATCCGAGGACCGCCCAACTCCGGCCGCTTCCACCCAGACCCCATGGCCCGGCGACGAATGGCCCGTCTCCACTCCCGCCGCCGAGGGGATCGACGCGGCCGCGATCGACGCGCTCGTGTCCGACATCGACGCTGGACGCTACGGCCTCATCGACCACTTCCTCCTCATCCGCAACGGACGCGTCATCGCCGACCATCGCTGGGACCACCACGACACCTACGTCGAGCTTCTCGCGGCGCAGGAAGACACGGTCGAACACCAGTACAACTACGACCATCCCGCGTGGCATCCGTTCTACCGCGACACGCCCCTGCACAGTCTCCAGTCCGTTACCAAGAGCGTGCTGTCGGTCGCCTTCGGCATTGCGGTCGACGCCGGACACATACCCCCGGTCGGGGCAGAGGCCTGGCCGTACTTCACCGGATACGGAGTCGACCCGTCAGAGCCCGGTCGCGCCGACGCATCGCTCGAGGACTTCCTGACCATGCGCAGCGGCATCTCGTGGGCAGCCCCGGGCCAGACCTACGAGGACGGGACGCATCCCACCACGGTCATGGAGCTGAGCGACGCCTGGATCGACTACGTGGTGAGCCGGCCGGTCACCGTCGAGCCGGGCACCCGCTTCGACTACAACGACGGCGTGAGCGTCATGCTGGGCAGGATCGTGCACGAAGCCACCGGCCAGAGGGTCGACGCGTGGGCCGAGGAGCATCTCTTCGAGCCAATCGGCATCGACGAGTACTACTGGAAGACGACACCGGCAGGTGAGGTGGATTCAGAGGGCGGCCTCTACCTGACGTCGCACGACCTCGCGCGGGTCGGCTACCTGATGCTGCGACAGGGCGAGTGGGATGGTCGCCAGGTCGTCTCGGCGGACTGGGTGCGCGCATCCACCTCCGCCGTCGTGCCCGACGTCAATCCGGCCAACGACCGCCCCGACACCGGCTACGGCTACCAGTGGTGGGTGCCCGTCCACGAAGACGGCGAGACGCGCATCTTCGCGGCCAACGGATACGGCGGCCAGTTCATGCACGTAGTCCCCGAGCACGACCTGATCTCCGTCTTCAACGGCTGGACCCTGCACGAGCGCCCCGAGTTTTCCAGCTGGCTGGCCCTGCAGGAGCGGATCCTGCCGGCTGTTGACCCGGGGATGGCCCAGGGGGATGGACTAACCCCCTGACTAACCCTCTGCTTCCAGGGGCTCGGGATCCGTTTCCGGCTGCCACATCTGCACCGCCGGGAAGGTCGCCAGGAACCAGCGGACCGCCATCAGGAACAGGCCAAGGAACATGAGCCCGATCAATGGCGTGGCCACCGAGAAGACGGGGTCGCCCTCGTGGTGCAGCGAGGGGAAGATGAGCATGTAGTGCCACAGCCACAGCCCCGCCAGCACCACCGTGGCGAACGTCTGCAGGATGATCGGCGTCTTCTTGGGCCGTGCTCCGAGCAGTCCAGCGAACGGTACCACGAAGCACAGCACGATCACGGTGGCCGAGAGGCCGCCCCACGGGTCGCCCGCCCGCGTGTTGATCCACGCCTGCTCCCACTGGAGCTTGCCGTACCAGATCACGATGTACTGCGAGAAGAACAGGTAGGTCCAGAAGACCGCGAAGGCGAAGGTCAGCTTCCCCAGGTCCCAGAGCGCGGACGTGCCCACATGCTCTCCGAAGACCGCGTCGCGTCGCCTGAGCAGCACGGCCGCGACCGCCGTGGCAGCGAACCCGCCCCACAGCGCGCCCATGAAGAACCACCCGCCGAAGAGCGTCGAGAACCAGTGCGGCTCGAGCGACATCGCCCAGTCGAATGCCAGCACCGACATCACGGTCACGTAGACGAGCACCAGCACCGGGGCCATGGTGGTCATGACCTGGTAGCTGCGCGCTTCCTCGGCGGCCAGACCCCTCCAGCCCCTCGTGAACCGCGCATGCCACCATGAACGCACACGCGAATCGCCCCCCGCCGGATTTCGAGCCGCGCCAACGCGCCCGAGATCCGGTCTGAGGGCCAGGTACACGAACCCGCACGCCATCGTGAACAGCGCCAGCACGCCAACGAGATTCCTGCTCACCAGGAAGGGCACGTTGAGGTACGCCGCCTTCTTCTGGACGATCGGATCGTCGGCCATCATCTCGATCCACGGGAAGTAGTCTTCCCGCAGGTTGAGGAGCATCGGGATGAAGAGCACGAAGGCGATGGGCAGATACGCGGCAAACGAATGGTGGACCCGCCGCACGGACCAGTTCCACTTCGCCTTCACGATCCAGGTGACGGCCGCGACGATCACGCCGCCCATCGCAATGGACGCGAAGTAGTTCCAGTTGACGACGTACGACTGCCACGCGAGCGAGGAATCGCGCGACAGGGTCACGAAGAACGACACGATGCCGATGAAGACCATCAGCCGCACGACCATGGTGGCCGTGGTGCCGCGTTTCAGGTAGCGCAGGGGGACCTCGGACGGGATCGCGTGGTGAGCCATGGATCAGTTCACCCCGCCCTCGGGAGGCGCCGCCTCCACGTCACCGCTCTCACCGCCACCGCCGTCGGCCTCGCCCGATCCGGCTTCGCCCGACCCGGGCCCCACTCCCTGCATCTGGCGCACGTAGTTGACGATGTGCCAGCGGTCGTAGTGGCTGATCTGGTGTCCGTAGGCCGGCATCAGGGCCCGCCCGACCCGGATCATCCCGTAGAGATAGCCATCGCTTCTGGCCACCGTCGTCTCGGCGGTCAGGGGGTACGTGGCCAGGTAGGGATGAACCTCGTAGATGTACGCAGTGGTTCCGGCGCCGTCCGGTCCGTGGCACACGATGCAGACGCGCTCGTAGAGCTGTTCGCCGCGGGCAAGCGACTCCGCCGTCGCCGGGACCGGATTGGTCAGGCTGTCCACGACCTCGGGACGGTTGGTCATGTCCAGCTGGGTAAACGGCGGCGGTACGTCGGAACTCCCCTCGGGCTGTCCGACATTCGTGTCGAAGTGACCCGCCGGGTAGTTCCCCGCAGCCATCGGCACGGTACCCTCGGGCGGCAGCAGCGTGTTCTCGTAGGGATCGAACGACCGTTGGTCGCGCATGCTGCGGCCGAAGACATCGCCCATGAAGTCGTCCAGCGGGACGCAGGCCCCGGAAACCAGCAGCGCCAGGCCCAGGCCCACAACGCCGCGCGCACGGTCAGACATCGAAGCCCTCCGGATCCTCCCGCAGCTCATCCGGCTCGAAACCGGCCAGGATCTCCCTCGCCTCCTCGATCCTTGCGGGCGGGGCGGTCACATAGACCCCGAACGAGCCGTTGGAGCACTCGGGGTGATACGCCACCAGCGGACGCAGATTGGGCAGCCCGGCGTTGATGAAGAGGCCGATCACGGTCGAGAGCGCGCCAAACAGGATCGCGCACTCGAAGGCGATGATCACGTACGCGGGTATCGAGAGGATGGGTTTGCCCCCCGTTACCAGCGGCCAGTCCATCGACGTCCACGAGGTGAACGCGAAACCGGTCGCCGCGCCGGTCAGCCCGCCGGCCATGGTGAATACCCGCACCGGGCTGTGCTTCAGGGCCAGACCCTCCTCCAGCAACTCGTGCTCCGGAAGCGGCGCGTAGGCGCGGAAACCCTTGTGTCCGGCCGCGCGCAACGCCTTGCAGGCCTCTACCGTCGAATCCAGATGGGTGAAGAGCGCGAAAACACCCTGGTGCCCACGCCGGCGCTTCGCTCCGATCATGCCGCGCCCTCCTTCACCCGTCCTCTCCGCGGCGGCGGGATTACCTCCTTCATCTCGGCAATCGCCACCGGCGGCAGCAGACGCGTAAACAGCAGGAACCAGAAGCCGAACCAGGCGAAGCTGCCGATCAGAATGCCCATCTCGACCACGGAGGGACGATACAGGCCCCACGCCCAGGGTTCGTATTCGTGAGACAGCGAGGTCACGATGATCACGAAGCGCTCGAACCACATCCCGATGTTGATGAAGATCGAGATGACGAACAGCGCGGCGATCGATCTTCGCACTCGCCTGACCCACAGCATGAGCGGCACCAGGCCGTTGCAGGTCAGCATGATCCAGTTGGCCCACCAGTAGTGCCCGAAGACCCGGTTCCAGAACGACCCCCGCTCCGGTGGCTCACCCGAGTACCACGCCAGGAAGTACTCGACCAGGTAGGCGTACAGCACGATCAGGCTGGTAAGCATGCATAGCTTGGCCATCGCCTCGAAGTGCTTGACCGTGAGGTAGTCCTCCAGGCCGAAGAACTTCCGCATCGGCACGGCGAGCGTGATCACCAGCGCGACGCCCGAGAAGATCGCGCCCGCCACGAAGTAGGGTGCGAAGATCGTGGTGTGCCATCCCGGCACGATGGCCATCGCGAAGTCCCAGGACACGACCGAGTGCACGGAAAGCACCAGGGGCGTGGCGAGGGCCGCGAGGTAGATGTACGCCTTCGAGAAGTGGTGCCATTCGCGGTCCGTCCCGCGCCACCCCAGCGAAATGATCTGGTAGAACTTCTTCCTGAGGCCGCGCGCATGGTCACGCGCCGCGGCCAGGTCCGGGATCGTGCCCAGGTAGAAGAAGACTGCGGAGACCGTGAAGTAGGTCGTGATCGCGAAGACGTCCCAGACCAGCGGCGACCGGAAGTTCGGCCACAGGAAGCGCGCGTTCGGATAGGGCACCAGCCAGTAGGCGTGCCACACGCGGCCGACGTGGATCAGAGGGAACAGCCCGGCCGTCATCACGGCGAAGACCGTCATCGCCTCCGACGCGCGGTAGATCGCCTGCCGCCACGGCGCGC
>VYAQ01000105.1 GCA_009844885.1 Gemmatimonadota bacterium
AACACGAGGGCCATGACCGCAGCGTAGACCGCCGGTCTAGATTGTCGGCGGTGATTTCGGCCGGGACGAGAGCCATCTTCGAGCGCGACCGGGTCGTCAAGATCCCGGGAGCGGTTGATGGCGGGTGGGTCGAGCGGATCCTGGAGGACGCCCAGATGCAGCTCGGTAATCCAGGGCCGTGGGTCACCGACACAAACCCGGGCGCGTCCCAGGACCGCCTTTTCACCACCCGGTACCGCTGGCAGCACGCGCCGGTGATCCGCGACTTCGTGTTCTCGTCGCCCGTCGCAGCGATGGCCGCGTCGCTCAGCTGGGGCGGGTGGCAACGTGATCTGGTTCGCCGGAACCTCTTGCCGGCTCGTGCGGCAATTCGTGTTGGATCGTGATCCTGGGTTCGATGTCACAGTCCGCTGGTACTACAACGGATAAGAGTGGCGTTCGGGAGGACAAACGGAAGTGTCGTCGAGTTTCGTAACAGGAGCGCTGGTTGAGTTTGTCGGTCAGCCAGGCACCTACGGCGTCCTAGAGGAGTTGAACGGCGCAGTGGCAACCGTGCGCTGGGATCCGGATGTGGACCTCAGCCCAAGGGTGAACTGGAAGAGCGGCAATCTTCAGAGGGTGGAGCTGCCGTCCACGGTGGTGCGACTGGGAACCGAGGAGCCGGGGCTTCTCCTTGAACCTGCCGGAGAGGATCCGCCGAAGTGGCGCGTCCATTTCCTCACCGGCGTGCGTACGGTCCCCGAGTCCGCGTTGCGCCCGAACAGGAACCTCGACGCGATCACCAAGATCAAGAACGGTCAGATCGGCTCGTACAAGAGGTTTCGGCTCGGGCTGGTCACCCGACACCACCGGCTGGCGCATCTCCACGACGACCTTGTATCGCTAGGGCACACGCGGGTCGACGTCAAACCACACCAAGTCGGCGTTGTGCATCGCGTGATCACCAGCTACCCGCACCGGTTCTTGCTCTGCGACGAGGTCGGCCTTGGCAAGACCATCGAGGCCGGGATGATCCTCAAGGAGCTGCGGACGCGTGGGATCGTGAAGCGCTGCCTCATCATCGTCCCGCCGAATCTGCGTCGTCAGTGGCAATTCGAGCTCAAGACGAAGTTCAACGAGGTGTTCTCGATCCTCGACGCCGACACCGTCGGCTACCTGCAGAAGACGGAGGGATACACCGGCAACCCGTTCGCCCGATACGACAGCATCATCGTGTCCGACGCCTGGGTCACCGGCGACAAGCGAGCCAGCGAGGTGCGAGAAGTCGACTGGGACATGATCATCGTCGACGAGGCCCACCATGTGAGATCGACTCGTCAAGGTAACCGGGTCTCGACGACGAGGCTCTATCGGCTCGTGCGAGATCTCGCCGATCCGGCAAGGGCTGGGAGGCGCTCGATCCTGTTCCTAACGGCGACACCGATGCAGTTGCAGACTCACGAGTTGTACTCCCTCGTTGAGCTTCTCGATCCGGTCCTCTTCGCGAGCGAGGATCATTTCGAAGGTCATAGGCGGCGGGCGCGGGGGCTGAGCCGGCTGGTCGAACAGTTGAGCGAGGGATATCCGATCCCCGGCGAAGAGCCATCAACAACCCTTCAGCAGGTTGGCAGCTGGCTGGGCCTGCCCGAGCGGGTTGTGCAGGAACGGTTAGAGAGCTCAACGCAGGAACGCGAGGCGCTTTGTCGGGAACTGGCAGATCGACACTTGCTCTCTGAGATCCTGATCCGAAACCGCAAGAAGGTCGTCGGAGGATTCATGCCCCGACGCGCCTACCGCTGGGCAGTGACCCTCACTGATGACGAGCGCGCAGCACTTGCACTGGTTGAGGATTACGTGCAGAACGGGTTCGCGCTCGCCGAATCGGAACGGGAGAACGCCTTCGCGTTCGTCATGGTCCTGTTCCAGAAGTTGATGGCCAGCAGCATCCGCGCCCTGAGCCGCTCGCTGGCTGGACGGCGCGACCGCTTGCTGGTCAGGGCCGCTCCATTGAAGGCGCCTGCGGCACTGCTCGAACAACTCTTCGAAGAGCGCGAGACTGCCAGGGAGATCGCTGAAGCGCACCTGCACGAGGCTGAGGCCGCCGAACTGGACGCGCTAGTGCAGACCCTCGAAGCCCTGCCAGGTGACTCGAAGGGAGAGGAGTTCATCCGGCAGATGACCATCCTCTTCGATGAGGATCCGGAAGCCAAGGTTCTCGTGTTCACCGAGTTCCGCGAGACACAGAACTACGTTGGGGAACTACTTGAGCGGGCAAGCCGCCCGAGACGCCCCATCGGAATCAACCTGTTCCACGGCCAACTCAAGTCGCTGGCCAAAGACGATGCCGTCGAGTCGTTTCGTACCGGAAGCGGACCCCAAGTCCTCGTATCGACTGAGGCGGGCGGCGAGGGCAGGAACTTCCAATTCTGCCACTACTTGGTGAACTACGACCTGCCCTGGAACCCGATGCGGGTCGAGCAGCGGATCGGCCGTGTCGACCGTATCGGGCAGGAACAGGTAGTCCGGGTGTTCAATCTCTACTCCGAGGGCACAGTAGAGGAGCGCGTACTCGACGTCTTGGAGAGGCGGATCAATGCCTTTGAAGAGACGGTGGGTGGCCTTGACCCGATCCTTGGTGGTACCGAGGACGACTTGCGCAAGATCCTGCGTCGCGCGCCTGCCGAGCGCGACGTAGCGCTCGAGGAACTGGGCCAACGACTCGAAGAGCAGGTGAAGCGGGCTCGCCAGGCGGATGAGCAACTCCGCGACTTCGTTATGGACGTCAAGAGCTACAGCCGCGAAATCGCGGAGAAGATCGCCGGGCGAGAGCACGGGCTGAGTCCGGCAGCACAACAGGCGTTCATGATGGCGCTCTTGGCCGACGCTCGCACCTACATCAAGCAACGGGGAGACGAGTACGAGCTGACCTTCCACGACCCATTCCGTGGGGACCACCTATACGAGTTCTTCGCCGTCAGTCCTAGGCGTTGGGCCGTGTTTCTTCCGGACGCCCTACGTGATATCGAGCATGTCGAGTTCTTTGCCTTCGGACACGCAATCGTAGAGGCCATCGTGAGCTATGTCCTTGACGACAGTTACGAGGGGGTCGCGGGCTCGTGGCGCCTCATCGCGGGAGATGACTTGAGGTCAGACACGGGCTGGCTCTTCGTGCATCAGCTCAACACTCCGGGGATCAGACCTAGGTCCGATCTAGTTCCGGTGTTCGTTTCTGACGATGGGACTGTGAGCACGAGAGTCGGTGCGGCACTCGTGGAGCGTGGCACGCTGTTCAGACGATCGGAGGAAGGTGACATCCCGGTCGACGAGATTCAGGTTGGCTCTATAGACGAAGCCGCCGAGGCAGCCGATGCTCACGTGGGTCGTCTCGTCGCCCAACGCCAGCAAGCTGTGGCTGGCGACGCCGACAAGCGAGTGGGCCGCGAACGGGAACGACTTGAAGCCTGGTTCAGCCACCGCGAGCGTGCTGCCGAGGACAAGCTCGCCAACACTCGCGCGACCGTGGAACGAATTCGCGCGAGCACCGATGAAGGCGAGCGGAGGATCCTGCCGGTCTGGGAGAAGAACCTAGAAGATGCTCAGGAGCTTGTGCATGAACTTGCCGTGGATCGGGCCCGGCGCATCGCAGAACTCGACAAGCATCGGAGCCCGATCATCGACCACCAACTCGTCTCAGCCGCTCGCATCGAGGTTCGCCCGAGTCTGACCATCGAGGTTCCCTCAATGGCGGAGTAGGCGAGCATTTCAGTCAAGACACGACCCGGACTACCCACAACGGGGCGATCGGATGCAGTTGACGGAATCGCATCAGACGCAACAGGCGTAGAATCCAGCGGCCAGTCAGGAGGCTTGAGCGTGGTCGAGAAACTGATTGAGATACAGCGCGACATGCGAGGTGATCTCGTCGACACGCTCAACCGCGAGCTTCTGGGCCCGTTCAATGGACCAGACGAGGTTCTGCACCAGCGTCCCACGAACAGATACCTCCTCGGGCGCCTCGCGCCCGCAGGCACCGAGGTAAGCCCAGAAGAAGATGAAGGCGCAGCCGACGCTGCAACCGACGACGACAGCCTCGACACCGGGTATGCCTCGCCCATCTCGATGGCGATGAACCCCTCGAGCATCGGTCTCTCCTTCACGGTCGGTCCCGAGGTCCGAGAAGTGGAGGTTACGGCGGAGTGGGGAAGCTACGCCAACGAGCGCCGCGAGGTTGAGAAGAAGGACGGCACCACCGGTGAGATGACCGTCTGGGTCCGTGAGCAGCACATCGAGACACTCAGCTTCGCCGTTCGCGGTTCGGACGTTTATGACGTTGAAGACCACGTCCAAGTCCAATGGCTCTGTAGGACACTGCCAGATGGTGAGCGTTGCGCTGTCTCGGTGTTCCTAGTCAATCGGATTGCTGCCGCGAATTCCGACAGGCCAGATGACAATGAGTGGTTGTTCCAGCCCAAGCTGAGCATCCGCCATCACGACGGCGCGGCCGTGTTCCAACCGCGGTCCCTCAACGACGTGATCGACTTTGAGTCGCTCGACACTGACCGACGCGCCGACGAGTTGCTCTTCCGGGACCGGCCCGAGTACGCGGTCGGACACGGTTGTGCAGCCGACTGGGATGCCGAAGGCGGCCTCGGCGCGACTGTGATCCAAACTGCTGTGTTGCCGGTTCACGAGCTTCCGCGGATCGATCCCCGGGGAAGCAACGGCCTCAGTCTGGACATGCGGGTCCTCGGCGGGACTGGCCCTGACGGCATTCCCGGCGAGCGGCTGCAGCAGATGCTTGCTCCACTCGCGGATGCCTACGGACGTTGGGTGGACGACCTCGCGAGCCGAGTAGTCGGGCTCGACGATCGCCTGCGGAGCCAAGCCTCAGAGCATCTCGACGCATGTCGCCTCGTCCATGATCGAATCGTTGAGGGAATCGAATTGCTGAGCCGCTTTGAAGACGATGCGTCTCGACTTGCCCGCAGAGCGTTCTGTTTCGCCAACCGGGCGATGGCCCTACAGCGAGCCCGCTCTGAAGTGTCGCTTCGCCGGCGGCGAGGGGAGTCACTGGCGGACCCGAACGACGTTCCGGCGTCGTGGCGGCCGTTCCAGCTCGCGTTCATACTGATGAACCTTCCTCCTCTCGTTGACCGGGCCCACCCAAGCCGAAAGACCTGCGACCTGTTGTGGTTTCCGACTGGAGGCGGCAAGACGGAGGCCTATCTGGGCTTGACTGCGTTCGTGCTCGCTCATCGCCGGATCCGGGCTCCCGTATCCGGTCATCGAGCTGACGGCGGTGTGGGCGTGATAATGCGATACACGCTCCGGCTCCTAACCGTGCAGCAGTTCCAGCGTGCCGCGGTGCTTGCCTGTGCGTGCGAGTTTCTGCGCACGAGTGAAGCTGTCTGGGGCGGCGAGTCCTTCTCGGTGGGCGTATGGGTCGGCACGAGCGCAACGCCGAACCGGTACTCCGATCCCAACGGATATTGGAGCGACGGCGCGAAGGAGGCGCTGCAGAAGTGGCGAGAGGGCGAACGGCCCAAGGGCGGCACACCGGCGCAGCTTCTCAGCTGCCCATGGTGCGGAGCGCAGCTGGGGCCTAGCGAGTACGAAGCAGACGACTACCAAGAGCGTGTCAAGATCTTCTGCTCCGATGACACCTGCGCCTTCGCGCCTGCGAACGATTGGGGCCTCGACGGAATCCCAGCGCATACGGTTGACGAGCAGATCTACCGTCACATGCCCTCTCTCATCATCGCAACGGTCGACAAGTTCGCCCAGATGGCTTGGAACGGACGTGTCCAGTCTCTCTTCGGCCGAGTTCAGCGGCGCTGCGAACGCCACGGGTACATCTCCAGCGCCGAGCCGCACCCAAGGCAGCGTCATGCCGCCGACAGGGGCCGCGGATGGCCAGCGGACAGAGTCTTCGAGGTAGAGCCGTTCGAGCCGCCCGACTTGGTGATCCAAGACGAGCTCCATCTGATCTCGGGACCACTGGGCACACTGGTTGGCCTCTACGAGACGGCCGTCGATGCTCTGGCGTCTCTTGAGGTGGACAACCAACTCCATCCTCCGAAGGTCGTGGCATCGACGGCCACGATCCGTCGAGCCGACCGGCAAGTCGGCTCTTTGTTCCGTCGCTCGTTGACGGTCTTTCCGCCACCTGGGCTCGACTCCAGCGATTCTTGGTTTGGCGCGGAAGTCCAGTCTGAGCAAGGTCCTGGCCGGCTGTACCTAGGGGTATTTGCGCCCGGCAAGTCAGTCAAGACCGCTCTTGTGCGGGTCTACGCCGCCCTCCTGTCGAGAGCCAAGAGGCTGCGCCAAGAGGATCCGAAGGCAGTTGACGCCTACATGACGCTCATCGGATACTTCAACAGTCTCCGAGAGCTTGGAGGCGCGGTCCGGCTGGCCGAAGACGACATCCCTGGCCGTATCGGTGTTCTCTCAAGCATTGTGAGCGATGAGTTTGACGATCGTTTGCTGTATGAGCGTCGAGAACTGACCAGCAACAAGACAGCCGAAGAGATCCCGAAGATACTGAAACTGTTAGAGCAGCAATTCCCTGAGGGCAGACCGCGTCCGGGCGAGTATCCGATCGATGTCCTGTTCGCGAGCAGCATGATCTCAGTCGGTGTCGACATTGACCGGCTCGGGCTGATGGTCGTCAACGGACAGCCCAAGACGACCGCCGAATACATCCAGGCAACCAGTCGCGTTGGTCGTCGACCGCCCGGCCTAATCGTCACCGTCTACAACTGGACCCGCCCTCGGGATATCAGTCACTATGAGCGCTTCCGTAGCTACCACACGGGCCTGTACCGCCACGTCGAGCCCACTTCAGTGACGCCCTTCTCGTCGAGGGCACGAGATAAGGGCCTGGCAGGAGTGCTTGCATCGCTTGTGCGCCAAGGCGACCCGAGAATGGCCCCGGAGAAAGCAGCGGGCAACTTCAGCCCCACCGATGACTGGGTGCGGCAGGTGATCGAGTTGATCGTTGAACGAACATCCGCCGTCGTCGGGCAGCGCCACGCAGAGGACACTGCGTCAGAACTGCGTGGGCTGATCGACCAATGGGAGCACGTAGCTGTGGACGTGCTTCCATGGTCACGGCGGGGCCGCGACCGGACCTCTGACGGCGGCTGGCTGATTGACGGCCAGGAAGACACCGATCGTCGAGGGGTGTTCGTCGCACCTGGCTCACTGCGCGAGATCGAGTCAGAGGTCAGTGTCCGTCTGATCGACCCAGCAGGAGCTTCAGAGTGAGCGTCCCTCACGCGAGTTCCCCCAGGGTCGGCAAGCTGCGCCCGACTCAGGTCATTTCCCAGCACGGCCCTGGTGCCATCGTGGATCTGCCGAAACTCTCGGCAGTGATCGCGGGACTCGACAGGTGGTCGCCGCTCGAGATTCGTGATCGCATAGGCGAGCCCCGGTTGGAGGCGTTCCTCGGAGTCGAAGGGCTGTTTAGACCGCCGCCCGGTGGAGTGCCCTCCTACGTGTTCCCCGAGTGGCTCGTTTGTCCGCATCGTGGTTGCCGCTTGTTGGCCCTCAAGGATGAATTTGACTGGATTGGGTTTCCGTCCGGAGAGTTTCGTTGCCGCCGGAGCGACCGTCACAACGGAAGGCCCATCGTCGCCGTCTTCCCGGCTCGATTCATGATCGCTTGCCCCGGAGGCCATCTTGATGACTTTCCGTGGAACGATTGGTTGCACCGCGGCGAGAGGCACTGTGATGGTCCACTTCAGCTGAACGACCTAGGAAGGTCCGGCAGCGTCAACGATCTATTGGTCCGCTGCGAGGCATGCAAGTCTCGGCGAAGCATGTCCGGCGTGTTCGATCCTGGTGCCCTTGAGGGATGCAGCGGCAGAAGGCCATGGCTCGGGCTCTCTGACTACGAAATTGGCTGCACGGATCGGCCGCGAGTCATCCTACGGGGCGCGTCTAACGCCTACTTCGCTGTCGTGGCCTCCGCGCTCTCGATTCCGCCGTACTCAGAACCGATCCAGATGGCGATCGAGCCGTTCCGGGAGAGGCTCCGCACGCTCGACACTCCGAACAAGATCACCCAGGCGTCAGAACTCGGTCTGCTGGGTGACCTGCTCGATTGGTACCCGTCGGAGAAGGTGCTAGCCGCGGCTCAGACGAAGTCCACCGGAACCGAGCGTCTCCGGCCCGCTGAGTACCGCGTGTTCCTCGACCCGCCCGAGCCCGCCCAGCCGCCGCATGAGTTCGAGGTGCGGCATGTCGGCGTACCGCATGGAGCTGAGGCGAGCAACCTCGCGACCGTGGCCGAGGCGACTCGTTTACGGGAAGTGCGCGCTCTCCGGGGCTTTACCCGCATCGAGTCCGGAGTCGACATCGGCGAGCTTGCTGACGTGGCCGAACTGCACGCCGATATGGCTCCGATCGGGCCGAGATACGCAACGTGGCGACCGGCGGTCGAGTTGCGGGGCGAGGGCATCTTCGTAGCCCTCGATCAACAAGCGGTGGAGGCTTGGGAGAACGAGTCCCGGACCGTGCAGCAAGCAGAGAGGTTATCGGCCAGCTTCACCGAGTATCAGGCCAATCGCTCCGCCGCCACGCGGCCGTTCCCCGGTATGCGCTACGTCCTGCTTCACTCGTTGGCGCATGCCCTGATCCGAAGGCTGTGTCTCGACGCCGGATACTCGTCATCCGCTCTGCGCGAGCGGATCTATAGCGCTACGGGCGACGAACCGATGGCGGGCCTGTTGATCTACACCGCCAGCTCGGACTCCGAAGGTTCCCTGGGCGGGCTCGTGGACCAAGCCGTGCCTGAGCGATTCGGAGAGGTGCTGGTGGACGCGCTGCGCGACGCGCAACTGTGTGCGCAGGATCCGTTGTGCGGGGCTGGAGAACTCAGTGGGCACGCAGGTCTGAACGGAGCTGCCTGCCACGCGTGCCTGCTCCTGGCAGAGACATCATGTGAGGCCAGCAACAGGTTCCTCGACCGATCGGTTCTCGTCGAGACGCTCGGGCAGTTCGGCCGATGGTTCTTTCGTGGAACCTGAGGCAGCCGCAATCCAGTTCGTCCTCAACGAACCCGCCGAGCGAACAAGGGAATTGATCCAGGCTCTCGAAGCCGGAATGGTGGAGCTGGCGTCGAGCAGAGTACGCGTGGCCCGGCAGCCTTGGCTCGCCGGGACGTCGCTCGACCGGACAATGGGCCTACTGAGGGCGTGGCGTGACGAGCACGGCGGGACAGTTCGCCTGCCCCGGTTGCTGAGTGCGTTGCTTGATTTTCAACAGGCCACCGAGCAGCGGTCCACACTCGCCGAACTCGTGTGGACGGGCTACAGACCCGAGTTTGTCAGTTTGGCGGGGGTTTGGTGTCAGGCCATGGCCTCTGACGT
>VYAQ01000134.1 GCA_009844885.1 Gemmatimonadota bacterium
CGCGCGTCGCAGGGCCACGTGGAGGTGGCGGGCCGCCGGAACGCTCGCAGCGGCTGCGGTCGCCGCGGCGTTGATCCTGGCGGGAGATGAAGGAATCGAGGACAGCGGCGAGCCCATCGCTTCGGCGGGCGAATCGCACACACCGAGCATGATGGCGGAAATGGACGTGGAGGCGGATGGGCCCTTCGTGGTCTTCCCCACCAGCGATCCCGACATCGCCGTGGTATGGCTGCTCAACCCGAAGGAGAGTGACTGATGTATGAACTGGTGCAGAGAAGTACCCGATGTGCGCTGATCGTTGCACTGGCCCTGGGGGGTCTCGTCGGGGTCGCAGGCGCGCGGGAGAGCGAGGCTCCAGCGCAGGACATCAGCAACGTGCTGCTCACCTTTCACCTGATCGAGGCGGATGGCTTCGCGGATGAGGATCCCGAGATCAGCGATGTCGTGACCGAGTTGAGGAAGCTCTTCAACTTCGGTGGATACCGGTTGCTCTCGACTTCAGTATTCAACGTTGGCCTGATGGTTGAGTCCTCTGGGAGGTCCACGACCGGCAACGGCTCCCAGAGAATCATCCCGAGCGATTCAACAACGCCTTTGACGATCTCGGCCGTGGTCAGTTCACGACGTTCCACCGGATCCGTCCGTGCCCGCGTGACCCTTACCGACGAAACCACTCGACCAACGGAAGGCATCCTGTTTGCCAGCGAAGAGCGTCCGTTGCTCGAAGCTTCCGTCACGATGCGCGACGGCCAGCGAGTAGTACTGGGGTCGCTCCGCCGCACTGTCGAGGAACCTGTACTCATCCTTGTCGTGACACCCCGCATGGTTCCTTAGGGATGACTGCAGCAACCGTACATCGAGAGATGCGGGCCCGCCTGGCTTTGCTCGCCACCTCCGCCTTGCTCGGTAGTGCCGCCTGCGGCTTCGGTGCCTCGCCAGCGGGCCCCAGCGTCGAAGTCGAGACGATCGGCGACACAACGATCGTGCGCACGCTGTCTGGAAGCGAATGGGGTGCCGAGGCCACGCTCGTACCCGAAGTCTCGATCGGCGAGCTGGAGGGACCCGACGAATACCTGTTCGGCCGGATCTGGTCGCTCGCGGTAGACGACGACCGCAACGTCTACGTCTTCGACGAGCAGGCTCAGCACGTCCGCGTCTTCGACGCTGCCGGCGCCTACATGCGGACAGTGGGTGGAAGAGGCGAGGGCCCGGGCGAGTTCAGCCGTGCGGAGGCCATCGCTGTACTCCCGGACGGACGGTTGGCCGTGCGGGATCCGGGCAACATGCGCGTGCAGGTATTCGACTCCGACATGGGCGGGACGGACGAGTGGGAGTACAATTCCGGCAACGCCTACAGGGCTGGTGTACCGCTGTACACCGATGTGCGCGGACGAACGTTTCTGCTGACGAGCGACCAATCCCGGGACAACATCGTCATCGTGCTCGGATCCGACGGCACACATCTGGACACGCTCCCAGAACCCACGATGGACTACGAGCAATTTGCGGTCAGGGCGGAGCACGTTACCGAGGAGTCCAGTTCTTCGGTTACGGCACGCGTGCCCTTCACACACGGCTTTTTCTGGGCTGTGCACCCCAGTGGCCATTTCCTGACCGGCCTCTCCTCGGACTATAGCATCGACCTCGGGCGTGACGAGGGGGTACTCCGCATCAAGCGCGACTACGACCCGGTTCCCGTGTCGGACGGAGAGCGTGACTACGAGCGCGAATCCCTGGTCAGGATGATACGGTTCAGTGTTCCGGATTGGACGTGGGACGGTTCGCGGATACCCGACCACAAGCCCGTATTCCAGGAGTTGCTTGCTGGCCGGGATAGCCGAATCTGGGTCAGGTTGTCGACCGAGGGACAGCGTGTCGAAAACGAGAATTACGACCCGGAGAATCCGTTTTCGAATCCCATCATCTGGCGAACACCGATACGCTACGACGTCTTCGAGTCCGACGGGACCTATCTGGGGGTTGTCGTACCTCCGGAGGAGTTTTCGGCATCGCCGGATCCAGTCATCGCCGGCGACCATGTCTGGGCGGTGACCCGGGACGCGCTGGGGGTCGAGCGAGTGGTCCGCTACCGGATCGAGGTGGACTATGCCGGGCGTGGCTAGACTGTCCGTTCTCGTGGCCAGCATGGCTGCCGGCTGCGCCCAGGGTGACCGGGCAGCCGCCGAGTGCGACCTCACAACCACCGTCGACACCGTCGCCGGCGTGGTCCACGTCACCAACGCCGGCATCGCGCCCGAGTGGCGGCTCGTGCCGGTCGTGTCCATCGGGCCGAAAGAGCTCACGGACCAGGCCACCCCTGACGAATTCGGTGGGGTCAGCGCGGTGGCCTTCGGTCCCGATGAGGCCCTGTTCGTGGCCGACGAATACAACAGCGAGGTGCGGGTGTTCGGTCTCGACGGAGTGCATCGGCGCACGTTCGGCCGGGAGGGTGACGGACCGGGCGAGTTCAGGAGCCTCTATTCGCTCGCCTGGGTGGGCGACCGGCTTCTCACCCTGGACCCGCGCCTGGGGCGCATCGGCGGATTCTCGGCCGAGGGGGAGTGGCTCGGCCAGAGGACGACGGTGATGGCAGGCTTCTCCGGCTCGCCAGCATTCATCCGCTTCTTTCCGGTGGGCCCGAACGAGGTTTTTCGCTTTGCATACAGTCTCGAGCGCGAGACGATCTGGGTGGGCCACCACGCAACCGGGGACACGGGCGACACCGTGCCCGGACCACGCAGTCCGGTGACCCCCCTTCCCGGCGCGATTCCCCCCATGTTCTGCGAGGGCGACGGTGCGTTCAGCGTTATCGGGGCCCCGTTCGCTCCGAAGTCACTCCGGCATCCGGCCTCCGGCGGCGTCGCCTACTCTGCCTGGGGATACTTCTACCGGATTGCCGTGACGGACGTGGCGGGAGACACCCTGCGGATCATCGAGCGTGCACTACCAACCGAGCCGATTTCCGACGAAGAGTGGGCCGGTGGCAGAAGCGAAGAGTACGACGAAATGCGGGAACGGTTTCCAAACGCCTCCTGCAACCCCCGCACCTTCACCCGGCCGGACCGCAAGCCCTTCATTGGCGAGATCTTCGTCGCGCCCGACGGCAAGCTGTGGGTCGACGTGATCCGCACGGCCGGCAACCGCTGGGAGTTCTTCGACGCCGAGGGCGGACTGGTCGGCAGCGTGCCCGCCGTTCCGTACAAGGACCGCACCGTCCCGGTTTTCCGTGGGGACTACCTCGCGACGATCCGCCAGGACGAGCTGGAACTCGACCATGTCGACGTCTGGAGGCTCGAACGGGCGAATTGATGATAGCATTATGATATGATTTTGCTATCATCGGGAGTCAACCCTCCCAGGCCGTGATTTCGGTCCGCCAACGGATGGGGCATGCGCGCAGCCGGAGCCGGTAGTCGATCACCGCTCCCGCCCGCATCTGGATGGGCGTCGGGGTGACGATGCGAAAGCGCAGGAAGGGTGGCGTGATCCGCTCGAGGTTCATGGCGTCGGCGAAGAACGCAAAGACGTCGCCAACAGGTGTCGGCACCCACTGGCTGGTGCTGAAGACGAAGTCACCGTCTTGCCGATCCAGGCCTTCCGGCGAACAATGGGCCATGCGCACTGCACTCCGCAGAGGTGAATTGGCCACCGGCGCGGCGGATCTCGCGCTCACTCCATGGAGGACAACACGATGTGCAAGCAGCGTCAATCGCCAGACCGGGCGGACGTGGTGCGGGGCAAGATGGAGAAGCTCGGGGTCGGCGAATCGGATGTCGCTGACGCGGTGAAGTGGGCCCGCTTGCGCGCAGCGCCCGCCAAGCCGCACTCTAAACGTAAGAGACAAGAGCGATAGGTCGCGCAACACGGCGCTGCCATGGACGGACCGGTCGCACGAACCGCGCACCAAGACGCGCAAAGGCACCGCAACCCAGGAGGCCACCCCCATGCCGCGACATTCAGGCCTGAGCCGCAGGATCTTCCTTCGCAGCGCGGGAACCACGGCCCTCCTCGGCGCGGCCGGGGCCACTGGCGCGGCGGCCCGCACGACCGACCGCCCGCATCCGCCCGCCCAACCCTTCCCCCCAGCCCTCGACGACTATGACTTCGACGAGGTCTACGACCGCGTGGGCACGGACAGCGTGCGCTGGGACCGGGCCGTCGACCAGTACGGCGACGGGATCGTGGCAGGCATGGGGGTCGCGGACATGGACTTCCGCGCGGCACCATGCGTCACCCGCGCGCTCGCCGAGCGATGTATGCACGAGAACTGGGGATACATGCACCGCCCCGGTTCTTATGCAGAGGCGGTGGCCGAGTGGAACCACCGCCGCTACGGCGTCGAAATCGACCCTTCGACCGTCGTATTCACCACCGGCGTCCACCCGGGCCTGATCGCCGCCCTCCACACCTTCTCTCCCCCCGGCACCCGCGTCCTCCTGCAGACCCCCACCTATTCGGGCTTCTACACCGACATCCGCTTCAGCCGCACCGTTGCCGACGACAGCCCCATGCTCGTCGACGCGGACGGCCGCTACTCGATCGACTGGGACGACTTCGAGCGCCGCGCGCGCCGCTGCAACACCTTCATTCTGTGCAATCCACAGAACCCGACCGGCAACTGCTGGTCCGCCGAGGACCTCACCCGCATGGGCGAGATCTGCCTCCGGCATCGCGTAGTCGTGCTGGCCGACGAGATCCACTGCGACTTCGTCACGGCCGGCAACACCTACACGCCCTTCGCCAGCCTGCCGGACAAGGAGCTCGTCGACAACAGCCTGACCTTCAAGTCGGCGAGCAAATCCTTCAGCCTGGCCGCGATGAAGGTCGCCTGGTACCACACCACCAACCCCAACCTGCTCGAGCGCGTGAAGTTCAACACCCGCGCCGACCTCAGCACGCTGGGCATGGTGGCCAGCCGCGCCGCGCTCAAGGAGGGTGCACCGTGGCTCGACGACCTGCTGACATACCTGGACGCCAACCACGAATTCGCGACATCGTTCGTTCGCGACAAACTGCCCGGGATTACCCACCACAAGGGGCAGGGGACCTACCTGGCGTGGTTCAACGTCGCCGAATTCGCCGACCGGATCGGGGCTGCCGACACCGCCGCCCGCGAAAGCGCCGAGGGGACGGACGACGTCACCGCCGAGAAGATCGTGCAGCGCTGGTTCGCCGAGCGCGCCGGCGTGTTCCTGAACCCCGGTTCCAGCTACGGGACGGGCGGGGGCGGATACATGCGCATGAATCTGGCCTCTCCGCGTGCTATTGTAGAGAAGGCATTGAACAACATGGCCGCCGCAGTGGCCAAAGCATGAGGATGATCGACATGAAGAGATCGAGAACGACCGTTCGCTGTGCGGCCGCCGCCGCTGCCCTTGTCCTGGCTGCCCTGGCCGCCCCGCCCGGAGCGCAGGCGCAGTTCGAGGACGTCGGAGTCATCACCTTCCCGACCTCGGCGACCGGCGAGGCGCAGGCCCACTTCCTGCGCGGCGTCGCGATCCTGCACAGCTTCGGCTGGAAGCAGGCGCGCGAGCAGTTCCACGCGGCCCAGGCGATCGATCCCGACTTCGCGCTGGCGTACTGGGGTGAATCGCTCGCCTACAATCACCCGCTGGTCACCAACATGGACCCGACCGAGCCCAGGAAGGCGCTGGAGCGACTTGCGCCGACACCCGAGGAGCGCATCGCCAAGGCGCCGACCGAGCGCGAGAAGGGGCTTATGCGGGCCGTCGAAATCCTGTGGGGCGACGGCGACCACACCCAGCGCCGCTTCGAGTACATGGAATCGATGGGCGACCTGCACGAGGCCTATCCGGACGACCCCGAGATCGCGGCCTTCTACGCGCTGTCGCTGCTGGGCGTCAACCGTCTGAACGGCAACGTGACCGAGCGCTACAACATCCGCGCGGGCACGATCGCGCTCAAGCTGCTGAACGACAACCCGGTCCACCCGGGCGCGGCCCACTACACCATCCACTCCTTCGACCATCCCATCAACGCCCCGCTGGCGCTGGAGGCGGCTTTCGCATTCGCGGACATCGCGCCCGCGGTTTCGCACGCCCGCCACATGCCCACGCACATTTTCATCCAGCACGGCATGTGGGACCTGGTCTCGGGGCATAACCAGTCGGCCTATAATGTGGCGGCCGAGCTCTGGGAGCCCGGTGACGCGCTCGGCGATGCGGTGCATTCCCTGGACTGGGGCCAGTACGGCGACCTGCAGCGCGGCGACTACGAGAAGGCGCGGCTGTGGATCGAGCGCATCGCGTCGATGGCCGAGAACGAGGGCTTCGAGGCCGGTGGGGCGCGTGGGGTGGCCGGCGCGGAGCGGGCGCGTGGTGCCGTGCCGCTCCTGAAGTCCCGCTACACGGTCGAGACCGAGGAATGGGACGTGCGGCCCGTCACCGACGGCATGCGCACGAACGAGCTGCTCGCCACTGCGCTCAGCGCGGCCCGCACCGGTGACCAGGAGACGGTCGCGGCTGCCGAGAAGGCGCTGGCCGAGGAGTCCGACGGCAGCGGCTACGACCACGTCATGCACATGCAGGTCAGCGCGCTGCTGCACCACGGGATGGGCCACGCCGACATGGCTACCGACTTCATGGACAAGGCCGTGGAGACGGTCGAGGCCATGTCGCCGCCGCGCGGCTCCGCCAACCCGGTCAAGCCCGTGCACGAGCTCTACGGGGAACTGTTGCTGGAACTCGACCGGCCGGAGGACGCGGCCGAAATGTTCGAGACCTCGCTGATGCGCATGGCCGGCCGGCCGCGCTCGCTGCTGGGCCTGGCCCGCGCGAACGCCGCGATGGGCAACACGATGATCGCGCTCGAGAACTACGCGAAGGTGGCCACGCTCTGGGAGGGCCGGAGCGGTATCGCGGGGCTCGACGAGGCGCGGGGTTTCGTGGAGGAGCAGGCTGCAGGCGGTGGGAGCGGTTCCAGCCGGTAGGGGACCGGGGGACTATTGCAGCCCGATCGCCAGCGCCACCGCGATCGCCCCCATCCCCAGCGCGACGAGCCCGAGGTAGAGCGGCAGCACGTGCCGGATCCAGTCCTCGTACCGGATCCCGGCTGACGCGAGGATCGCCATCAGCGCGCCGATGGTGGGCGTGAGCAGCTCGCACAGTCCCGCGCCGTACTGGTATGCCAGCACGGTTACCTGGCGCGACATGCCGAGCAGGTCCGAAAGCGGGACCAGGAGCGGCATGGTGAGCACGGCCTGCCCGCTTACGCTCGGCACGGGCACGTGGATGGCGGTCTGCGCGGCCACCATGCCCAGGCTGGAGGCGAGTACGGGCAGGCCTTCGAGCGGGGTGAACATGGCGTGCACGATGGTGTCGACGACGCGTCCGTCCTGCAGCACGACGTAGATGGCGCGGGCGAAGCCGATCAGCAGGCCGGCGTAGGCCATGCTGCGGAAACCGCGCACGTAGGCCTCGGCGGTGCCGCCGATCTTCATTCCCGACAGCAGCCCGACGATCACGCCCATGATGAAGAACGCGGCGGAGAGTTCGTTGAACCCCCAGTGCCAGCGCATCATGCCGATGACTACCACGGCGAAGGTGCCGAGCACGAGCGTGAAGATGCCCAGGTCGGCGGGGCGCACGCCCTCGGTGGAGTCGGGATCATTCGCCGGCGCGGCACCGTCGGCGGGCGGGACGGTGTCCCCCCGGGTCCGCCGCGCGTAGCGCATCGTCATCCCGATCCAGAAGGTCAGCGCGATCGCCAGGAAGACGATCCGGAAGGCCGCGCCCGACGCCAGCGGCAACTCCGCCAGCTGTTGCGCGATCGCCACTTGGAATGGGTTGATGGGGCTGAAGGCCGACCCCACGAACGCCGCCCCGGCGCTCATCGCAACGGCCACCATCGGCTTGAAGCCGAGCCTGCGGGTGAGGATGAGGAGCACGGGGATCAGCGGGATGATCTCTTCCTGCATGTTCTCGACCACGCCCCCCGTCGCGAAGAACAGCGACACGATCGGGATCACGAGGAGGTCCTCGCCCCGAAGCGACCGGATCAGCGAGGTGACGCCGCGCTTCAGCGCTCCCGTCTCGTCCACGACCGTGAAGGCGCCGCCGATAAGGAAGACCAGGAAGATGACTTCGGCGGCGTCGGCCATGCCGCGCGGGAGCGCGACGATGGCGTCGAAGAGGCTGACCGGGGCTGGTTCGACCTCGTGGTAGGTGCCCGCGACCACGACGCTGCGTCCGGTCGCCTCGTCGTCGCGGCGCTCGTATTCGCCCGCTGGGAGGACGTGGCTGGCGATCGCCGCCAGGATGACGCAGGCGGTGAGAAGGACCAGCGGGTGGGGGACCGATAAGCGGAATCGGCGCGCCATGGGGTTACCGCCTGCCGGTCCGCTGTGCCTGTGCGGGCGGTGGCTGCGGGTCGGGCAGTTGCCGCAGGTCGCCTGGAATGACCCGAACGACGTTGCCGTCGCGATCGATCACCTTGATGGGGCCGCGCTCGAAGTCGCCGTGCAGGTCGATCGTGTGTACCGGTCCGGCGATGTCGGCGGCATCCCCGAAGCTCAGCTGAACGCGTCCGCGAGCGTCGCATCGACGCTGTATCCCATGTCCGCCAGAGCCTGGATCGTGATCGCGCTCAGAGGGTTGACCCCGCTGGAGCGCAGACCAGGCGTCATGACCTCGTCACCCAGAACCGATTCCCGCCAATGGGTACGATCACTCGCAAGGGGCACCTTGGCGCCGGAGTAGCCGGAGCCTCCAGCGTCGTCGAACGCAGCGGTGGCGAGTGTTCCGGCAAAATGCGGATCCGGGTCATCTCGAACCGAGCTCCACCAGCTGGAGCTCAACCCGATCCCGAGGACATGCCCGATCTCATGGATCGCCACGGACCCGAAGACACCGCTGCTCTCAAGTCTGCCGAGATCGGCCTCGTCGAACACGATGGCCCCGAATGCGGGCGATTGGCTTTCCGTGCGAACCAGGCAGATTCCGGCGCGGGCCACAACGCCGGGGTTACGCGCACCGTCGAGTGTCGCGACAGCCACGGCGATCACCAGGTCGTCCACGACTGTGCCGGCTTTCGCGGTGAAAGTGACTCCGGCGATACTGCAACTTTGGTCTGAGTTCAGCGTTCCATCCGCGAAGTCCGTGGCGGACAGGATGGACTCCCAGCCCGCGGCCGCGCCACCCACCGCGGACTTCACGGCATCGGTGGCGGAGGAGTGATACTGGATACGGATGTTGAAGCCGCTTTCGCCCCCACCGCCACCGCCGCCCCCGCCCGCAACTGTAACGGCGAAGCGCTGCGTGGCCGACCTGCCGCCCGGATCCGTCGCCACGATGGTGATG
>VYAQ01000014.1 GCA_009844885.1 Gemmatimonadota bacterium
GCGGTGAAGGCGGGCGCGCCGGGCGGGCTGGGCGCGGCGGCGATGTCTCCGGTCGCAACGTCGGCGTCTCCCTCCGGGCGCGAGGTCGCGCGCACGCTCGAGATCGCGGATGACGCGACCGGGCGCTTGGTCATGGTGGCCGCGTGGGGAGGGGACGGCGCCGCCGCCCGAGCTGCGCGGCTCGTCGAGCAGGCGGACGCCTGGATCGACGGGGCCCGCAGTGAGTGGCGGCGGCGCCGTCCCCGGGCGGCGGGCCACCCGGACCTGGTGGAGAGCATCGCCGACAACCTCATGTGGACGGTCCTGCTTCAGCCCGAAACGGGACGGCTGTACACCCCCGCGGGCCGCCGCTGGATCTTCCCCCGGCCACGGGCCCTCGCCGATTGGCGCCCGCACCAACCCGCGGCAGCCGCAGCCAACGCGGACTCCCACCCGGACGCCCGCGGCCACCCGGCCGGGCCCGACGACTGGACCGTCTTCGGCTGGGACAGCTTCTTCAACGCCCTCGAACTTGCGACCGTGTCCGGCGCCCTCGCCTGGGCTGCGCTTCTTGCCGGCGTGCGGTCCCGCTACCCGAACGGCTGCGTCCCGAACTGGCGAAGCCGCCATGGCGGCACGCCCGACCGGTCCCAGCCACCCATAGGCTCCTGGGCCGCGCTCCGACTTCACCGGACCCACCCCGACCTCGACGCCCTCTCCGCGGCCTTCCCCGACCTCCTCGCCTGGTGCGACTGGTGGGTCGCGGACAAGGGAGGCAGACCGCGCCGAGAGGGCCTGACCCCGGGGCTTCTGGCATGGGGCTCCGACACTGAACTCGTGCCCGGCCCCGGACTCGTGCCGCCCTGGGAGGAGGGCGCCAGCGGCCACCAGCGAGCGGCCTGGGAATCGGGCCAGGACGATCTGCCCCTCTGGGACGAGGCCGTGTGGGACCCCAAGCGGCAGGTCCTCGCAATGTCGGCAGTGGACCTGTGCAGCTACCGCGCCCTGGACCTCGAATGTCTGTCAGGGATCGCCCGGATCCTTGGACACGATGGCACCGCCGCGCGCCTCGCTTCCGAACACCGCCACCTTGCCGAACTCATGAACCGCGTGCTCTGGTGCGAGGAGGCCGGTCTGTACCTGGACGAACTGTCCTCGGGACCGTCCAGGCGGGTTGGCGCCTCGAACTTCCTCCCGCTCGTCGCGGGCATCCCGTCGCCGGAGCGGGCTCTGCGCATGCTCGAGACGCTGCTCGACCCGGCACGCTTCCGGGGCGATTGGATGCTGCCCAGCATCTCGCGCGACGACCCCTCCTTCGGCGACCAGCAGTACTGGCGCGGCTCGATCTGGCCGCCCATGAACTACCTGACCCTGCATGGCCTGCGCCGATACGGCTTTCGCGAACCGGCACATGACCTCGCCTGGAAGGGCGCGCGCATGTTCCTGGACGATCGGCGGCGCACGGGATTCTGCCGCGAGAACTTCGATTCCCGCAGCGGGGAGGGATGCGGACAGCGCTTCCAGAGCTGGGCGCCGCTCCTTGCGCTGGGGGCCCTGGAGCAGCTGGGCGAGTGAAGCCGCTCAGGCTCCGCCGCAGGCCGAACTCTCCGGGTGCGCGGTCCAGCTCTCGAAGCTCTCGCCGTCCACCGCCAGCGTGACGGCCATGGACTGCCCCGCAGCGAGATCCTGGCGCTCCGTGGGTCCGAGTTCGGGGCCGCCGCCCAGGTGAACCTCCACGCGGACGGCACAGATGGTCGCGTCGGTCGCGTTGTGCACGGCTCCCGTGAAGGCATCGCGCGTGGCGTCGTACGAGAGCGTCAGCCGCATTCCCCGCCGGATGGCGTCCCAGTTCGCGTCGCGACCGATGTAGTCGCCTGATTCCTCACCCTCTTCGCCGTGCTCACCGCCTTCCGAATGCTCGCCGTCGGCGCGGCCCTCACCGTGTTCGCCGCCTTCGTCGTGCTCCCCTCCCTCTCGGTGCTCACCGCCCTCGCGCTCCTCGCGATGCTCTGCAGGCTCCGCCGCGTCAGCCTCCGTTTCCATCGTGTACCCTGCTTCCGCCGCCATCGCTCCCTCGGCAGCTTCGCCGTCGTCGACCGCGTCCGGCCGGGGTTGTTCCGCGCAGGCAATGACCGCAACCAGCCCAAACAGCAACGCGATGGATCCCATTGATGTGGTGGGTGTCCGTGTGACCCCTCTCATGACTACCTCCCCTTTGCTCTGTTCCGCCATGTTCATCGGTAATCTGATCGGACCGGCGCGTCCGGGCCAGCGTGGCTCATGGCCACCGGCGGCCCCGGCCGTGTGTGCTCAGTTCAGCACCCGCACCAGGGCGTCCACCACCTCGTCGACCTGCTCCTCGCTGATCACCAGCGGGGGCAGTATCCGTATCACCGTCGTGCCCGCCGGGAGCGCGAGCACACCCTGCTCCATGAGCGCCCTGAGATACGGGACGCAGCGCTCGCGCAATTCGACACCGATCATCAGGCCGACCTGGCGAAGCGCGCGCACGCGAGCGGGCAAGTGCCGCTCGAACCGGTTGCGAAAGCGGGCGCCGAGGCGTTCCGAACGTTCCGCCAGCCGCTCGTCCTCCATGAACCGGATGGTGGCCAGGGCGGCGGCGCACGCGAGCGGATTCCCGCCGAACGTCGTGCCATGCTTGCCGACAGGCGGGTTGACGTGGTCGGCAGCGAGAACCGCGCCGATCGGCACTCCGCCCCCCATCGCCTTGGCCAGGCACAGAATGTCCGGCGTCACGCCGTAGTGCTCGCACGCAAACATCCTGCCCGTGCGGCAGAACCCCGTCTGGATCTCGTCGAAGATGAGGAGGGCGCCGGTATCGTCGCAGACCTCGCGCGCCGCCTGGAGGAACTCCGCGCTGGCGGGACGGATCCCACCCTCCCCCTGGACGGGCTCGATCACCACCGCCGCCGTTTCCTCGCTTACGGCCGCGCGCAGCCTGTCCACGTTGTTGAACGGCACGAACGAGAATCCCGGGACGAGAGGCCTGAAGAGTTCCCGGTACTCCTTTTTGTGGGTCGCGCTGAGGGCCCCGAGCGTGCGGCCGTGAAACCCGCGCATGGTCGAGACGACGCCGACACGCCCCGTCACTATGCGTGCGAACTTGAACGCCGCTTCGATCGCCTCGGTTCCCGAGTTGCAAAGAAAGGCGCGCGCAAGGCCCCTGGGAGCCACCTCGGCCAGCTTCTCCAGCAGCTTCGCCCGCGCGTCATTGTAGAAGATCCCGGGACAGGTCACCAGCGTGCGCGCCTGCTCGGCAACCGCTCCGGCGACGGCGGAGTTGGCGTGCCCGACACTGGCCACTCCGATCCCCGCTACGCAGTCGATGTAGCGGCGGCCCCTGTCGTCCCACACCTCCGCCCCCTTCCCCCTTACCACCGTGATGTCACGCTTGGGGTAGACCTCGAGCCCGTGGGCACGCTCGATCGCGCGGGCGTCCCGAGGCTCGGGAACGTCGCCGCGAGGCCGGTCCGCGTGCGCGTTCACGGGATCACCGTCCCGCTGCCCGCCAGCGCATCCGTCAGCGGACTCTCGCGGCGTCCGTCCGCCACCACGACCCGCGTCGACGCCTGTTCGGTGAGCCGCCTGAGGGCCAGCAGCTTGCGTTTCATGCGGCCTGTCACCCGCCTCTCCCTGTCGGCCAATTCGGCGCGGGTCATGCGGCGGATCAGGGACCCGGGGTCGTTCCGGTCCTCCAGGATACCGGGCGCCTCGATCAGCTGCACCACCACATCCGCCTTCAGCACCATGTTCAACTCGGCGACGACATCGTCGTTCTCCGAATTGATCGCAAAGCCGTTTTCGTCGATGATCGGCACGGTCACAACCGGCGTGAAGCCGTTGTCCAGCAAGAGCCGGAGCAACTGCCGATTCACCGCGACGGGCTTGCCCGACAGGTCGCGCCTGATCAGGGTCTTCCCACCTTGTCGCACGCGGATGCCCTTGTTGCGCTTTCCGCGCACGAGTGCTCCGTCCAGGCCGGTGAACCCCACCGCGTTCATCCCTTCTCTCTGCAACAGCTCTACCAGGCGCTTGTTGCGGAGCCCGGAGTAGGCCATGAGCATCACGTCCATGAGCCCTTCGTCCGTGTACACGCTGGTGTAGCCCGAGACGGACGTCAGAACCTGCTTTTCCACCCCCAGCCGTCGAGCCAGATCGTCACGCAGCGCGTTCGCCCCGTGTACGATGCAAACGGAGTCCTCGACGTGGGCAAGATCGCGCGCGATGCCCGCCAGGTTGATCGATTCACCGCCACCGATCTTCAGCAGCAACACCTTGTTTCTCCATTCATCTACTCGGATCGTTCACCGTCGAAAGTCAGCACCTGACCCTTCGGCAAGGGAATCCAGGCCATGGTCGTGCCCGCGTGCGCTGCGGGCGTACGGGGCTCGGGCAACCCGCCGGACGACCCGGACGGGCCACGCCTGGCGGACTCGGGATACGGATCGGAACAGATAATCCGGACACAATCCGATTCCGTAGTGTGCATCTGAAAGTACTCGGGGTCCTCCCGGAAGTTCATCGCAACGTGAACCCGTGCCGACCGGTCGGCCACGATCAGGTTCATTGCACGGATGCGGCGGGTGCGCTTTTCGATCACACCGAGTCCCCTTTGGAGCGCCAAGCGGAAATCGCCTCGATCGAAGCGCTTGACGAAGTTGAACACTTTCTCGGCGCCGATCCGGCCCCGCTCCTTGATCCTCACCCCGTAGAGTTCGCCGTTGAAGACGAAGACGCGTTCTCCGTCGGTAAAGGGCATGTTGTTCTCCACGCGGATCCCCTCGTCGCGAAACGCGCTTCTCGCGTGGGCCACGAGCAGTTTCGCGCGACCCGGCGGCCTCCAGGGATCTTCCCAGATCGGCGTGATGTCGTGGTAGAGCTGCCACCCGCCATCTTCAAGCCATGCGCATCCCCAGCCGTGGCCCTGATACTCACGGCTTTCGCGTGCGATGACGGCGAACGCATCGAGGTGACCCGCCAGCTCGAAGTCGTCGCGGCCCTGGACGCACAGCAGGCGGCACATGTCAGGCCGGGTGAAGGCCCGGAAACTCCAGACCGCGGGTCTCGGGAAGACCGTGCATGACGTTGAAGGCCTGCACCGCCTGCCCGGCCGCACCCTTCATGAGGTTGTCGATCGCGCTGAGCACCACGACGCGGTTGGCCGACGGGTCACGCTCGAAGCCGACATCGCAGTAGTTGGAGCCCGCGAGAAGGCTGGGATCCGGGTATCGGTGGATGCCGGAGCGTTCCTTGACGATGCGGACGAAGGGCTCGGCGGCGTAGGCCCTGCGATAGATTCGCCACAGCGCCTTGTCGTCGAGGTCGCGATTCACGAAGGCGTGACAGGTGGCGAGGACACCCCGCACCATTTCGACCGCGGTGGCCGAAAAGTGAATGTCGCCCCCAAGCGCCGCGCGGATCTCGGCAAGATGGCGATGCCCGGTGGGCTTGTAGGAACGCATGGCGCCGCTTCGCTCGGGATGATGGCTTCCGGGTGTCGCGCGGTTGCCGGCTTCGCTCGAGCCTACCTTGACCTCGACCACGACCGAGTCCGCCACCCCTTCCAGGTACAGCGGCCGCAGGCCGAGGATCGCGGCCGTGGCGTTGCACCCCGCGCACGCCACCAGGTCGGCCTCGGCGAGCGCGCCCCGGTTGAGCTCCGCGATCCCGTACACGAAGCGCCCCAGCAGGTCGGGACGCGGGTGCGGCCGTCCGTAGAACCGTTCGTACTCCGCGGCGTCACTCAGGCGGAAGTCGGCGCCGAGATCGACGACGCGCGGCGCGACGCGGCGGAAGTCGTCGATGCGACGGGCGGACTCGCCGTGTGGCAGACAGGAGAAGAGGACGTCGCACTCGTCCAGTTCGCCGAGAGTGCGGAAGCGCAGCCGCGTGGCGCCGCGCAGATTGGGGTGGGCGCGATGCGCGAACTTGCCCGCCAGCCGTTCCGACGTGATCTGCACGACATCGGCATCCGGGTGCGCCGTGAGCAGCCGCAACAGCTCACCGCCCGCGTAGCCGGAACCTCCCGCGATTGCGACGCGGATCATGGGCGGGCCGCCCGCGCAACGTAGGACACGACACGCTCCGGGATGTTCACCCCGGTAACGTCGATGCTGTTGCGGAACTCCATCGTGTAGTTGACCTCGTTGACAAGGAGGCCGTCCGCGGTCTCGAAGAGGTCGACCGCGAGAACCCCGCCGCCGACCGCGTCCGCTGCGCGCAGCGCGATCTCGGCAAGCGGGACGGTCACCGGACAGTTGGTGGCACGACCTCCCCGCGCGGTGTTGGTGATCCAGTGCTCGGACGACCGGTAGATCGCCGCGACGCACTCGTCTCCGACCACGAATGCGCGGATGTCGCGACCGCCCTTCTCGACGTATTGCTGGACGAAGAAGATCGAATGGTGGTAGCTGCCCAGGATGGACTTGTGCTCGAGTACGGTCTCCGCCGCATCCCGGTCGTTGATCTTCGACAGCAGACGGCCCCACGATCCGACCGCTGGCTTGAGCACGGCCGGGTAGCCCAGTTCCTCGATCGCCAGCAACGCCGATTCCGGTGTAAAGGCGACGCGCACTTCCGGCTGTGGCACCCCGCATTCCTGCAGCGACGCGGCGGTGAGGATCTTGTCCCCGCACCGGCGCGCGACTTCATAGGTATTGACGCACGGTGTGCCCGCACCCTCGAAGAGCCGCAATGCGTGCATGGCGCGCGAGTGGTTGATCGATCGTTCCAGCACGATGTCGACCTCGGGGGCGCACCCAAGGTCCAAGACCAGTTTGCGGTCGTCCAGGAAGACCAGTTCCATGTCGTCCCGCTTGCGGACTTCCGCGATCAGGAGCTTCTCGTCCTTCCGGATAAGGGAGTGAAGGAATCCGACCTTCATTCACCCCAATCCTCTTCCGCCTCGGGGGCCTCTCCGAGCGTGAGAGGACCCAGCGTCAGGATTTCGAGCTCGACGCCGCACTCCTCGCACTCGAGCAACTCTCCTTCCACGGGATCGGGAGAGATCTCGACCTCTCCGGCACACACGGGACACTCTGACATCGTTGGGGATCTCCTCGCGGCATTATGGGGAAACCGAAATCTACTACTTCTCCGCCAGCGACGACGTCGGAATCTCCCTGGCCTCCACCCTTCGCCCCTCTCGCAGCGTCACGTACGCCTCCATGGCCCGATAGGCCGGCAGACCAAGCGACTGGAGCAGGTCCGCCGTCCCCCGGTTGCGGTCGACCACGCGCTGCCAGAACTCGCGGTCGTCCGGACCGGGAAAGGGAGCCGAGTCCTTCTGCGACTCGTGCCGGAAGATCGCCTGCACCTTGGCTCGCATCTCGCCGTCCGAAAGCGGTACCAGCACGGTGGCCTCGTTCACGCTCCATTCCTGCCACGCGCCGCGATAGAGCCAGAGCCAGGGCGGGTCGCCACCATAGCGTCCGAGAGCCCTTTCGACCGCATCCAGGCACATGCGGTGCGTACCGTGCGGGTCGGACAGGTCGCCCGCGGCGAAAACCATGGTCGGACGCACGTCCTCGAGCAGGTCGACGACAATTCCCACATCTGCCTCCGAGATCGGGTTCTTCCTGACCTCTCCCGTCTGGTAGAACGGCATGTTGAGGAAGCGCGCGTGATCGGCCGAGAGGCCCAGCTCCGCGATGCCCGCCGACGCCTCGCTCTCGCGGATGATCCGCTTCAGGTCCTGCACGACCGGGGTATCGACATCCCCCGGCTCCTTCTCCGCCAGATCCTGCTCGACGGATCTCAAGACCGTTTCCAGGGCTTCCCGCTCTCCGAGATCGATGACCCTGGCCGTCCTGCGCATGAAGTCGAGATAGCGACGCACCTCGTGGTCGAAGACCGCGATGTTCCCCGATGTCTGGTACGCTACGGTAACGTCGTTCCCGTTCTCGGTGAGCTTCCGCAGCAACCCGCCCATCGAAATAACGTCGTCGTCGGGGTGTGGTGAGAACACCAGCATCTTCTGGCCGCGAGGCAGCCGGCTCTTGCCGCGGATCTTGGAAATCAGGGCATTGAACACCTCTCCGTTCAGCGGCTCGGCCGACCCGTATCGCGACACCAGGGACCCGAGGCGGTGTTCCCGATAGTCATCCGTGGCGAGGTGCAGGATCGGCTTGCCGGTGCGCAGGCTGAGCCAGATTACGGCCTCTGTCTCCCAGTGGGGTGTCCACTCAACATCCCCTACCAGCCACGGGGTGCGGATCCGTGTGAGATCCGCCGCCGCCGCGGGGTCCAGATAGACCGTCGCCGCAGGGTGCTGCTGCAGGAAGGTGGCGGCCACATCGGCATGAACCTCGCCCTCGACGGCACGGCGCACGATCGCGGCCTTGTGCTCGCCGGTGGCCAGCAGGACCACTTCGCGGGCCTCCAGGATCGTCGCGACGCCCATGGTGATCGCCTGAGGCGGCACGTTCTCCTCGCCGAAAAAATCGGACGCTGCATCGGTCCTGGTTACCGTGTCGAGGTAGAGTTGCCGGGTGCGTGAACGGCGAGCCGACCCGGGCTCGTTGAATCCGATGTGTCCGGTACGTCCGATCCCGAGGATCTGCAGGTCGATGCCTCCGACAGCCCGAATGCGGTGTTCGAAGTCCCGACAGTGCGACTCCACCTCGGTCCCGGCCAGGTCGCCACGCGGTATATGACAGCAATCGGGCCGGATGTTGACGTGTTCGAAGAGATTCTCCCGCATGTAGCGATGGTAGCTGTGGATGCTCCCGGGCTGCATCGGGTAGTACTCGTCGAGGTTGAAGGTGACGACGTTGGCGAAGTCCAGTCCCTCTTCGCGGTGCAGCCGGATCAGCTCGCGGTAGACCCCGACGGGCGTCGAGCCGGTCGCAAGACCCAGTACCGCGTCCCGGCCCTCGGCAGCGCGTTGCCGGATGAGCGTCGCGATTCGCCCGGCCACCTCGGCCGCGATAGCGTCATGGTCCTTAATGACGCGAACGGGGATGTGCTCCCGCCGCGCCGCGTTGGTCCCGTTCACTGCACCCTCCGGGTCGATCGTTGTCGGAAGCCTTCAAGGTCCCCGCAGACAGCCCCGTCCCGCAAGCGACGAAAATGTGCCTCCCGCCACGATTTTCTGGTCCAGCACGGGGATGCCCAGCTGGTCTCCCGCCACGCTCAACTGCCGCGTCACCTTGAGATCCTCCGCGGAAGGTTCCGGATTCCCCGACGGATGGTTGTGCACCAGGATAAGGCCCGCCGCCCTGAGAACGATCGCGTCGCGAAAGACCTCCCGGGGGTGGATGAGGGACGCGTCGAGAATGCCGCGGGTCACCTGTCTCTGGCAGATCGGGATGTTCTGGGCGTTGAGCAGCAGGACGTGGAATTCCTCGTGGGCGAGGTGGGCCAGGGCGGGCGCAAAGATATCGTGGACGTCTCCGGGGCCCGAAACGGGATCCTCGTGGCGCGTGCGTGCGGACCCGACGCGCTTGCCCAGTTCGATCGCCGCGACAATCCTCGCGGCCATGGCGGGACCGATGCCCGGGATGCCCACCAGAATGCCCGGATCGACCCGGGCCAGGTCGCGAAGCCGCCCCCCGGAAAGGTCCAGTACCCGCTCGGCCAGGCGGTGTGCGGGCATCGCCGCGCTTCCGGACCCGATCACCAGCGCCAGAAGTTCCTGCTCGGAAAGGGGTCCGGGCCCATGGCGCTGAAGCCGCTCGCGGGGCCGGGCCTCCGGGGGCGGCGCCGCCGCTATCCCAGCTGACCGTAACAGCATTTCTTGTATTTCAAGCCGCTCCCGCACGGACAGGGGTCGTTGCGCCCCGGTCTCTTGGTGGCCGTTACCGGCACCTTCGTCCTCGCCTCGCCGCGATTGGTGGCCAGCCTGCCGACATCGGGCCCTCCCGCCTGCGATGGCGACACGGTTTCGCGGTGCGCGCTCGCCGCCATACCCATCGAATCCACCGCGGCCCGGCCGGGTCTTCCCGCACCCGCTGACCGCGCCGCCGGAGCCGTCCGCCCGACGCCGGCACGGCCTGGCGCGCGCAGTCCCGCTCCCGGAGAGTCCGCAGGGCCCGAGTAGGACAGTCGGCGCTGTCGCTGGAAGCGCATCGGCGGGCTTTTCTCCAGCCGAACGCGAAAGAACTGCTGAGTGACGGTGCGCCGTACGTCGTCCATGAGCCCCACGAACATCTCGTAGGCTTCCTTCTTGTACTCGACGAGCGGATCCTTCTGACCCCAGCCCCGGAAACCGATCGACGCCTTCAGGTGGTCGAGATCGTACAGGTGGTCCTTCCACTTCCCGTCGATCGTGGACAGCATGACGAAGCTCATCACGCGCTCGCCGTGTTCCCCGAACGATTCGATCTTTCTTTCGAACGCCTCGCGGACGGACGATTCGGCCAGCGCAATCACTTCTTCCCGGTCGACTTCCTCGGGGTCGTCCTCGTTGTCGACCGGCGGCAGCACCGTGTGGAGGTCGAGCAGCATCCGCTGTCTCAGCCCGCCCACCTCGATTCCCTGTTCCAGTTCCGAATCGGGCAAGTGGTCGTCGAACACGCCTTCCATGGTGTGGTGCACCATCTCCCAGATCTCGGCCTTCAGATCCTCGCCACCCTCGAGCGCAAAGAGTCTCAGGTCGTAGATGACCTCGCGCTGCTGGTTCATGACGTCGTCGTAGTCGAGCAGCCGTTTGCGCGCCTCGAAGTTGTTGCCCTCCACCCGCTTCTGCGCCCTGCCGATCGAACGTGTGACCAGTCGATGGGTAATCACCTCCCCCTCTTCCGCGCCCATCCTGTCCATGGCGGCGGCGATTCGCTCCATGCCTCCAAACAGGCGCATCAGGTCGTCTTCCAGCGACAGGAAGAACTGCGAGGCCCCCGGGTCACCCTGACGCCCGGCCCGCCCGCGCAACTGACGGTCGATCCGGCGTGCTTCGTGGCGCTCCGAGCCGAGGATATGGAGCCCTCCCTCTTCGATCACGTGGTCGGCGGGCGCGTCGTCGAGCTCCTCCCAGCGCGTCGGGTCGGTCGGTGCAACCGAATCCAGCTCGAGTCCGCGCTGCGTGGCCCAGTCGACGGTCCGGGGATCGGTGACGCCGGGTCCCAGCTTGATGTCGGTGCCACGGCCCGCCATGTTCGTCGCGATCGTAACCGCACCCGGCTGCCCGGCCTCTGCGACGATCTCCGACTCGCGCTTGTGTTGCTTTGCGTTGAGGACGTTGTGGGTGATTCGGCGCCGGCGCAGCATGCGCGACAGCGTTTCCGACACCTCGACGTTGGTCGTCCCCACCAGGACCGGAAGCTCGAGCCGGTTCAAGCGCTCGATCTCGTCCATGATGGCCGTGTATTTCTCGCGCTTGGTGCGGAACATCAGGTCCTCGCGGTCGTCGCGCGCCACCGGCCGGTTCGTCGGAATGACCGACACGTCGAGATTGTAGATCTGATGGAACTCGGTCTCCTCGGTCTCTGCGGTACCCGTCATCCCCGCGAGCTTTTCGTACATCCGGAAGTAGTTCTGGATCGTGATCGTGGCGAGCGTCTGTGTCTCACCGCGGATCTCCACGCCCTCCTTCGCTTCCACCGCCTGGTGCAGTCCGTCGCTCCAACGCCGCCCGGGCATCTGGCGCCCGGTGAATTCGTCGACGATCACGATCGAACCGTTGTCGCCGATGATGTAGCGCTCGTCCTTGTGAAAGAGCGTATACGCCTTGAGCAACTGGTGAATGACATGGATTCGCTGCGACTTTTCCGCGTACTCGGCCTCGAGTCCCTCGATCTTCTCCCGCTTGGCCTCGACCGTCAGGCTCTCGTCTTCCTGGATATCGCCGATGACCTCCGAGAGGTCGGGCACCACGAAGGCGTCCGGATCCCCGGGAGAGAGCGCGTCCAGGCCGGGGTCCGACAGGTGCACGTTGTGGCCCTTCTCGTCCATGGCGAAGAGGAGCATCTCGTCCACCTCGTGGAGGCGCTTCTCCCGCATGTAGTCGCCCTCGACCTTCTCCACCAGTCTTACCACCGCCGGCTGGTCGGCGAACAGCTTCATGAGGCGCTTGTTCTTGGGGCCTCCCCGCTTCGCCGCAAGCAGCTTCTCGCCCGCCTCGTATTCTTCCTCCTCCGCTTTCAGCATCCGCACCGCGTCGCCGACCAGGCGGTTCACCGTGCGGTTCTGCTTCCGGTGCAGCGCCCCCACCGCCGGGGCCATCTGCTTGAAAGGCGTCGACGTGTCGCGGCTTACCGGCCCGGAGATGATCAGCGGGGTCCTCGCCTCGTCGATCAGGATCGAGTCCACCTCGTCGATGATTGCGAAGTGATGTGCCCGCTGGACCCGCTGTTCGAGCGAATGCACCATGTTGTCGCGCAGGTAGTCGAAGCCGAACTCGTTGTTGGTGCCATAGGTGATGTCGGCGTTGTAGGCGGCCCTGCGTTCCGGCGTTCCCGGGTCGTGCAGATCGATACAGTCCACGGTCAGGCCGAGGAACTTGTAGATGGCCCCCATCCACTCGGCGTCGCGCTGAGCCAGATAGGAGTTGACCGTAACCAGGTGAGCGCCCCGTCCCGCGAGGGCGTTCAGGTAGAGCGGCATCGTCGCGACGAGCGTCTTGCCCTCGCCGGTGGCCATCTCGCACGCGCGGCCCCGGTGAAGCTGCGCGGCCCCGATCAGCTGCACGTCGTAGGGGATCATGTCCCAAACGAGCTGCTGCCCCGTGACCTTCACGTCCGAGCCCATGAGCCGGCGGCAGGCCTCCTTCACGACGGCAAACGCCTCCGGGAGAAGCTCCTCGAGAACCTCCGCCAGCTGGTCGTGGTAGTCCTCCTCCAGCTTCCCGATCCTGAGTCCCAACGTCTCACGCTCGTCGGGGTCCGTCGAGGTGCGCTTGCGTTCCCGTGCGGACTCCATCCGGTCCTGTGTGTCGGCCGTGTACTCGGCGATACGCTCCCTGAACTCGTCCGTCTTGGCCATCAGCTCGGCCCTCGACAGGTCCGCCAGTCCTTCGTAGTGCCCATTGATCTCGTCGACCAGCGGGCTCAGCCGTCGGACTTCGCGGCCGTGCCGGGAACCGACGATCTTCTTTACGATGCCTTTGATCATTTCCGCTTATCCGGGGTCACCCTCGACGGAAGACACCCGGTCCTCCTGGATTCGCTGCCCGTCCGCCCCCGCCATCGCGCGGTTGGGCTGTCTGTATAAACCTTCGCTCTCAATAATGGACAAGATGTGGGTCCCCACCATGTCTCGAACGGCCCTTCGTCCCCTGACGCGCTTCCGGACCCGTGAAGAGGAGACATCGACCCGGGTTACCGGGACGACACTCCCCCGGCAGTCCGACCTGGGTGCCTGTCCGTCTCTGGACATCACCACCAGCTCCGCCAGCTCGGCGACCGCGTCCGGCTCCTTCCACGCCGACATCCCCGTCACCAGATCCGCTCCCACGATCAGCACCAGAGACCACTCCGGATGCGCAGCCTTGAGACTCCGCAACGTGTCCACCGTGTAGGATATGCCCCCGCGCACCAGCTCGAGGTCGCAGAGCTCGAAGCGGGGATCACGGCCGACCGCCGCCTCGACCATTCGCCGCCGCACGGTGGCCCGTGTCAGACTTCGGTGCCTCTTGTGCGGAGGAATCGCCGCGGGAACCCAGAGAACGCGTTCGAGATCCACTGCATCCGCAACCTCCCGGGCCGCCACGACATGGCCGAGGTGGGGCGGGTCGAAAGTACCGCCGAAGATCCCTACCCGCGGTCGTCGGGCCATCTCGTCAGGAGACGCCGACCGGGAGGCGCCCGGCTCCTGACCGTTGAAACCGTATCGCTGGCGACGGGCGCGTCGAGCTCCCTGGCCTCTGGCGAGTCCGGATAGCTCTCGCGCAGCCTGACCCTGAATTCTTCCTGCTGCTCACCCCATCCCCAGGCCTCGTATATGTCGATGAGGCGCGCCACGGCCCGGGGCGCCGCTTCGGTATCCGGGTAGGCTTCCAACAGGTCAAGAAAAACAAGCTCCGCCGACGGGAGGATGTCACGCTGGAAGTAAAAGTAGCCCTCCTGGTAGGCCTTGTCGCCCAACTTGGCGTGCATGTCCCCCGCAACCATCGCCGCCGAGTCACCGACCGCCGTGCCCTGAAAGTCGTTGGCTACGTTCTGGCACGTCGTGCGGGCCTGTATCGTGTACTGCTGGTCCCGCTGTGGATGGGGAGACATGGCCGCGTAGGAACGGCACAGTCCCATGTAGGCCTCGGTGGTGCGTTCGTGGTCCGGGTATACCTGCACGATGCGCGTAAATTCCGACACCGCGCTCACGAATTCCCCGTCCGAGAAGAAGGTCCTCGCCAGGTAGTGGCGCGCCTCCACCGCCTGATCGAAGCCGGGGAAGGTCAGCACCAGGCGTTCGAACGCCCGCCGCGCTTCGTCCCAGTTGCCCTGGTCGAAGGCCCTCTGGCCGTGCTCGTAGAGCTGTTCCGGCGTCCACCCCGAAAAGGGCGGCGCCGAGGAACATGCCGTTCCCAGCAATCCGACCAGAGCCCCGGCGGCCACCGAACGGGTCAGCACGGCGCGTCCCCCCGCTCCCCGAAGCGGATCTCGTCCACCCGTGCTCTCGCCTGACCCACGAGCGGCCCCGACCCGGAGGGATCCGCATCGCCAACGGCCCGGAAGGCCTCCACCGCAGAGAGGCAGTCGCCGAGTTGCGCGAGCAGTTCGCCCTTGTCCATGTAGGCCTGGGCCAGCAGCGGCCTGGGTTCCGCCAGATCGATCATCGCATCCAGATACAACAGCGCCTCGTCGAGGGCTCCTTCTTCCGCCAGCTCCCTGGATAGCTGGAACGAACAGGAGCCCACGTGCCAGCTGACCTCCGCCGTACGCCGCGGCGCCAGTTCCCGAAACTGGTCGAAGTATACCAGAGCCCGCTCGCAGTCGCCGATCTCTTCGTGCGCGAGCGCAGTCTCGAACACGATGTCCGCATCGTCGCGGTTCTGGCCGAGGGCCCTCAGGTAGAGTGGCCGCGCACGCGCGTACTCGCCGCTGTTGCTGTAGTGCCGTGCCATCGGCAGCGCCAGCCCCTCCACGACGATGCCGGGGCGGAAGTGCAGCGCCGCTTCCATCGCCGAGGCCATTCCGTAGCTGTCGCCCGCCTCGTACTCGCGCCTTGCCAGGGCGACGAAGTCCGACACCGCCTGATTTGCGTAGGACTCGTCGGCCGCGACGGCCTGCTCGTACAGCGAGCGCGCCTCGTCGACCCGCCCGAGCGCCAGGTAGGCGTGCGCGGCCCGCACGACGCCGTCCTCGCCAGGATTCTCCCTGAGCAGCGCCAGACGGTACTCGGCGAGCGCTTCCTCGTACTCGCCGCGCGCGAATGCGCGGTCGCCGCGCAGGAGTGCGGCCGCATCGCCCGGATCCGCTCCACACGCCGGGACCAGAAGCACGAGCGCACCCACGCAGAGTACCGTGCGGCACGATCGGGCGCCGGTCACGAGGCCACCTCCCGCATTGCCCGGGACCGCACGTTCGCACCCGCGGCCAGGTCGGCGAAGTAGCGGACAGTCCGCCGCAAGCCTTCGCGCAGGCCGATGCGCGGCGACCAGCCCAGGCTCCTCCGCGCCACCGCGATGTCCGGACACCTGACGCCGGGGTCGTCGGCGGGCAGCGGAAGAAACACGGGCGCCCGTGACGACCCCGTCTCCTTCATCACCATGCGAGCGAGCTCGAGAACGGTGACCTCCTCCGGGTTGCCGATGTTGACGGGATCGACACGCGTCGACTCGAAGAGTCTGAAGACCCCGTCCACGCAGTCGTCCACGTAGCAGAACGAACGGGTCTGCGAACCGTCGCCGTACACGGTCATCGGCTCCCTGCGCAGTCCCTGCACGATAAAGTTGGAGACCACGCGGCCATCGTGGGGACGCATGCGCGTACCGTAGGTGTTGAAGATTCGCACGATTCTCGTGTCCAGCCCATGCGCGCGGTGGTAGGCCATGGTCATCGCCTCGGCATACCGCTTCGCCTCGTCGTAGACGCTCCTGGGGCCGACCGGGTTGACATGGCCCCAGTAATCCTCCGCCTGGGGATGCACACGCGGGTCTCCGTAAACCTCCGAGGTCGAAGCCAGCAGAAAGCGGGCGCGGTGGCGCAGCGCGAGGTCCAGCGTGTGACGGGCTCCCAACCCTCCGGCGTCGAGCGTCTGAATCGGCAGATCGAGATAGTCGGGCGGGCTGGCCGGCGACGCGAAGTGCAGGACGCCGTCCAACGCCTCATCGACGGACAGCGGCGTCGAAACGTCGTGTTCGATGAGCCGGAAGCGCCCGTCCCTTTCGAGATGCGCGAGGTTGCCGGAAGATCCGGTGAGGAAGTTGTCCGCGCCGACCACGCGGTACCCCTCGGCCAGGAAGCGGTCCGCAAGGTGCGAGCCCAGGAAGCCCGCCACTCCGGTGATCAGCACGCGCACCGTTCAGCCCGCCACCGGCCTGGCAGGACGGCGTCCCACCGAGTAATACTCGAAGCCCAGCTCCCGCATGACTCCCGGGGCGTAGAGATTGCGCCCGTCGAAAACCACCGCGCTGGCCAGCGCCGTCCGGATCCGCGCGAAGTCCGGGTGCCGATAGGGATGCCACTCGGTGTGGATGAGCAGCG
Source organism: Gemmatimonadota bacterium (assembly GCA_009844885.1). Taxonomy (GTDB): domain Bacteria; phylum Gemmatimonadota; class Gemmatimonadetes; order Longimicrobiales; family Gaopeijiaceae; genus Bin94. Next base: position 16,578 of record VYAQ01000014.1, read on the forward strand.
CATCGGCCCCGGCCAGCGCGTCGTAGTTGCGTTCGCAGTAGTCGATATCGGATCCCAGGATGCGTCGCGCGGCCTCCAGCGCGGCCGGATCGTGGGCGACAACCCTGGCGCCCCGCGCCAGCAGGCCACGGATCGTCACCAGGCTGGGCGCCTCGCGCATGTCGTCGGTATCCGGCTTGAACGCGAGTCCCCACACGGCGAATACGCGCCCCCGCAGGTCTTCGCCGAAACGCTCGACCACCATCTCGAGAAGAAGGCGCTTCTGCTTTTCGTTGACGCGTTCGACCGCCTCGAGGATCGACGCATCGACTTCCATCGCATTCAGGGTCCGCGCGAGCGCGGTTACGTCCTTGGGAAAGCAGGAGCCCCCGTACCCCAAACCCGGAAACAGGTAGGTCGGGCCGATCCGGGCATCCGAACCCACCCCCTGGCGCACCATATCCACATCGGCGCCTGAACGTTCGCAGAGGCGGGCGATCATGTTCATGAAGCTGATGCGGGTAGCCAGCATTGCGTTTGCCGCGTACTTCGTCACCTCGGCCGAAGCCGTGTCCATGACGAGGACCTCCCGCCCCGTCCGCACGAAGGGCGCGTAGAGGCCCCGGAGCACTGCCGCCGCTCCGAAGTCGTCGACGCCGAGCACTACGCGGTCCGGCCGCTTGAAGTCGCTGATCGCCGCCCCTTCCTTCAGGAATTCCGGGTTGCAGCACACATGCACCGGATGATCCGTCTCGGCCTCGATGGCCTCACGCACCATCCGCGTGGTTCCCACGGGTACCGTGCTCTTGGTGACCACGATCCGCTCGCCGTCCATTGCGCGGCCGACATCGCGCGCCGCCGCAAGGACGTGCTGCAGGTCGGCGGACCCGTCGTCGCCCTGCGGCGTCCCGACGGTGATGAAGACGATGTAGGATTCGCGCACGGCCATTGCGTTGTCGGTGGTGAAGGTGAGGCGCCCGGCTGCCACGTTCTCCGCCAGCAGCGCGGCCAGACCGGGTTCGAAGAAGGGGACTTCCCCCCGGTTGAGGGCGTCCACCTTCTCCTGTACGACGTCCGCGCACACGACATCGTTGCCCGTTTCCGCCAGGCACGCCCCGGTCGTCAGTCCCACATACCCGCTACCCAGCACCGCGATCCTCATCCCTTCACGATCCAGCGCTGCGGGCGGGCCGTCCTCCGGGACTCGGGAACCCCGGCCGTGGCATTGCGCGCGTCGACCAGGATCGACGACATCCGATAGATCTCCCGCGCGTCGAACGCGGAATGATCCGTCACGATCACGACAGCGTCCGCTCCCTGCAGCAGGCCATCGGCGAAGGGCTGTGAGCGGAGCACGCGACCGTCCCGCGTCGGCCACTCGGGCACGTGGGGATCGTGGTACAGCACCTCCGCTCCGTCGCGTTCCAGCAGTTCCAGGATGTCCATCGCGGGGGATTCGCGCACATCGGCCACATCCGTCTTGTAGGCCACACCGAGCAGAACGATCCGGGACCCGTTGACGGGCTTGCGCGCCCCGTTGAGCGCGTCCCTAACCTTGCCGACTACGAACGTCGGCATCTCCGCGTTGATCTCGGAGGCCGTCTCGATGAAGCGGGTGCGGTAGTCCATTGCCCGCATCTTCCACGACAGATAGTGCGGGTCAACCGGCAGACAATGACCGCCGAGACCCGGTCCCGGCGTGAATTTCATGAATCCGAACGGCTTTGTGGCCGCGGCCTCGATGACCTCCCATATGTCGAGCCCGAGCCGGTCCGCTATCAGCGCCATCTCGTTGACCAGACCTATGTTCACCGCGCGAAACGCGTTCTCGAGGATCTTCGCCAGCTCGGCGGCCTCGGCTGAGGATACTGTCACCACGTCGTCCACGAAGCGCGAGTAGAACGCCGTGCCGACCTCGGTGCACCGCGGCGTGACGCCACCGATGATGCGCGGCGTGTTCCCCGTCTTCCAGGTCTCGTTGCCCGGGTCCACGCGTTCGGGCGAGAAGCACAGGTGGAAGTCGGTCCCGGGTTCGAGTCCGCTCCGGCGCAGGATCGGCAACACGACCTCGCGGGTCGTGCCCGGATAGGTGGTCGACTCCAGCACGATGAGCTGGCCCTCCCGGAGGACCGTGGCCACGGCCTCAGCGGCGGCCAGAACGTGCGAGATATCGGGATCCCGGGTCTTCGACAGAGGGGTGGGCACGCAAATCGACACCGCGTCGCACCGGCCCAGGCGGCTCATGTCCGCGGTCGCCTCGAGCAACCCGCGGTCCCGCGCCCCCGCAACCTCCGACCCAGGCAGATCCGCGATGTGGCTCAGGCCCTCGTTGACGCTTTCCACAACCCCGGAATCGACGTCGAATCCGATGACCCGGATCCCGTGCCGGGCGGCCTCCGCGGCCAGCGGCAAGCCGACGTACCCGAGCCCCACGACCCCGAGCACGGCGTCACCCGATTCCAGGCGCGACCGCTTCGTCCTGGGTGTGTCGTCCCGACCGGTATCCGCCATCTCCCACTGTCCGACTTCGGCCCGCGCCGCCCTCATTCCCACCGATGCCGGCGCGGAGACCGTCTCAGGAGGAAGGCTCGGAAGCCTCGCCGGCCTCGGAGGAGTCGTCACCCGCGTCGCCGCCGAGCACGGTGACCTCGATGAAGGTCTCCGCGAACTCGGCCGTGAGGCGATCGACATCGTTCGGGAAGGCTCCGGCGGCCTCCCAGGCGTCCAGAATGGAGTCGGACATCTGCGTGACCGTACCCGTGACGTCCACGACCATCCCCATGTCCACCGACACCGAGTCGGCCAGGAGGGCGTCGGAGAGATGCAGCAGGTAAGCCGTCTGCTGCTGGTCCACCAGGTTTGTCCAGAAGGCGTGGGGCCGCAACAGGCTGGTCACCGCGACGCTCATCAGGGTGAGTTCCTGTCCCACATAGGTCGCCGGCCCACTGGAAAAGTCCGCGAAGGCGACCTCGTTCACGACGACATCGTCCTCGGGCTCCTCGACCACCACCTCGGTCGGCTCTGCCGTGACGGAGAGCCAATACAGGAAACCCCCAACCACGAGGAAGCTCAGCAGCATGAGCAGCGTCCCCGGTCGAACCGCACCCGAGCGGGAATTCAGCAACGTTACCATCTGGCCTGTCCTTTGCGCGTTCCAAGTTCGCCTGTCGAGGTTCGGCGGAACCTCCCCGTGCCGCCCGATTCTATCACACTAACTCGATCAGCGCCATTTCGGCGGCGTCACCCTTGCGGTTGCCCAGCTTGAGAATGCGGGTGTAGCCTCCCGGGCGCTCGGCGTAGCGAGGGGCGATGTCGTCGAACAGCTTGCCGAGCACGTCACGGTCGGCGATCCGGCGGGCCGCCAGCCGGCGTGCATGCAGGTCTCCCCGCTTGGCCAGCGTGATGAGGCGCTCCACGTAGGGCCGCAACTCCTTGGCGCGCGCCGTGGTCGTGGTGATTCGCTCGTGCTGGAAGAGCGACATCGCCATGTTCCTCAGCAGCGCCTTGCGGTGGCTCGGCGAGCGCGAGAGGCTTCTACCCTTCTTTCGGTGACGCATGACCTATTCCCCCGTCGGCTCGACGGCGCCCTCCTGAACGAGGAAGAGCCTCCCGTCGTCTCCCTCCTCGATTCTCATCCCGAACCGCAGTCCGTGTACCTGCAGGAGCTTGCGCATCTCCTTCAGCGACTTCTTCCCGAAGTTGTCGATGTCCAGCATTTCCTCTTCGGTGCGGCTGATCAGGTCACCCAGCGTCTTGATCGATACCCTCTTCAGCGAATTCTGCGAGCGGACACTGATCTCGGCCACGTCGCCGATCGGGGTGTGGAACAGCTCGATCATCTTCTCCGGGATCGGCGCGAGCGTGCTCGGCTCCTCCTCGGGAAGCCCGCCGATCGAGAAGTAGAGCATGTATTCCAGGTGCTTGCGGACCAGTTCCGCCGAGTACCGAATGGCGCTCTCCGGATCAACCGACCCGTCGGTCTCCACATGGATGGAGAGCTTGTCGAAGTCGGTCCTCTGCCCGACACGCGTCTCCTCGACGGTGAAGTTCGCGCGCAACACAGGGTTATAGATCGCGTCGATGCGAACCAGGTCGACCGGGGAATCCTTCGACACCGGGCCCTGATCCGCGAGCACGAAGCCGCGCCCCTTGTTGACGCGCAGTTCGATATTGAGTTCCCGGTCGTCCTGCAGCGTGAGGATGTGATGGTCGGGATCGTGGATGGTGACCGACCCGGGTGCCTTGATCTGGCGCGCGCTGATCGGACCCGCCCTGGCCGCCTGGATCGAGAGCACCGCTTCTTCGATGTCGTCGTCGAGGCTGACCACGAGGGACTTCAGGTTCTGGATGATCTGGTGCACATCCTCGACGACGGAACCGATGGTCTGATGCTCATGGACCACGCCGTCGATCCGGAATGCCCAAACCGCCGATCCCTTGAGCGAGGAAAGCAGGACCCGGCGGACCGAGTTGCCCAGCGTATGCCCAAAGCCCCTTTCGAGCGGCTCAAGGACGAAGACCGCAGAACGGCCGTCCTCCGACATCTCCGCGATCTCGATGCGCTCGGGAAGAACGAGACCTGAAAGATCAAGCTCCAAAGTCACCGTAGGTATCCCCCTGGCTGGTTTGTGGCCGTTTGAATCCCCGTGAACCGTTGACGGTGCGGCTCTCAGCAGGCTCACTTGGAATAGAGTTCGACGATCAATTGTTCCTGCGCGGCGAGAGGAATGTCTCCCCGCGTGGGCGCCCGCACGACCCTGCCGACCCGCTTCTTCTCGTCGAGCGACAGCCAGTCCAGCAGTGGCGGGCGGGTGCGCGCCTCGAGGCTCGCCGCGACCAGATCCAGATCACGGGACTTCGAGCGCAATGCGACTTCGTCGCCGGCAGAGAGCCGATAGCTCGGAATGTCCACCGTGGATCCGTTGACGGCGACGTGGCGGTGCCGGACCAGTTGGCGAGCCTGGCGGCGGCTGGCCGTCATGCCCATTCGGAAGACCACGTTGTCCAGACGGCTCTCCAGCGCGATGATGAGATTCTCGCCCGTGACGCCCGGCCGTCCGGCGGCGTACTCGAACAGGTTGCGGAACTGCTTCTCGTGCAGTCCGTAGATGCGCTTGACTTTCTGCTTCTCGCGCAGCTGCATCGCGTAGTCCGACTGCTTGCGACGCCGGACCGACGCCGGCCCGTGGTGGCCCGGCGGATACTGGCGTCGCTCAACGGGACATTTCTCGGTGTAGCACTTGGCGCCCTTCAGGAAGAGTTTCTGCCCCTCCCGACGGCATCGCTTGCAAACCGGACCTGTGTATCGTGCCATTGCTATCGAGTCTCTCTATTCCGTCACACGCGGCGTTTCTTGGGAGGCCTGCAGCCGTTGTGCGGCAGCGGCGTCACATCGTGAATCGAGACGATGTTGAGCCCGGCAGCCGCCAACGCCTGGATCGCGGATTCCCTTCCCGAGCCGGGTCCCTGCACACGGACGACGATCTGCCGCACGCCCATGGCGACGGCATCGCGACCGGCCTGTTCGGCGGCCATCGTTGCGGCGAAGGGCGTGGACTTCTTGGACCCCTTGAAGCCGGCCGTCCCCGCCGTCGCCCAAACCAGGACGTTCCCGGCCTGGTCCGCGATGGTGATGATGGTGTTGTTGAAGGTCGCCTTGATGTGCGCGACGCCTTCGGCCGCGACGACCTTCTTCGATTTCTTCGTCCGCGTCGATCTGGGGTTTGCCAACCGGCACCTTCCTGCGGGGCACTACCCCGCTCCTGTAATGGTCCGCCCGTTAGGGTATCCGATGCGCCCGACTACTTCTTGGGAGCCTTCTTCTTGCCCGCGATCGCGCGCCTGGGCCCCTTCTTGGTGCGCGCGTTCGTATGGGTCCGCTGTCCCCGCACGGGCAGGCCCCGACGATGCCGCAGGCCGCGGTAGCAGCCGATGTCCATGAGACGCTTGATGTTCATGGACACCTCGGTGCGCAACGCACCTTCGACCTTGTAGTTCTGCTCGATCTCGCGCCGCAGACGACTCGCGTCCTGGTCCGTCAGCTCGTGCGTGCGAAGATCGGGATTGATGCCCGCAGCCTCGAGTATCTGCTTCGAGGAAGTGCGCCCCACGCCGTACACATAGGTGAGCGCGACCTCGATTCGCTTGCCCCTGGGAAGATCGACCCCCGCGATACGTGCCATGTCGCCGTCCTCAGCCCTGACGCTGCTTGTGCCGGGGGTTCCGGCTGCAAATAATGCGGACGACGCCCTTCCGGCGGACGACGCGGCAGTACTCACACATGGGTTTCACGCTGGTGCGGACCTTCACTTTGACGGACTCCCCCTGGTTGGCATTGGCCCAATCGTTCAAAGCATAGCTTTTAAAGATAGCTGGTATCGTTTTCCTTCGGTAGCCCCGGTCCTGTCCCAGATCCCGCCTCCGGTCAGGATCCGCGGGCCCTCGTCCGTGATCGCGACCGTGTGTTCGTAGTGGGCGGACAGCGTGCCGTCGAGGGTCGTGACCGTCCACTTGTCGTCGAGGGTCCTGATCTCGTCGGTGCCGACCGCGAGCATGGGTTCGATGGCCAGCACCATTCCGGGCCTGAGCGGCACGCCGTAGCCGGCGCGGCCGATGTTCGAAACCTGCGGCTCCTCGTGGATATCACGCCCCACGCCGTGCCCCACCAGGTCGCGAATGATCCGGTAGCCGCTCTCGCCCACGGTTTCCACGACCGCAGCTCCGATGTCACCGACGTGGCCACCGGGCCGGGCGGCGGCCACGGCCGCCACCAGAGACGCGTAGGTCACCGCCGCCAGGTCGGCCGCCTCGGGTTCGATCTCCCCCACGGCGAAGGTGTATGCCGAGTCGGCGCACCAGCCCTTCCGCCTCACGCCCACGTCGATCGAGACGATATCGCCGTCCCGCAGCGTGCGCTTCGACGGCAACCCGTGCACCACCTCCTCGTTGATGCTGATGCAGGCGCTGCCGGGGAAGCCGTACAGCCCCTTGAACGCCGGGACCGCGCCCTTGTGAGAGCGCACGAAATCGTCCACGAAACGGTCGAGAGACGCGGTGGCCACGCCGGGGCGCACGAGCGGCTCCATCTCATCGAATAGACCGGCGATGATGTCGCCGCACCGGGCCATCGCCTGGATCTCGGCGGGAGATTTCAGGTGGATCGCCCTGCCGGAACGCCTGGCCATCACGCCCCCGTCGCGGTAGCGCCGCGCGCAACGCCCACCGCTTCCCGCAGCGCTGCCTGCACCTCACCGATGTCGCCCTCGCCGTCGACCCTCACGAGGACTCCCCGCGCGTCGTAATAGCCGACGAGTGGGGCCGTGGCCTCGCGGTAGACCGAGAGCCGGGTGCGCACCGTCTCCGGCTGGTCGTCGGCGCGATGGATGAGGGGCTCGCCGGTATCGTCACAGAAGCCCGGCCGGCGGGGGGGATCGAAATGGACGTTATAGACGCGCCCGCTCGGCGAAGACCGGCGCCCCGAGATGCGCCTCACCAGGACCTCCGCGTCGGCCTCGAGAAGCACGACCTGGTCGACTTGGCGACCTTCCTCCGCGAGGACGGCGCCCAGAGCCTCCGCCTGCGGCACCGTCCGCGGGAATCCGTCGAAGACGACGCCCCGGTCGGAACCCATCGCTGCAAGGTGTTCGCGCACCAGGTCAACCATCACCTCGTCGGGCACGAGCTCGCCCGCATCCATGAACTTGCGGGCTTCGAGGCCGAGCGCCGTGCCGGCCTTCAGCGCCGCGCGCAACAGGTCGCCCGTCGACACATGGGCCCAGCCCATCGCCCCGCTCAGCCGGATCCCCTGGGTGCCCTTCCCGACCCCCGGCGACCCGAGGAGAACGATCACCCGGCCCGCGGATTGCGCTCCATTCATGTGGTGGGGACCGCTAGCAGTCCGTGGATAAAGCCGCCCGAGCACCGAGAGCGGGGAGGCGCCGGGCCGGCAAGGCGCGACGATAGGGCCAGTAGCAGCGCTACGGGCCCGAGGAGCAACGCAGAGCGAAGCGGTCCGGCACGGATGCATCGCCGTTCGAATGCCGGGGGGATTTTGTCCACGGGCTGCTAGACGTACCGCTGGCGGCCGCGCATCTTCACGCGCCCCTTCTTCATGAAGCCGTCGTAGTGCCGGAGCAACAGGTGCTGCTGCGCCTGCTGGACGGTGTCGAGGCCCACGCCTACGACGATGAGCAGGCTGGTGCCGCCGAAGAAGAAGTTCTGGATCGCGAAGATGTCGAATATCCAGAACGGGACGAGAGCGATCAGCGCGAGGTAGACCGATCCGGGCAGGGTGACGCGGGTGAGGATCCGGTCGATGTACTCGGCCGTGCGCGTGCCCGGCTTCACACCCGGGATGAAGGCGCCCTGCTTCTTGAGGTTCTCCGCCAGGTCGACCGGGTTGAAGATGATGGCCGTGTAGAAGTAGGTGAAGAAGATGATGAGCGCGGCATAGGTGAGGTAGTAGGCCCAGTTCCCGGGCTGGAAGATGTCCGCCATGTCGGCTATGAACGGAACGGAGCTGAAGGCGGCGAGCGTGCCGGGAACCACAATGAACGACTGGGCGAAGATGATGGGCATCACCCCGGCCGAGTTGATGCGCAGGGGAATGAAGCTCTTCTGTCCCTCGCGGATGCGGCCGCGTCCGACGACCTTCCGTGGGATCTGTACGGGTATTTTTCGAGCCGCCATGGTCATCGCCACGACCCCCGCCGTGATGCCCACGACCACCGCGAGCAACGCCACGATTTCGAACAGGCCGATCTCGCCGATCATCAGCGATTCCCAGGTGCGCACGATGGCCTGCGGGAAACCCTGGATGATCGAGAAGAAGATCATCAGCGACATTCCGTTGCCGATGCCCCGCTCCGTGATCTGCTCACCCATCCACATGATGAAGATGCCGCCGACGGTGAGTGTGATCACCGTCGAAAAGACGAAGCCCATGCCGGGCACGCGCACGGCCTCGCCCAGGCTCTGCAGGAACGAGGCGTACGCATACGACTGGATGAGGCAGAGCAGGACCGTGGTGTAACGGGTCCACTGGGTCAGCTTCTTCCGCCCCTGTTCGCCCTCCTTCTGCAGCTTTTCCACCGTCGGGAAGACCGCGGCGAGCAGCTGGAACATGATGCTCGCCGAGATGTAGGGCATGATCCCCAGCGCAAAGACCGTGGCCCGGCTCAGGCCTCCGCCGACAAACATGTCGTACACGCCGAGGAACGTGCCGGAAAACTGGCCGGAAAGCGCCTGGAGCGCGCCGACATCGACGCCGGGCACCGTGATGTGCGATCCGATCCGGTACACGAACATGATCAGGAGCGTGAAGAGGATCTTCTTCTTCAGCTCCGGGGCACGGAAGAGATTCGGAATCGGATTAGCCATTGTCGGGACCCCTCCCCATGTCCTCGGCGGGACGCACTATTGGTCTTCCTCCTGGTCTTCCCCCCCGCGCAGGGAGAGAATCGCCACCGAGCCGCCGGCAGCCTCGATCTTCTTGCGGGCACTGGCGGACACGGCATGCACCGAGCAGGTGACCGCAACGGCGATTTCACCGCTTCCGAGAATCTTCACCGGACGACGAAGGGACCGGACCAGTCCCGCCGCCTTCAGCCCCTCGGGCGTCGCGTCTCCATCCACGATGTGCAGGTCACCTACGTTGACGACCTGGTATTCGATTCGGTTGCGGTTCTTGAATCCCCGCTTCGGGATCCGCCGCTGCAGGGGCATCTGGCCGCCCTCGAACCAGGCCGGCACACCGCCGCCCGAGCGCGAATTCTGACCCTTTTCTCCTCTGCCCGACGTCTTGCCCTTGCCGGAGCCGGGGCCACGCCCCACGCGCTTGCGCGATCGGTGGGACCCCTTCGGGGACCGCAGATTGTGAAGCTCGATCACCGGTCAATCCACCTCCGTCACCTCTACCAGATAGTCCACTTTCGCGATCATTCCGCGGATCGCAGGGGTGTCGTCGTGGACCACCGCCTGCTGGTGGCGCCGGATTCCGAGCGCCTGGAGGGTGCGTCGCTGCACCTTCTGACGCCCCACGGCGCTGCGTACCTGCGTGATCCTGATACGCCTAGCCACGATTCACCATCCCGAGTTCTTCAACCGAAATGCCCCGCTCGGCAGCGACATCATACGCGGTGACCAGGTTCTCGAGCCCGTGGACCGTCGCGCGCACCACGTTGATCGGGTTGTTCGTGCCCAGGCTCTTGGTCAGCACGTCGGTGATGCCCGCCGCCTCGAGCACGGCGCGCACCGGACCGCCGGCGATCACCCCCGTCCCCGGCGCGGCGGGACGCATCAGCACACGGCCCGCGCCCCAGCGCCCGATGATCTCGTGGGGAATGGTCCCCTGCGTGACCGGTACGTCGATCATGGCTCGCCGGGCCTGCTCGAAGGCCTTGCGGATCGCCTCCGCCACCTCGTTGGCCTTGGCGTGGGCGATTCCCACGCGACCGGCCTGGTTGCCCACCGCGACCAGTGCGGTAAAGGAGAAGCGGCGCCCCCCCTTCACGACCTTGGCCACGCGGTTGATATGGATCAGGTTCTCGACCTGCTCGGCCCCCTCGCGGGGGGGTCGCTTGTCTCTGGCCATCAGAACGACAGACCTCCTGCGCGCGCGCCTTCCGCGAACGCCCTGACACGACCGTGATACCGGAAGCCGCCCCGGTCGAACACGACCCGGGTGACGCCTTGCTCGCGCGCCCGTTCGGCCAGCAGTCTGCCCGCAGCGCGGGCCGCCTCCACCTTGCGGCTTCCCTCGTCCGGGGCCGCACCCCTCAGTTCGGGGGCGAGCGTGGAGAGACCCATCAGGGTCCGGCCCGACTCGTCGTCGATCAGCTGGCCCTGGATGTTGCGGATCGACCGGTGCACCGCCAGCCGGGGCCGATCCCCCGTCCCGTGCACGCGTTTGCGGATGCGCGCGTGGCGCCGCTCGCGCTGCAGGCGGCGGCTCTTTCTCAACTTGCTGGGCTTGATCATCGTCATGCTCCGGCCGTCTTGCCGGCCTTACGCCGGACGTGTTCGTCCTTGTATCTCACACCCTTCCCCTTGTACGGCTCCGGGGGACGAAAGGCCCGTATCACGGCAGCCGTGTGACCCACCTGCTGCTTGTCCGCGCCCTTTACCACGATCGTCGTCTGGTTTGGAGTCTCGAAACTGATGCCGTCCGGAGCCGGAAAGTCGATCGGATGCGAGAACCCCAGGCTCAGCCGGAGGCCCTTGCCCTGAGGCTGGACACGGTAGCCCACGCCCACGATCTCGAGGGTCTTGCTGAACCCCTGGCTGACTCCTTCGACGATATTCGCGATCAGGGAACGGGTCAGCCCGTGCAGCGCCCGGTTCTGCTTATGGTCGTCGGGTCGGGTAACCAGAATCGTCTTGCCCTCCTGACCATCCCAGCCCACGCGGATCGGGGCCCGAACCTGCAGTTCCAATTCTCCGTTGGGACCTCTGGCGGCAACCCGCTGTCCGTCCAGGGTGACCGTGACGCCGGCGGGGATGGTAACCGGCTTCTTGCCAATTCTTGACATCGAAACCTCCTACCAGATCACCGCGAGAAGTTCGCCGCCCACGCCGGCCTGGCGGGCGGCACGGTCGGAGAGCAGACCCCGGGAGGTGGAAAGCATGGCCATTCCCAGTCCGTTGCGGACTCGCGGAATCTCCTCGACACCCACGTAGCGCCGCCGTCCCGGCCTGGATACCCGGGCGATGCGCCGAATGACGTGTTCACCTTCGTGGTACTTAAGGTACACGCGAACAAGGCCGTGCCGGCCATCGTTGAGAACCTTGAAGTCGTGGACGAACGCGTTCTCCTTCAGGAGCCGCGCCACCTCCACCTTGAGCTTTGACAGCGGCACGTCGGCCCAGCGGTGCCCCGCGCTCCCGGCGTTCCGGATTCGGGTGAGCATGTCCGCGATGGGATCGGTCATCATGGCTGGTTCCGTCTCTCCTCGTTCAGGCCTGGGCTCCGATAATCAGCGGGACTTCGCCACGGAACGGGAATCCAAGCTGCCGCAGAAGCGCGTACGCCTGATCGTCCTTGGCGGTCGAAGTCACGATCGTAACGTCCATGCCGTGGATGCTCTTGACCTTGTCGTAGTCGACCTCGGGGAAGATGATCTGCTCCCTGATCCCGACCGTGTAGTTGCCGCGGCCGTCGAAGGAGCGCGTGTTGAGACCCCTGAAGTCACGGATGCGGGGGACGGCGACCGAGACGAAGCGGTCGATGAACTCCCACATGCCACGCCTTCTCAGCGTCACGGAGGCGCCCACCGGCATGCCCTCGCGGAGCCGGAAGTTGGAGATCGACCTCCGGGCCCGCGTGATCACGGCCTTCTGTCCCGAGATCACGGCCAACTCCCCGGCAACCGAATCCACCAGCTTGCGGTCCCGGCTGCCCTCACCGACGCCGACGTTGAGGGTAACCTTCACGACGCGGGGAATCTGGTGAGGGTTGGCAAAGCCGAACTGCTCCTGCAGCGCCGGCCTGGCAACGTCCTTGTAGTGGGTCAACAGCCGTGGTTCCATCTTCCTCTCGTATCCTCGCTTCAATGCCGCGGGATCAGGCTCCCTTCGGCACGGGGTTTCCGCTCCTGACGGCAATGCGTTCCTTCAGTCCATCGGGCTCCACGCGCATCCGCACGCGGCTGGCCTCGCCGGTCGCCGGTTCGATCAGCATCACGTTCGAGATGTGGATCGGGCCCTCGAAGGTGATGATGCCCCCCTCGGGGTTTTCCTGTGACGGCCGCGTGTGCCGCTTCCGCATGTTCACGCCCTGCACGACGACCTGGCGGGTCTTCCGGATCACACGGAGCACCGTTCCCTCCGCGTCCCGGTGGTTGCCCCGGATCACCCTGACCCGGTCGCCCTTGACGATCTTCGTCCAGCCCATGATCAAAGCACCTCCGGTGCCAGGGAAACGATCCGCATGTAGCGCTTTTCGCGCAGCTCGCGCCCCACGGGCCCGAAGATCCGGGTACCGCGCGGTTCCTGCTGGGCGTTGATGAGCACGGCCGCGTTGTCGTCGAACCGGATGTAGCTTCCGTCGCGTCTGCGCATTTCCTTGGCCGTACGCACGACGACCGCCTCCATGACCTCGCCCTTCTTGATCGGCGCGTTGGGCACCGCGTCCTTGATCGTAACGATGACCCTGTCGCCTATCCGGGCATAGCGCCGCCCCGATCCACCGAGCACACGGATGCACAGCGCCCGCTTCGCACCGGTGTTGTCGGCGATCTTGAGCATCGATTCCTGTTGGATCATCGGATCTCTCCGGTCCTCTACCCGCGGACGTCAGGCGGGCCGTTCGATGAGTTCAACGACGCGCCATCTCTTGGTCTTCGAGAGCGGGCGCGTTTCCATGATCGAGACCGTGTCACCGACCCGGTACTCGTTGGTTTCGTCGTGTGCGTGGTACTTCCTGGTGCGCTTCACCTGCTTGCCGTAAAGCGGGTGGGCGAAGCGGCGTTCCACGATCACCGTCACCGTCTTCTCGGCGCCGTCGCTGACCACCACCCCGGTACGCACCTTGCGCCGGCTGCGCTCGTCGTTCGCGTTCATTGCTGCTCCGCCTCCGCCGCCGCGCGGCGCTCGTGCAGAATCGTCCTGATGCGTGCGATGTCCCGCCGGATCTCGCGCCGCAAGCTCGGGTTTTCAAGCTGCATGATCGCGCTGCGGAAACGGAGCCGGAACTGCTCCAGCCGCAGCTCGCCCAGCCGATGGTTCAACTCGGCGTCGTCAAGCTCGCGAATCTCTTCTGCCTTCACCTGTATCTGCTCCCTGGTCCTAGAGTTGAGATTCCCGGTCGACAAACCTGGTCTTCACGGGAAGCTTGAAGGAGGCCAGCTGCATCGCTCTGCGCGCCACATCGACGGGCACGCCTTCCAGTTCAAACATGATCCGCCCCGGCTTTACCACGGCGACCCATTCCTCCGGGTTCCCCTTCCCTTTCCCCATGCGGGTCTCGGCGGGCTTCTTGGTGATTGGCTTGTCGGGGAAGATCCGGATCCACACCTTCCCGCCCCTCTTGACGTGCCTGGTGATCGCCACACGGGCGGACTCGATCTGGCGGTTGGTAATCCAGCTCGCCTCGAGCGCCTGGAGGCCGTATTCCCCGAACGAAACCCTGCTTCCCCGGTAGGCCTTCCCGCGCATCTTCCCCTTGTGGGTCTTCCTGCGCTTTACCCGTTTCGGTGCCAGCATTGCTCTATCTCCTCACGGTCTCCTAGGCGTTCGGTCCGGCCGAATACGTCCGACCGAAGCGGTCTTCGATCATTTCGCCCTTGAAGATCCAGCACTTGACGCCGACGGTCCCGTACGTGGTGCGCGCCTCGACGTGCGAGTAGTCGATCTCCGCACGCAGCGTGTGCAGGGGAACCCGGCCTTCGTTGTAGCCTTCGGTGCGCGCAATCTCGGCGCCGCCCAGCCTGCCGGCGCACTGGATGCGAATCCCTTCGGCGCCGGCACGCATGGCCGACTGGACCGCGCGCTTCATCGCTCTCCGGAAGGAGATGCGCTGGCGGATCTGGTGAGCCACGTTGTCGGCGACCAGGCGCGCGTTCAGCTCGGGGCGCTTGATCTCCTCGACGTTGACGGAGACCTCGCTATTGGTCAGCACCGCCAACTCGTCCCGCAGCTTGTCCACCTCGGCCCCCCTCTTGCCGATCACGACGCCCGGCCGTGCCGTGTGCACCGTAACGACGAGCTTGGACGGCTTGCGCGCAATCTCCACCGTTGCCACCGCGGCGTGATGAAGCCGCCGGTGAAGGTATTCGCGAATCGTCTGATCCTCCTTGAGGAGCGCGGGGAAGTCCCGTTCGGCGTACCAGTGGGACCGCCAGTCCGAAACGATCCCGAGCCGGAATCCGTGGGGGTGGGTTTTCTGGCCCATCCGCTTAGTTCTCCTTCGCTGTCACGACGACCGTGATGTGGCTCGTCCTGCGGCGACGAGGTGTCGCTCGTCCCATCGCAGCCGCCCTCCATCGCTTGAGTGAGGGGCCCGGGTCGACGAAGACGCGGCTCACCACGAGATCGTCCACATCCAGGGAATCCCCGTCCCGGTCCGCCTTCTCCCGCGCGTTGGCCACGGCGGACAGGAGAGTCTTTTCCACCGGACCCGCAGCCGCCTTCTTCGAGAAACGAAGTACCGAAGTGGCCTCGCTGACGGGCCGGCCCCGAATCTGATCCACTACGAGCCGCACCTTTCGTGGGCTCATCCTGATGTCCTTGGCGATCGCGTGCGCCTCCATGATCTCAAATCCTCGACCGCTTGTCGGCCAGCTTCCCGCCGTGACCCCTGAAGAGGCGCGTGGGGGCGAACTCGCCGAGCTTGTGACCGACCATGTTCTCGGTGATGTACACCGGAATGAACTTGTTGCCGTTGTGAACCGCGACGGTGTGTCCCACGAAGTCGGGAGAGATCGTCGACGCGCGGGACCAGGTCCGGATCACGGACCTTTCGTTACGCGCGTTCATCTGCTCCACCCTTCGCAGCAGCTTCTCGTCGATGAACGGGCCCTTCTTGACGCTTCGCGGCATTGGCTCCTACCCGGTCCTCTCGCAGCCCATGGTCAGCGCGTCGCCTTGCCGCGCTTGCGCCCACGGACAATGAACTTGTTCGACTGCTTCCTCTTCTTGCGTGTCTTCGTACCCTCGGGCTTGCCCCACGGGGTAACCGGCGGCCGCCCTCCGGACGCCTTGCCCTCGCCGCCACCCAGCGGATGGTCCACGGGATTCATGGCGACTCCGCGCACCTTGGGACGGCGGCCCCTCCAGCGGCTGGCGCCCGCCTTGCCCAGCGAGCGCAGGTTGTGGTCCGCGTTGCCCACCTGGCCCACGGTGGCCAGACACCGCTTATGGATGCGCCGTACCTCGGTCGACGGAAGGCGCAAGGTGACGTAGTCGCCCTCCTTGGCCACCACCTGCACTCCCGACCCGGCCGAACGGGCCATCTGCCCACCCTTGCCCGGCTTCATCTCGACATTGTGAACCGTCGTGCCCAGCGGGATCCGCTCGAGGGGCAGCGCGTTGCCCGGCCGAATGTCGACATCGGGACCGGACACCACCACATCCCCGACGCCCATGCCCCGCACGTAGAGGATATAGCGTTTTTCGCCGTCCTCGTAGTGCACCAACGCAATGAATGCGGACCGGTTCGGATCGTACTCGATCTCGGCGATCCGGCCGGAAACACCGTGCTTGTTGCGCTTGAAGTCCACCTTGCGGTACCTGCGTTTGTTGCCCCCGCCGCGGCGCCTGATCGTGATGCGGCCGTGGTGGTTGCGCCCGCCCGACCTCTTCAGGGGCTCGGTGAGGGCCTTCTCGGGCTCCTTGCGGGTGACCACATCCTTGGCCGTGACCGAACGGAACCGGGTCCCCGGCGTCACGGGTTTGAATTTCTTCAGCGCCATGGATCAACCCATCTCGTAGAATTCGATCTGATCGCCCTCGACCAGCTGCACCACCGCCTTCTTGTACGAAGGCCGCCGACCGAGGTCCCAGTTCTTGACCATCCGTCCCAGGAGGGCCCGCTTCGCCTTGCCGGGATACCGCATGGTGCGCACGCCGGTGACCTTGACGTCCCACAGCGCCTCGACCGCCCTCGCGATCTCGTGCTTGTTGGAGCGCTTGTTCACGACGAAGGTGTACCGGCTCGCTTCCATCTGCTCGGTGGTCTTTTCGGTGACCACCGGCGCAACGATCACGTCGTAGGCCTCCCGCATCATGCCTCCTCTCGCCCGATGGGACGCCGGCGCGGCCGCTCGTCGCCGGCCGACGCGTCACCAACCGCGGCGAGCGCGGCTTCCTCGATGATGACCGTGCCGGACCAGACGACATCGTAGGTCGACTCCAGCCCGAACGGCATGACCCGCACGTCGGGGAGGTTGCGCCCCGAGAGGTACAGTTCGCGGTTCAACCCGTTCGTCAGGAAGAGGATCTTGCCGGGCTGGTCGATCTTGCCGAGCAGCCGGGTCAGCTGGCGGGTCTTCGGCGCCTCGAAGTCGAACCCCTCGATGACCGCCACGCGCCCCGCCTCGGCGCGGCTGTTGTACGCGGAACTGCGGGCGAGGGTCCGGAGCCGTCTCGGAATCTTCTGGTTCCAGGAATGGGCCTGGGGCGGAAACGCTATCCCGCCGCCTCTCCATTGAGCCGCCCGGATCGTGCCCTGACGTGCCCGGCCCGTGCCCTTCTGCCTCCACGGCTTGCGGCTCCCGCCCCGGACGGCGCTCCGGTTCTTCCTGGATGCCGTGCCCTGGCGACGATTGGCCATATGGGCCTTGATCACCTGGTGGAGCGCAGCTTCGTGAATCACGCCGTCGAAGAGTGCGCTCGGGAGCGTGACCTCCGCACCCGCCGAGCCGTCCGTCTTGAAATAGGTGGCTTGATACATGTCAGTCACTGTTTCCGGATCAGGACGTAGCTGTTCCTGCTGCCCGGAATCCCGCCCTTGACGAACAGCAGATTGCGCTCCGAATCGACCCGCACGATTTCCATGTTGCGGATCGTCTTTCTGTTCCCGCCCATGCGGCCGGGCAGCTTCTTTCCCTTGATGACCCGAGAGGGGTCGGTACCCGGACCCATCGAACCGGGGGTGCGGGACATGGGGTGTCCGTGGCTGGCCGGCCTGCCGGCGAAGCCGTGCCGCTTGACGACACCCTGGAAGCCGCGCCCCTTCGTGACGCCGGTGACCCGGACCCGCTGGCCCTCGGCGAACAGGTCGACCGTGAGTTCCTGACCGGGTTCGTAGCTGTCGCCGTCAGCGGGCGGGAATTCGCGGATCAGGCGAGGAGCCGCATCGAGTCCGGCCTTGGCCGCGTGACCGAGCCGGGGCTTGCTGGTCCTCTTGTGTTTCATGGCGCCAAAACCGACCTGGACCGCCTCGTAGCCGTCGGACGTGTCGGTCTTCACCTGCAACACCGAACAGGGTCCGGCTTCCAGCACGGTTACGGGCACGGCACGCCCCTCGTCCGTGAAGACGCGAGTCATTCCGATCTTCCTGCCGATAAGTCCTGGCATCTGTCAGTCCACCTTGATCTCGACGTCCACGCCGGCGGGGAGATCCAGCTTGGTCAGCGCGTCGATGGTCTGGGGGCGGCTCTCGACGATGTCGATCAGGCGCTTGTGCGTCCTGAGCTCGAACTGCTCCCTGCTCTTCTTGTCGATGTGGGGCGACCGCAGCACCGTCCACCGCTGGCGGCGCGTCGGAAGGGGGATCGGCCCGCGGATCCTGGCGCCGGTTTTCTGCGCCGTACGCACGATGTCGGCGGCGGTCTGGTCCACCACCCAGTGATCGAACGCCTTCAGACGAATCCGTATTCTGTTCGTCATCCCCTGCTGCCCTTCCGCCGTGCCGCGGTTCACTGCCATGATGTCTACTCGATGATTTCGGTAACGACGCCGGCACCGACGGTGCGGCCGC
>VYAQ01000130.1 GCA_009844885.1 Gemmatimonadota bacterium
TGTAGGCCTCGTCGTAGCGGGCCTTCGCCTGGCGGCGCTCCTTCTCGGTCGCGGCGGCGTTGTTGATGACCTCGTTGGCGACCCGGATCTGGCTTGCCGTCGCGCGGAACAGCGAGCGCCACCGGTCGAACGAGTCGTCCAGCCTTCGTTCCGCCGACTTCATCGCGCCCGGCAGCCAAGTGGCGGTGTACCACGGAGCCGCGCGCCCGGCGAGATCATCCTCCAAGGTGGCGAGGATTCGTTCGGCGCGCCTCGTCGCCTCCATCACGGCGAGGCCGGAACCGATCTGGGCCGCGATCTCCTCGTGGAGGGGCAGCTTCTCGGATCGTTCCCGGTCGAGCACGTCGCGCACCGAGGATCCGAGCTTCACGCCCGTCTCCCCCAGCCAGACCGCTTGCAGGTGGCTGCGGACCAGGTCCTCGTTGGCCAGATCGATGCTGGGCGGATTGACCTCGCCCGCCACCGCGCGGGTCGGATCGGCGAAGAAGTACTGGTCGTGCGGCGAGCGCGCCGCGCAATAGGTCACGACGAGCGCCGGCTGCCCGCTCCGGCCCGCCCGGCCGCTCCGCTGCGCGTAGTTGGCCGGGGTCGGCGGCACGTTCCGCATGTAGACAGCGTTGAGCGTCGCGATGTCCACGCCGAGCTCCATGGTCGGCGAGCAGAACAGGATGGGCAGGCCTCGGGTTTCGGAGGCGGCCAACCCCTGCCGGAACCGGCGTTCCCGCTCCTCGCGGTCTTCCGACTCGACCTGCGCCGTGTGCTCACGGGCCTCCAACCGGTGGAACAGCCGGTCTTCGGAGCCCAGGAGTCCGGCCACGTTCTCGTAGAGGTCGCGGAAGAACGGGTTCACACCGCCCTCCGCCTCGCCTTCGTCCCCGTCCCCGCCGCCTGAAGCCGAGCGCCACTCCAGCGCCGAGCCGTCGATCCGGTATCCGACGCGCCCGCCGTCGAGTTCGGAGGGCTCGACATATCCGTATGTGGTCAGCACACCGAGCACATCGTCGATCACTTCGTTGTAGACGCTCTCGTCGAACTTCTCGGGATAGTGCCGGTTGTCCGTTCCCCAGTACTCGGTGGACTTGACCTTGCGGCCGAAGGCCGAGCGGTGGGATACGTGGTGCGTCCTGTACTCGGACTTTCGTCCGCGGGCGCTCGGTCGCGGAACCATGTATGCGTGCGAGAACGGTATCTCGTCCTCGGACAGTCCCCAAGGCTCCTTCAACTCGTTGTAGCTCCGGTTGCGCATCCGCTCCTGGTGGTTCGGATCCAGGTAGATCGTCTTGATGCAGAGCGCCCTCCGCATGCGTTCCAGAAGCTCCCGGACGAGGGCGAACCGGACCTCGGGCGAGATCGATCCGAGCAGGGGATGGCGCGCGCGCCACTCCTCCTCGTCTTCGCAGCACTCATCGAGCCCCCGGTAGCCGATATTGAGCAGTCCGAGCTGCTCGATGTTCGGGTTGTTGATCCGCCAGCCGCGTTGCAGGTCGAAGTAGAGACGGTAGCCGAGCACGTCGCGGAGTGCCTTGAGCGTGTTCTGGGCCTTGACGCCCTTGGCCGAGGGGTTGGCGGAGTAGTCCGAGGGATCGAGACGCAGATGGAAAAGCACCTTCTGGGTCAGGGCCTCGTCGGTCAGGGGCTCGCCGCCCGCAGCTCGCATTGCGGCGAGCAGCGCGCCCCGCAGCAGCAGGATCTGCACGAAGTCGTTGAAATGGCCCGCTTGGAGGCTCGCGTCCTGCCGGTTGTCGGTGAACGCCAGCAGCTTCTTCGTTCGCTCGTCGAGATCGGTGCCGATCAGGTGCTTGAGCGCGGACAGCGCGAGGATCGTGGTCGCCGAACTGCGGCCCTCGCTGGACAGGCCCGACAGCTTCGTGAACTCGTTCCGCACCGTGCCGTCAAAGCGGGCGTCGCAATCGGGGTTGAGGCAGAACCGGAACGCTTCCGGGACGTAGTGCGCCGCCAAGCCGTCGGCCTTGACGGACCCCTTGGGATCGACCCGCACCCAACGGGGGCGGCGGCCGCGGAAATGCCGCTTCAGCCGCGCCTCGCCGCCGGGGTGTTCCAACCAGTCCTCCGGGTACCGGTCAAGATCCGACGCGTCGAACATCCAGGCCGGATCGGGCATGAGGTAGCCGTACTGGACATCCTCCTCGTCCGTGGACCGTTCGGACAGCTCGCGCGGCTCGAAGCCGGTAGGCTCCCTCCCGGACAGGCTGGCCCAAACGGGCACGTATTCCTGTCCGCACGTCCGGCAGAAGGAGAGCGACCAGAGCGGTCGTTCGCGGTCTCCCGGCTTGAACTGCTGGCCGTCGAGCGTCACATATCGCTCGCCCGGACCTTCGAGCGTCGCATACACGTTCCATGCGCCGCTGATGAACTGATGGAGCCGGAAGGCGAACAGACTCATTCCCTTCTCGTTCCGGCTCCGGTGCGCGGCCAGCAGGAAATCGGCAAGGTGGCGCCGGCAGTCTTCCGCTTCGAGACCGCTGTCGGCCGCCAGAAGCTCGGACGCCCTGTGGATCGAAAGAGGACGCGAGAGCCGAACAAGCTTCCCGTCCCGCTCTTCAAGGCCCAGCTTGTGCTCGACCCAAGCCGTCAGCGCGTGCCCCGACAACTCATCGTAGTCGGGGTCGCGCGGGATGCCCGCCTCGACAGCCGCCCGAAGTTCGGGTCCGCTCACGACATCGGACCGTTCGGTCACGGGCCGGAGCGTCTCCGTCACCACGTTTGCCGGGATCGACCGGTGCGCCGAATAGCTGGCTCGCGATGTCCGCCACCGCCTCGTTTCGCGACTCCTCCGAGCCCTCCGAGGCCATTGTCGCCGAGGTGCCGATGCAGAGCAGCCGGTCGTTGAACCGTTCCCGCACGCGGCGCACGAGCATGGCCACGTCCGCGCCCTGCCGACCCCGGTAGGTGTGAAGCTCGTCCAGTACCAGAAACCTCAACCCCTCTGCGTGGCGGCGCACCGCCTTGTCGGTTTCGTGGAACCTCGTCATGAGGAGTTCGAGCATGACGTAGTTCGTGAGCAGGATGTCCGGTGGGTTCTTGGCGATCCGTTCGCGCTCCTCGTTCGATTCCTGGCCCGTGTAGCGCGCAAACGTGACCGGCTCGGAGCCTTCGCCGTAGCCGAGCCTCAGGAACCTGTCGAGTTCCTCGCGCTGGCTGTTGCAGAGCGCGTTCATCGGATAGACGACGATCGCGCTGATGCCCTTGTTGCCTTTCCCGACCTTCCGACGCCGCAGCACATCGTCCACGATGGGGATGAAATAGGCGAGCGATTTGCCCGACCCCGTGCCGGTCGTCAACACGTAGCTCTCGCGCCGATTGGCGATCTCGATCGCGTCGGTCTGGTGCCGGTGGAGACGGAGTGGCTTGCCGAACTCGTCGTTCTTGTTCTTGAGCCGGAAGATGTTCGCGCACTCGGGATCGAGTACGCCCTCTGAGACAATCTCATCGATCCAGCCGCCCGGCTCGAAGCTCGGATTCAACTGGATGAGCGGTGCGGGCCAGAACCGGCCCGCAGCGTAGGCCGCGTCCACCGCGCGCGAAATGTCGGGGGCGCGTATGCGCGTGAAGCTCCGGGAGAACCTCGAATACTCGGCGACAAGCTCGTCGCGGAAAGCGAAGACATCCATTTGGCGGATCCCCCTATCGGTCCATCGCACGTAGTGCATTGGCCGTTGACGGTCGGCCAAGGCTGGACGGGACGGTCGGGGCCGGAGCTTTCATGGCGTGCGCCGCGTGCTGCCATCGGCGTTGAGCACGATGCGTCCCTCACCTTCCGGCACGGGATCGAAGGCTTTTTCGAGTTGTGTCACTCCTGAGATCGTGCGGACCACAGCGAAGGCTTCGACCCGTGCCGATGGAAACGCTTCGGCCAATCGGCGAACGCAAGCGTGGAGGGTAGCACCACTGGTGATCACGTCGTCCACGACCGTGATCCTATCGACGGGATCGAGCCCCAGCACGGGTGGTGCGGAGAGGTCAATCGTGGAGTAATGGCGCTTCTCCGTGGGCCGGTCTCCACGGGACCACGCGGATTTCGGCACTTTTTCCAGGCGGCGAAGCCATTCCCTTCGTCTGCCAAGCCCTTCCGATTCCATCGACCGCACCAGTTCGATCGTCGTTGAACGCGGCTCGGCTCCCTTCACACGAGGGGCATGACCGGGTGCGGGAACGAGAGCGACGCCGGAGCCAAAATAGGTGGGAAAAAGATCTCGACCGTGATCCGACGCCATCCACATCGCGATGTTCGCGATTCTCTCGGGATCGGAGAACTTGAGATCCATGACGAGTTCCCAACCCTGGCGCGTCATGGCCGTGTCGCCCGGGCGGGGCCGACCCGGACGGTACGCGGCCACAGACCCAAACGGAACGGCCTCAGAAGGGTAGGTCGTCCGCACGCGACGCCGACCCGACGCATCGGCTGGGGAGATCGTCGAGAACCAGCGGAAGCGTCCGCGCATCGAATCCGAAGGCCCCGTACCGGAGCATCTCGTCGGCCCAGCCCGGCGATCGCCGTTGCAGGGACCGCTTGGGAAAAAGCACGGGCCGCCCGAGCCTGATGGCCTCCCAGCCCTGATGCCTCGTCCCGCTGTTGGCGGCCGCTTCCACGATCAGCGTGGCGTCCGACAGAAGGGCCATGGTCTTGTTTCGCAGGGGGAAGTTCGACCGGTGCGTGGGCTGGCCGCACGGAAACTGCGATACCAAGAGATGCCGCTCCCCGATCGCGTCCTGGAGGTTTCGGTTTTGCGCCACCGCGTAGCGGTCCAGAGCCGTGCCTAAGACGCCCACCGTCCTGCCGTCGTTGGTCATGGCCGTTTCGTGGGCCACGGTGTCGATCCCCAGCGCCAGGCCGCTCACCACCGTGACACCGTGCGAGACCAGCATCTCGGTGATCCGACGCGCCAATTCCAGGCCTTCGGAAGACGCGCGCCGGGATCCGACCACGGCGATTCGGGGGCCTCCCTCCAACAGAGAGGCATCGCCGCGCACGAAGAGACTATGCGGGGCGGCCTTCAACTCGAACTCGTTGAGAGGCCCGAGCAGGTCTTCGGGCGTCACGGTCTTTGGTTGTTTCACCGTTGCCCCTCCCAGTTCAAGCTCTGTTCATTGCCGAACCTCAGCATGGCAAACACCCTGATCGTGCTCCGAACGGACAAAGGCGGGAACGCGCCCGGGCGCAGGTGGCCTCCCTGCTGGATCGGCATGGACTCGGCGTACTCCATGATCCATTCGGGCTGGCTGGCCATCGCGGCCCTTCCTCCATCGCGACTCGGTTAGGTGCAATCAATATAAGGGCAGGTCACGCGCGAGCGACTCCGGCGGAAGAACGGGGGTGCCGCTCGCCCGCGTGTCTGTCCCAGCGCTCTGCACCGACCTAACGCCAGGACCTCCTTCCGGATCCACAGATTCCCCGGGCACCTCCGGCGATGTCCCCGTCCCCCGCACCCGTCGCCCGATCGAGCATCCCGATTCCACCATTTGAACCCCCGGATTCGGACGTGCGGAGGGTGTTTCGCCGCCGTGTTGTAGTGTCCCGCCCCCCGGCGCACCCTACAGCCTTCTGGAAACCCATACCGCTCGCCCAACGACGCGGATCTCTTCGGCGAGGCGCTCGTAGCTGTCGTACTCGGGATTGAGGGACTTGAGCACGACCTTGGGCGGCTCGGAGTGCGGCACGTGCTCGATCCGCTTGGCGACGAGCCCCATGCCGTCCCAGATGACGAAGATGCCGGGCGGCACCGGCACCTGGCGGCTCACGTCGATGAGGATGCGGTCGCCGCCAGATAGCAGCGGCTCCATCGAGTCCCCGTCGACGGTAATCATTCGCAGGTCCTCCGGCTTGGCCCGGAACTCGTGGCGGATGAGCGGATCGGCGAACAGCCATGTGTCGGCGGCCTCCTCGACTTCGTCGTTCCACGCCCCCGGACCCGCCGACGCGCGCACGTCGATCTCCGGCACGGCGCTGTAGCCCCTCGGGGCCGCGTGGGGGCTCGGCGGCGCCGGCTTCGGACGCGCCCGGCGCGTCAACGTTCGGTCGTGCCTGAGCAGGTCGGGGCTGCACCCCAGATGCGCGGCCAGGGCCTCGCGGTCGTCCTCGGCCAGCACCTTGGGCGTGCCCCGATGGATGAACTGGTGCAGGTAGGAGGCGTTGCGCTCGATGGCGAGCGAGGCGGTGCGCAGGTTCGTGCTGCTGTCGGCCACCATCCTGAGCAGCCTCCGGCGCACCGGGTCCAGTTGATCGGCGTCCTTCTTTCGTCGTCCCATGGTGGGAAATTACCCACGATCCGTCGCCCGCGCAATGGGGCATTTCCGGCCAAGGCATCCGGCAGCCCTCAGATTTGGGGTATGCCTGAAGCGAATACCCCACGCGATTCCCTTCACGCGGATCCCGAGGCACCGCAGTGGATGGCGTCCCCTGTCCCTACCTGAGAGCCCGGCCACAGCGCAAAAGGGGGCGTTCTCCGCCCCGCTGGCGGAGGGGTGCCGAAACCCCGGTTTCGTATCTCGTTGTCTTTCAACGATGTGGGAAATAGGCTATTTCCCATCATCTTGCGCACGTTGCCGATACCATGTTCTGGTTCTCGGGCGATGGAGAACCTGGCGAAGGAGTTCGAGCGGCGCGTGACGGCGTTCCTGCGGAGGACGCGGCTGTCGGCATCGGAGTTCGGGGAGCGCGCGGTCGGCGACCGGAAGTTCGTGGGCGACGTGCGCCGGGGACGTTCGCCGAGCCTGGCGACGGCGGACCGGGTTCTGGCGTTCATGGAGGCCTATGAGCACGCGCGCGAACCGGATTTCTCGCGGGATTCGAAGATCGAACCGGGGCGGCGGAAAGTCCGCCACCCACTGACCCCTCCCGGGAAAGGAAGGAAACGATGAGAACGTTGCTGACAACGATGTGGGCTGCGCTGGGGCTGCTGGTGCCCGCCCGCCTCCTGGCCCAGGGCACGAGCCCGTGGGTGGAGGCGGTGAACGAGCTTCAGACGCAGTTCACGGGACCGATCGCGCGGGGCCTGTCGCTGATCGCGATCGTGGTGGGCGGGCTGATGTTCGCATTCGGCGAGGGCGGCAGCAAGCGCACGCTGGCCGGGATCATCTTCGGGATCGGGATGGCGGTGGGCGCGGTGAACTTCCTGGCCTGGCTGTTCTGATGCGGGGCCTCAGGCGCTGGGCCGGCTACGGCGCGCTGAACCGTCCCCTGACAGTGCTGGGCGTAGAGCGGCGGCTGTTCCTGCTGGGGGCGACGCTCGCCGTCGCGGTGTGGAACGCGACGGCCTCGCTCGTGGCGGGCGGCGCGGTCTTCGCCGGAAGCTACGGCGCAGGCTGGCTCGCGGGCCGCAGGGACCCGGCCATGCTCGCGGTGCTCCGGGCGGCCGCGCGGTACCCGGCCCGGTACGATCCGGGCAAGTGGGCGGACGAGCCGTGGCACCTGAAGATCCGGGGACGCGGCGAGTGAGGGTCGACGACGAGCTTCGGGCCTTCGAGGCGGCAGGCTCGCTGGCCGAGGAGCTGCCCTACTGGGGCTGGCTCGACGACGGTCGCACCTGCCTGACCCGTTCGGGCGAGCTGATCGCGGCGGGCCGGATCACACCCGCGGTCACGGACGGCCGCACGCCGGAGCAGATCGACCGGGTGTTGGGCCTGTGGCAGCGGCTGCTGTCCGGGCTCGGTCCCAATGCCCGCCTGTACTTCCACATGCTCCGGCGTCCGCCGCGCAGCCCCAAGACGACCGTGGGGAGCGGATCCGGTGTCGCGTCCCTTTCGGCCCGGAAGCGCCGGGCGTTCCTGACCGAGCGCGTTCAGAGGCTTGACGCCTACGCCGTCTGGTCCTTCGCATCCGGCCTGCGCACGGCCGCCCGGGGCTCCAGGGCGGGACTCCTCTCCCGGCTCAAAGGGTGGAGGAAGCGCCGAAGAAGCGCGCCGACGTACCTCGCCGCGGAGATCGAGGCGGCTGCGGACCGTTTCCGGGCGATGATCGACGCGGGCCGCGCGCTCGTCGCCGAGCACACACCCGTCCAGATGTTGGGAGCCGTCGAGGCGTCCCGCTTCCTTTCGGAGTTGATCAACCGACCCGGCACGCACTGGGATGGCGCGACAGGCAGCGGCATGAACTGGCGTCTCGCGCTGTCCGAACTCGAAGCCGAGCGGTCGCACTTGAGGCTCGACGGCGAGCCGCTGATCCTCTACTCGCTCCTGTCGCCGCCCGGCCAAGCGCACGCGAACCTGCTGCGCGAGCTGTACTGCCTGGACGCGGTGACGACCATCTCGCTGGAATGGCGGCCGTGGACGGTCGAAGCGGCGCGGCGCCGGATCCGGAGCGCACAGCGCCACTACTTCTCGCGGCGCTACTCGATGATGGCGCACGCGCAGGACGCTCAGGGCACGGCGGCGGCGATGGTCGATTCGGCGGCCGCAGCGGAATCGGACCGGCTGGGAGCCGCGCTGGTGGAACTCGAAGCCGACGGCGTGGCCTACGGCGAGGCGTCGCTGACCGTGGCGCTGCACGGCGAACTCGAACGGATCGAGCGGCTGGACGGAGACGTTCGGCGCCTGTTTGCCGCGCACGACGCGAAGGTGATCCGGGAGGGCTACGGCCAGATGCCCGCATGGTTCGCCCGGCTCCCGGCGCAGCCAAAGCGCCGGCAGGTGCGGAAGGTGTTCGTATCGGCGGGACTCGCGGCGTGCCTCGCGCCCGTGTTCGGGCCGCCGAGGGGGAACCGGACGAGCCGACATCTGGCCCGCGAGCCGCTGGCGGTGTTCGAGACCCCGTGGCGCACGGCCTACCGCTACGACCTGTTCGCTGGCGACGTAGGCCATACGCTGATCCTCGGAGCGACGGGTTCCGGCAAGAGCTTCACACTGAACTTCCTGCTCGTCGAGGCGCTCAAGTACGATCCGCGCATCCTGATCCTGGATCTGGGCGGCTCCTACCGCTGGCTGACCCGGTTCCTCGGGGGCCGGTACCTGGAGTTGGCGCCCGGCGAGGCGGAACCGACGCTCCGGCTTACACCCTTCGCGCTGCCCGCCACCACGCGCACGTTCCAGTTCCTGACCGGCTGGATGCTCCGGCTGCTCAAGCTGGGTGGCTTCGAGGCGAGCGGCGCGGACACGAGCGAGATACGCGCGCGGATCGAGGACCTCTATGCGCTCGGGACGGAGCGCCGGACGCTCAGCGTGCTCACCGGTTCGCTCCCGTCCGCGATGTGGCCCGCGCTGAGCCGCTGGACGGAGGGCGGCGCGTGGGGCGCGTTCTTCGACAACCCCCCGTCGG
>VYAQ01000038.1 GCA_009844885.1 Gemmatimonadota bacterium
GGCTACAGTCACGACGCACAGTGCGTTCGCTACAACGGTCCCGACGAGGAGTACGTCGGCCGCGAGATCTGCCTGGGCGCGAACGAGACCGCGCTCTCGATCGCGGACGTCACGGACAAGGACGCCACCGTGGCGCTATCGGCATCCTCCTACCCCAACACCGGCTACCTGCATCAGGGCTGGATCTCGGACGACCACCGCTACTTCTACATGAATGACGAGACCGATGAAGTGGGCGGCAACGCGTCGCGGACGCGCACGCTGGTGTGGGATATCCAGGACCTGAACGACCCGATCCTGGTCAGGGAGCATTTCGGCACCACCGGGGCGTCGGATCACAACCTGTACGTGATCGGCGACCTGATGTACCAGGCCAACTATCTCAGTGGACTGCGCATTCTCGACATCTCCGATCCGGAGTCCCCCGAAGAGATCGGCTTCTTCGACACGGTACCTTTCGGCGAGGACAACCCCGGGTTCGCGGGAGCGTGGAGCGTGTACCCGTACTTCGAGAGCGGCGTGATCATCGTGTCCAGCATCAAGGAAGGACTGTTCGTCCTCAGGAAGCGGCCGCCGCGGGTGTCTTAGTGGGTGTGCAGGTTCCGGCGGGGCTGCTGGCGGCAGGTGCCGCCGCTACAGAACGGCGTTGGCGACCCACGCCCCCGCGTACGCGAGGAAGAGCATGTAGCAGAACTGCAGCGTGGGCCAGCGCCAGCCTCCCGTCTCGCGCCGCATGATGGCCACGGTGGACATGCACTGGAGCGCGAATACGAAAAACACGAGCAGCGCCACGGCCGAGCCCAGATCGAGATCCTGTTGTAGCGCCGCCTGGAGTTCGAACGCCTCTTCCTCTTCGCTCTCGACGCCGTAGATCGTGCCCAGCGTCCCGACGATCACTTCGCGGGCCGCCAGTGAGGTCACCAGGCCGATGCCGATGCGCCAATCGAATCCCAGCGGTTCGATCACGGGCTCGATGACCTGGCCGGCCTGCCCGAGGGCGCTGTCGCCGATCGGCGGAGCCTCGCCGCCGGGCGTCCTGGGGAATTGCGTGAAAACCCAGAGCACAACGGTCACGGCCAGAATGATCTTGCCCGCCCGGCGCAGGAAGACCTTCGTGCGATCCAGCAGCCGGGTCAGAATCGATCGCACCGTGGGTAGCCGGTAGGACGGAAGTTCCATCACGAAAGGTGCGGAGCGTCCCCGGAGCAACGTGCGCTTCAGGAGCGCCGCGGTCACGATGGCCGCCGCCACGCCCATCAGATACAACCCGATCAGGACCGCTGCCTGGGTTCCGAGGAACGGTCCCAGGATGGGTTCGGCCGGGATGAAGGCGGCGATCAGGAGCGCGTACACGGGCAGGCGGGCCGAGCAGGTCATGAAGGGCGCGACGAAGATCGTGGCTATCCTGTCCCGTTCATCCTCCACCGTGCGGGCGGACATGATGGCCGGAATCGCGCACGCGTAGGCCGACAACAATGGCAGAAAGGACTTGCCCTGGAGACCGACGCGGTGCATGAGGCGATCGGCGATCACCGCCGCACGAGCCATGTACCCCGAGTCCTCCAGGATCGCGATGAAGAAGAACAGGATCAGGATCTGGGGCAGAAACACCATCACCGAACCGACCCCGGCCCACACTCCGTCGAGGAGGAGGGCACGGAACCAGCTTTCGGGAAGCGCGGCCCCGATGTAGTTGCCTGACGCTGCGATCGCGGCCTCGGTGCCGTCCATCAATGGCACCGCCCAGGCGAAGATGGACTGGAATACGAGCACGACGACGCCGAGAAAGACCAGCGGTCCCCAGAATCGGTGCAGCACCAGGGCATCGAGCCGCTGGGTGGTGCGCGATGGGCGGGGAGCCTTGAATCCGGCCGAGCGACCAAGCTCGCGGGCGCGCCGCCGGCGTTCCGCAAACAGGTCGATCATCGGCAGGGCACGACCGGTGCCCCTCCCCTCGGGATGCTCGGCTACGGCGACGATCGGGCAGGCGCGAACCTCCTCCCCACCGGTGTGGATCGCCTCGAGGAAGGCGCGCACCGGCTGCAGCGTCGCAGCGTCGCGCGCGTTGACCAATGCGACCTCTACGCCCAGTTCCTCCGACAGGTTCGAGCGACGGAGGACCCCGTCGCGTCTGTCCAGCTCGTCGGCCATGGTGAGCACGACCAGCGTCGGGATGCCGAGGGCCAGAACCGGCTCCGCGACCATCAGGTGCGACCTGAGGCGAGTCGCGTCCAGAACCAGGACGATTGCGTCGGGCTGCCGGTCGCCCTCGAAGTCGCCGAGGAGCACATCGCGGGTGACGATCTGGTCGAGACTGCGCGGAGACAGGCCGTGGATCCCGGGCAGGTCGATCAGTTCCACCGGCCCGATCGGCAGATTGACCGTGCCGCACCTGCGTTCCACGGTCACGCCCGGATAGTTCGCGACTCTCTGCCGAAGACCGGTCAGCTGGTTGAAGAGGGTGGACTTGCCCGAGTTGGGAGGACCCACCACGGCAACCAGCGGGGTGCCGCTATCGACGCCGGCTCCCGGTGCCGAACCCCGGTCCAGCACGGCCGACCCGGTCCCTCCGTTCAATTCGAGTCGAGAACCCCCGCGGCTTCCAGCGAGCTGCGCACGCACAGACAGGACGCGGTTTCCCTGCGCAGCGCCACAAGCACGCCGTCCACGCGATAGACCGTGGGGCCGCCCACCGGAGCGTGCCGCACCGGACAGAGCGTGCAACCGGGCACAATCCCCCGCTCGAGCAACGGCTCAACGTCGTCGCCGGCCACGTCGATACGGACCAGGACGACCTCTTCTTCCAGGGGAACGTCCGCCAGCATGCGATCGGCAGGTTTCTGCACCGTCTCTGGCTTGCGCTTCACAATTCCTCCGGATGGGATACCTGTTTCGGGGCTCGGACATGCTCCGGTGGGAGCCGTTGAGATTGAAACTGATTCTCAATCGGCTCGCACCGTATTAGAGTAAGGTGCTGTTCCGGAAATGGAAAGCCCACCGCCGCGTCCCCGCAACACGACCCCACCGAGGAGCTCGCGCTTTGGACGATTCCTACCCGGTGCCAGGCGCCACGGGCCGCTTCGAGGAAGTCATCCGCCGGAGCCGTTTCGTCAGCTGCGCCGGGCGCGCCGCTTCGCGCGAGTCCGCGCTCGGGTTCGTCCAGAGCGTCAGGGACCGGTTCCCGGGGGCGACCCACTACTGCTGGGCCTTCAACGCGGGACCTCCCGGATCGACCGCCCGGATCGGCGCCAGCGACGACGGCGAGCCGCGTGGCACGGCTGGCGCGCCCATCCTCACGGCCGTGCTTCACTCCGGCGTGGGTGAAGTGGTGGTGGTCTGCGCCAGATACTACGGCGGAGTGAAGCTTGGCACGGGCGGTCTCGCCCGCGCCTACGCGCGCGGCGCGAAGGGTGCACTCGCGGCCTGCCCAACCGAGCGGAAGGTGAACCGTGTTCCCGTGCTGGTCACGGTTCCCTGGGAGGCATCCGGCAGAATCGATCCGATCCTGCGCAAACTGGATGCACAGATCGTCGGGCGCGATTTCGGCACCGACGTTCGCTACCGGATCCGCGTGCCCGTCGTGAACAGTTCACGCCTGCGCGCCGCGGTCGCGGCCGCAACGGGTGGACGTGGGCGCGTAGAGGACTCCTGCGAATAGCAGGACCTGGCAGCCGGGATAGCCCGACTGCGCACGGGATACGGCTCTGGGTTGCGCCAGCCGACAGGCTGGTCAGGTGGCGCCTGCGGTCGCGGCGCCGACCCGCGTGGTCACGGGCCGGCACCGCGGGTCCCCCAGTGGTTCAGTCCACTCGGACGACGTTCTCGGCCGCCGGCCCCTTCGCGCCGTCGACCACATCGAATTCTACTTTCTCGCCCTCGGCAAGGCTTCTGAAGCCTTCAGACTGGATGGCGGAGAAATGGACGAAGCAATCCTGTCCATTGTCGGCTCTGGAAATGAAACCAAAGCCCTTTTGGTCGTTGAACCACTTGACGGTTCCCTGCATTCGCACTTTGCTGCTCTCCCTCGTGTCGCGGTGCAGTCTGCTGATCCCGGGACCGGCCACACAAACCTCGCGTGGCTGCGGCGGGATACTGCGGAAAGAAGATTGACGGACATCCCCCGTTCGAGGTCTCGGCCCGTTCTGGATGTGGATGGGTACTGACCGTGCAGACTTGCTCCTGATTGGTAAGGGCGAAAACTGACAGCAAATGCCGCCGGGGTCAACATCCCGGCGAACATGGCGCCTCCGGGGCACGACGTTCGAGCTACACTGGGGTACCCGTCAGCCACAGAGCCAGGGCGGTACCGAGCGGGACGACCAGGTTGTCGTCGAGGCCGATAGGCAGCACCTCCATGGCCGCGACCACAGCTGCTGCGAACAGCGCGACGCCAACCCCTGTCACGGGTGTCAGGACGGCCGCCGCCACCAGGAAAAAGGCCGTGGTTCCCTCCCACGTGCCTTTGCCCAGTCCGTGCCGTCCCCAAACGCGGCCGACGACGCTCGCGGCGGGATCGGCGAACGCCAGGACCAGCATCGAGGGCATGAACAGCCGGGGCGGCGCGATCACCAGCACTGCCAGTGCGCCGACCATGTACCAGGTGGAAGACGCTATCCCGGTGGCTTCGCGGGGAGAAGCGAGCCGCGAGAACACCCTGAAGAAGAGCGTGTTGACACCCGCGACCCGAAGGCGGGCCCAATCGAGAACCAGTGCCGCCGCCGCGCCGGCGCCGATCCCGGCCAGCGCCAACGCGGACTCGGGCCCGGTCAACTGCACGAACGCGATGAGCACCAGGCCACCCATCGCGTGAAACAGGCGGCGCCATGGCTGGACGCCCCTGGTTCGCCGGACGGCCTTCTCGAATTCGGAAGCCTGTCCCGTCCCCATATCCGCCCGCTCCTCTATCGACCGCGCCTCCCCGGATCTCTCGCGGCCGCGCCGCCGATCGGATCCCCGGGCGGCAGCTGGAGCGCCGGGGCCGGCGTCGTGTTTTCGATCCTCTCCTGCCAACGGCGAATGTCCGCGGCGACCAGCCGCTCATGCGGCGACGGGTCCGCTTCGGCTTCGAGGCGCCCCGCCAGCCCTGCCAGGCGGTCCGAAAGCACGGCGCGGGCCGCGGTCATGGTGGCTGCGCTGCCCGCCTCCTGCATCATCCGGTCGACCACTGCTCGCTGGATGGCGTGCTGCACCTGGCGGCGGTACGCGTCGGCTTCGGGAGAGGTCGCCCAAGTGGCCGTAAGCAGCCGGTCGGTCACCTCTTCCAGGTCCGGGTAGTCGCCCATGCTGCCATACACGACCAGGCGCGCCATCCGCGCCGGGTGCAGGATCTCGCCGACGGTGAAGTCGGCCGCCGCCTCGGCGGCGCCCAGGGGGTCGAAGAGGAGCTCCGTGTGGCCCGCGAACACCTCGCCCTCTTCGTGACGGAACGCCGGCGGGGGAATCATCGCGACCACTTCCTCCGGCAGCGCCAGGAAGTCGACGGTCAGCGCAGAGAGGATCGTCTCCAGAGCGTCCCGCTGCTCCTCACCGGGCACGATCGCAACCGGCGTCTGGCCGTCCCCCTTCACCGCGTACGTGTAGTCGGCGCCGCCCAGCGTCTGCGCCGCGGCGCGAAGCTGGAAGCGGTGGTGCATGTAGAGCGGCAGCAGCACGAATTCGAGGTCGGAGAGGGGCCGGCCCGTTCGGATCATCGACGCACCGAAGTCGCCCATGCCGATATTGCGCACCCGGATCTCGTGCTTGAGGTGGTCCACCAGGTTCGCGCCGTTGTCCCAGACGCCCGCGTAGGGGTGTGCGGCCCCGATGAAGTTGTTGTTCGAATGGGCCATGAAGATCAGGCCGTCGCGGATACCCTGCATGACGATCTCTTCGAGCCCGGCAGCTTCGTCCGTCCCCTCCGGAAACTCCCTGTAGAGCCAGTTGACGGAGAGCTTGTCGTACTCCCCGATTCGCTGCACGTAGGCGTTCGACAGATCCAGGTTGCCGTCGTTGTCGATCTCGACATACGGCGCGGGATAGTCCATCACGCTCTCGCGCCCGTAGGTGCTCGCGAGATAGTTGTGAGGGAATCCGATGGTATGGCCGACTTCGTGCGCGGACAGTTGGCGTACACGGGCCAGCGCCATCTCCACCGCGTCCGAGTTGGCGGACACCTGCGCCAGGTATTCGAAGTCGGGAGCAGCCGCGAGCAGACACGCCATGCCGTGGCCCGAATGGTTTGCGGCACCCCAGGGCCATCCTCCGTACGCGGACGCATCGGCCCCACCCCCACCCACCGTTCCGGCAAACGGGGCAACCATCCCCTGGCCGTGCAGGTAGTCCTGCCGCAGTCTGAGGCTGCCGAGGTTGACCACGCCGCGGATGATCTCGCCGGTGCGCGGATCAGTGACGGTGTTGCCGTACGAGTATCCCCGCGTCCGCCTGTGGGTCCAGTGGATCATGTTGTAGCGGATGTCCTGCGGATCGACCCCCTCCGGCAAAACCTCGACCCGGTAGGCGTCGATGAACCCGGCGGCCTCGAAGGCCTCCTCCCACCAAGCGGCCCCTTCGATCAGCGCACTGCGAATGGGCTCGGGGGTGCCGGGGTCCACGTAGTAGACGATGGGTTCCACCGGCTCGGAGGGCGCCGGCCCCGGATTGCGCTTCTGCAGCCGGTGGCGGATGGTCAGGCGAAGACGCAGATCGCTGTCGATCGGCGTTGCGTAGTCGAAGATCGTGGGGCCGTTCACACCGATCCGCGGGTCGGCGACACGGGTCCGGTATCCGTCGTCGGGGAGTCGGATGAACGAGTGGTGCTGCCGCAGGGTGACCGCCTCCGGGTTCACGGCCACGCCGCGCACCAGCCCGCCCGGGTTGTCGCTGGTGAAGGTGAGCAGGGATTCGACTTCGGTGTTCTCCGGGAACGACCGCGTGGCGGGCATGTGAATGGCCGAACGGGATGCGTCCAGCCGGAACGTGCCCTGGCCGCGCTGCGCGATTTGGCCGATCGCGTTGCGCGCGTCCCGGATGAAGAACGGGGTGGCGTCCACCAGCACGCGGTCGCCGGTCCGGGCGGCGATGTCGAAGCCCCAGTACACCGATGGCGCGAAGGCGTCGCGTACGGCCTGCACCTCGGTCGGATTGTCGCTCCGGGCCTGGAACTGGTAGTTGGGCTCCATGAGGAGTACGCGGGGACCGACCCGCTTCGCTTCGAGGATGTGGGTGCCGCGCAGCTGGCCCCGATCGATCCCCACCGGGTTGGAGCCCAGGCCCGAGCCCATCGAGATCTGATACAGGAACTCGCCGCCCGCGAGATCGAGCTCCCAGTACAGCGCGCCCGCGTCGTCGTCCCAGTACAGGCTGAAGAAGCCCTCCATGGCGGTCATGCCTACGGTCTTCTCGGCGATGGTGGGGGGCGTCTGCTGCGCCGTCAGCGTGGCCGTGCCGGGCTGCCCGAAAGCCGCTGCCGCGACGAGCAGCGGCAGGATCAGCGCGGGCGCGTTTCGGTGGAATCGTGTTCTTGTCGATGAAGCGAACATGTGGCTGCCTTACCCGGACCTCTGCCGGCGAGCGAGTGTTGCCTGGCCGCCGCCCTCGCATGGACGAGCGGTCGTGGGTCAGGAGACTGGAAAACGCGGCCGCCGCACGCAAGGATGCCGCCCCCGGCTTCCCCGTGATTCGACCCGTCTCGTGGTCAGGCTAGCGCGCCTCTGTTTCCAGCTCCGGCGGAACGCGCGCCAGGGTCGCCTGTTCCAGGTCGTACGCGTAGGCCAGAAGATCGGCGTCCGTCCACAGGTCCCCGATGAAAGCCAGCACGAAAGGCGTGCCGTCGGCGTAGTAGGCGAAGGGCACCGTGACGGTCGGCAGCCCGATGTCGTTGACGATGTTGCTCGGCAGCTCCGCATGGTTGTTGGGCCGATAGTCCGGACGCTCCGGGTCTTCCACGAGCGGGCGAATGGGCTCGCCGGCCTGAGGGAAGAAGAGACCGTCCAGTTCGTGCTCGCGCAGCACCGCCCGAAACAGGGCGCGGATCTCCATCCGCCACGCCTGGAAGGCGTCGCCTTCCTCGGTGGCGGTGGGTGCGGCGGGTGGGCGGCCCGGGCGGCCGCGACGGAAATCGCGTCCGGTCAGTGTTTCCCACTCCTCGATGCTGTGGAAGCCCGCGTCCGGCCCCAGACCCTGCAGGTATACCAGCAGGTCGTGGCTGCCGACGGAGGGGACTGACGGACGATCTCCGTACAGCTCGACCCAGCCCCGGTCGGCGAACGGGTCCTCCACCACACCGGCGCCCCGGCTCTCGAGCACGGCGACCGCCTCGCGGTACAGCGCCTCCGTCTCGGGAGCCAGCGGCAGGTACGAGTCCCGCCACCCCGGGCCGACGAGACCGAAGCGCTTGCCCGCGAGCGCCGTGGCGCTCAGGCCCGCCGCGTACCCCTCCTCGGGGATGTGTCCCACGGCTGCGTACGTCGCGCGATCCTCGGGCGTCGGGCCCGCGATCACGTCGAGGGTGAGGGCGGCATCCCGCACCGTCCTCGCGATCGGACCGACGACGTCCCGGTACGTTGCGTCCATGGGCAGCGCACCCTCCAGGGGGACCAGGCCGAAGGTGGGCTTGACGCCGACGAGAGCCTGCGCGGCGGCGGGGTTCTGGATCGAGCCGCCCGTTTCGGTTCCCAGGCCCAGCACCGCGAAGCTGGCGTTGACCGCGGTGGCCGTGCCGCCGCTGGAGCCCCCCGGCACGCGGTCCACGGCATATGGATTAAGCGTTTCCCCCGCGACCGAGCTCCGGGTCCTGGTGCCGTGTCTCGCGAAGTCGGGCATGTTGGTCTTGCCGAGAATGACCGCGCCCGCTTCCCGGAGCCGCTCCACCGCGGCGGCGTCATCACCGGGAATCACGTCCACGCCGCCCGCGGCCGAACTGAAGCCGTCGAAGCCCGCCGTGGTGACCAGTCCCGCGTAATCCAGGTTGTCCTTGATGACGACCGGCACGCCGTGCAGCGGTCCCCGGGGGCCGGTCGTGCCGAGTTCCTCGTCGAGCTCGGCGGCGGTGGCCAGAGCGTCCGGGTTCATCGAGATGAACGCGTTGTAATGGTCTTCGTAGCGGTCGATTCGGGCCAGGAACGCCTCCGCCAGCTGCACGACCGTGTAACGCCCGGCGCGCAGGTCGTCCTGCACCATGACAGCCGTGAGTTCCACGACGTCGATGGCGGACCCGCCGACCGCGCCACGGGGCGTCCCCGGCGCCTGGGCCGATGACGACCGGGCCCCCGTTTGCGCCACGGCCACCAGGGCCAGAATCAGGCAGGTACGTCGGGAACAGGCCATTGGCGTCCTCTGCAAACCGGTGGATGATTTGGCCAGCCTCCAAAGATACGTCGTCGCCCTTCGCAACGCGCGTCGTGTGCGCGTTGCGACCGTTTCGCCACCGAAGCCATTGCACTACCATCAGGGACCATGGCCCGTTCAACTCAAGCCCTCATCGAACTCCTCGACCTGGAGCGCATCGAAGACAACATCTACCGGGGTCGCAACCGGGACATCGGCTCCGGCCGGATCTTCGGTGGACAGGTGCTGGCCCAGGCGCTGGTCGCCGCGCGCCGCACGATCGACCAGGAGGACCGCGCTGCGCACTCTCTCCACGGCTACTTCATTCTCGAGGGCGATCTTGACATCCCCGTCGTGTACTTTGTGGACTGTCTCCGGGACGGGCGGAGTTTCACCACGCGCAATGTGACGGCCATCCAGCACGGCCGCGCCATCTTCACCCTGTCGGCGTCGTTTCACCGCACCGAGGAGAGCCTGTCCCACCAGGCCACGATGCCCGACGTCCCGCCACCGGAGAAGCTGCGCTCGGAGCTGGAGATCGTGCGGGAGGCGCCCGAGAAGATCCCGGCACGGCTGCGGGACATGCTCATCCAGGATCGGCCGCTGGATTTCAGGCCGGTCGAGCCGTACCACCCCTTCGACCGGGAAGCCCGGGCACCGGTCCGCCGCACATGGGTCAGGTCCTCCGGCTCCCTGGGCGACGACCCCGCCCACCACCAGGCGGCGCTTGCCTACGCTTCCGACTATGGCATTCTGTCGACCGCCCTCCAGCCTCACGGGAGGAACGTCCGGGACAGGGATCTCATGGCTGCCTCGCTGGACCACTCGTTGTGGTTCCACCGCCCCTTCCGGGCCGACGAATGGCTTCTCTACGTCGTAGAGAGTCCCGTCGCCCACGGAGCCAGGGGATTCGCGACGGGCAGCTTCTTCACCCGAGACGGCCAGCTGGTCGCTTCGGCGGCCCAGGAGGGCCTGCTCCGCATCATCACACCGCGAACCCCGGAAGGTCGGCCAGCCGGAACCGCACCTCAGGACTCCAGCCCCTAAAGCCCTCATGCGCAACAGATTCGAATCCGCCCTCCCCTACCCCGTCTACCTCGAGACCGTCCGCCAACACGAGGAACTGTGGCATGGACTGTACGACCGGGTCCGGCTCCCCGCGGGCGCTGTCGACGACGCCCGCTCGATCCCCGGTACCTGGCACCTGCTGGCGCTCAGCGAGGACTGGTGCGGGGACGCGATCAACATTCTGCCGGTGCTGGCCCGCCTCACCGAAGCCCTCGACCGCATGGACCTGCGCGTGCTCACCCGCGACGACAACCTCGACATCATGGACGCGCACCTGACCAACGGCACGAGCCGGTCCATCCCGGTGGTGATCCTGCTGGACGAGGAGTACAGGGAGCGCGGGTGGTGGGGTCCGCGGCCCAGGGATCTCCAGAAATGGGTGATGGAAGAGGGGATGAAGATGGAACCCGGACCGCGCTATGCCCAGGTCCGCCGCTTCTACGCGCGTGACAAGGGAACGACGATTCTCAAGGAAGTGCTGGACCTGATCCGCTCGACCGCCGCGAACACTCGGTCGGGCCCCTGACCATCCGCACGCTGTGAGTGATCCGTCGACCTGCCGGCCCTACGCACCGCTTTTGCGTCGAGTCACCTCGCATCCTAATGTCAGTATTGCAAATCCCCTGGCCCGGAACTTGATGAAACGACTCCGCCCGACTCCACTCACCGCAATCGCCGCAGCATGCGCGGTCCTTGCCACTCCAGGGTCCGGCACGTCGCAGGTCCCCCTTGGGATCCGGACCGCCTCGGGCCTTACCATCTCACCCGTCTACGAAGGCTGGTACGAGAACCCCGACGGGACGTTCAGCCTCTCGTTCGGCTACTACAACCGCAACTTCGAAGAGATCGTCGAACTGCCGCACGGTGCGGCCAATCGGCTGGAGCCCGCGGTTTTCGACGGCGCGCAGCCCACGCGCTTCCACCCGCGCAGGCATTGGGGGGTCTTCACGGTGACGGTGCCGGCAGACTTCGGCGACCAGGCGGTCGTGTGGACCATCGACTTCCGCGGCGAGCGCAACTCGATACCGGGCCGGCTCCACCTCGACTGGCGGATCGATGCGCTGGACGGCGAGGCCGAGACCGGGAATACGCCGCCGATGCTGGCCTTCGCAGAGGACGGTCCGAGAGGCGCCGGACCCGGAGGCCCGTGGGCTAGCCCGGTCGAGGGCGCGGTGGGCACTCCGGTGCCGCTGACGGTCTGGGCCTGGGACGACGGCCGTTCCCGCGGCAGTGTGGTCAGGGCGGGACGAACCGGGGTTCCGGTCACGCTGACCTGGTTCAAGCACCTGGGCCCGGGTGACGTGACGTTCGATGAGAACACGGCGAGGGTGCCGATCGAGGGAGGCAAGGCGACGACCACGGCCACCTTCACGCAGCCCGGCGACTATGTGATTCGCGTGAGAGCAAACGACGGATCCGGGGTGGCCACCGCAGGCCACTCCCAGTGCTGCTGGACCAACGGATTCGTACGGGTGAGAGTGACCCGCTGAACGAAAGAGAGACGATGCACCGACAACGCCGCCTGTTCCGGAACGCCGCTGCGAGCGGAATGCTGGTGACCACTGCCCTGGTGACCGCACCCACGCACACCACGGCCCAGGATCATCCGACCTTCGCCCGCGACGTGGCCCCGATCATCCAGCAGAACTGCCAGATCTGTCACCAGCCCGGCTCGATCGCACCCATGTCGCTCACCAGCTACGAGGCGGTCAAGCGGTACGCACCCCGGATCCGCGAGAAGGTGGCGGCCCGCATCATGCCGCCGTGGCACATCGACCGCTCGGTGGGGATCCAGGAGTTCAAGAACGACCGGGGCCTCGCCGACGAGGAGCTGGAGACGCTGGTCACGTGGCTGGACGGCGACATGCCCTTCGGCGACGAGGCCGACATGCCTCCCGCACCCGTGTTCCCGGACGGGAGCGAGTGGCAGTACGAGGCGCAGTTCGGGCCGCCGGACCTCGTCGTCCGGTCCGAGCCGTACACCCTGGCCGCGCAGACACAGGACAAGTGGTTCCGGCCCGAGACCCCGACCGGCCTGACCGAGGAGCGCTGGGTCAAGGCGATCGAGATCCGGCCTTCCTGGCCCGACGGGCGCCGGATCGTCCACCACACGCTGGCGTACCTGATCCAGGACGAGGACCCCGACGAGATGACGCCGGAGACTGCGGCGCTCAGCTCCAGCAGCCGCGCGATGGGCGGGCCCGGGCTCTTCATGGAGTGGGCCGTCGGCAAGGTCGGCGAGATCTTCCCCGACGGAGCCGGAAAGCTCATGCTGCCGGGCTCGAAGATTCGGTGGGAAGTCCACATGCACGCGATCGGCCAGGAGGTGAAGGACAGCTACGTGGAACTCGGTATCTGGTTCTACCCCAGGGACCGGATCCCCCAGAACAGGACCCGCCTGGCGTTCTACAACGCGACCGGCGACGATCTAGACATCCCGCCGGGCGAGATTGCGGTCACCCAGGACTTCCACGTGGTCAGGTGGCCCGCACGGCTGGAGAACTACCAGCCCCACATGCACATGCGGGGCAAGGCCATGGCCATGGAGGCCATCTACCCGGACGGCCGCAGGGAGATCCTGAGCCAGGTCAACAACTTCCAGTGGCAGTGGCACATCAACTACATCTACGCCGATCACGCGGCACCGCTGCTGCCCGCGGGCACCACCCTCGTCTTCACGGCCTGGCACGACAACACGCTTGAGAACCCCAACAACCCGGACCACACCCAGTGGGTCGGCTGGGGTGACCGCACCGTCGACGAGATGGCCCACGCGTGGGTGGACGTGACCTACCTCACGGAAGAGCAGTACGAGGCGGAAGTGGCAAAACGCGAGGCCATGGCCACGGACAGCGAGACCAGGGAGGGGACGAACCGGTAGGGTCTTCCCTCCGCGCACAAACCCTTCATGGCCGTCGAACGACAATCAACCTCGAGGGGGCGTGCCCTGGGCCTCTGGCTTGGCCTGGGCGCCTTCGTCCTTCTCCTCGTGCTCCCCGTGGATGCCACGAACGAGCCTGCCAGCCGTTTGGCCGCGGTGGCCCTTCTCATGGCGATCTGGTGGGTAACCGACGCCATTCCGCTCTTCGCCACCGCGCTCCTGCCCCTCGTCCTCTATCCCCTGCTGGGAATCATGTCGGGGGGCGACACCGCCCCGATCTACTTCAACAGCACGATCGTGCTCTTCCTGGGCGGCTTCATGATCGCCCTGACGATGGAGAAGTGGAACCTGCACCGGCGTATCGCGCTCAACATCATCCACGCGGTCGGGGGCGGGCCGGCGCGCATCGTTCTCGGGTTCATGGTCGCGGCCGCGTTCCTGTCGATGTGGATTTCGAACACCGCCACCGCGGTCATGATGGTGCCGATCGGGCTCGCCATCTGCCTGCAGATCGAAAGCGAGGCGGGACGAGAGGGTGCGCGCCACCTCTCGGTTGGGCTGATGTTGGGGATTGCGTACGGCTGCACGGTGGGCGGGCTCACGACGCTGGTGGGTACACCGCCCAACCTCTCCTTCGTGCGCATCTTCGAGATCCTCTTCCCCGACGCCCCGGCGATCGCCTTCGGCCAGTGGCTGATCATGGCGTTCCCGGTGGGCCTGATCATGTTGTTCGTGTCATGGTTTCTCATCACGCACGTGCTGCACCGCGTCCCGGAGGGCGTGACCATTGATCACGGCGTGGTGGAGAGGGAGCGCCAGGGCCTCGGCACCATCTCGTTCGAGGAGCGCGCGGTGCTGGGGGTCTTCGCGGCCACTGCGCTGCTGTGGGTCTTCCGCGTCGACCTGCAGCTGGGCTTTCTGACGGTGCCCGGCTGGTCGCGGCTCCTCCCGGACCCGGGCATGATCGACGACGGAACCGTTGCTATCACGCTCGCCTCGCTGCTCTTCTTCATACCCGCGAAGAACCGGAGGAAGGGCGCAACCCGCGTCATGGGACCCGACGTGATCCCGCGTTTGCCCTGGAACATCGTGCTGCTCTTCGGCGGCGGCTTTGCGCTGGCTGCGGGCTTTCAGGAGACGGGGCTCGCGCAGCTCATCGGCAGCCAGTTCGAGGTGCTGGGCAGCCTGCCCGTATTCGTGATGATCCTGCTGGTGTGCGCGGCGCTGACCTTCCTCACGGAATTCACCAGCAACACGGCCACGACCGAGATGGTTCTGCCGATCCTCGCATCCGTGGCGGTCGTGACCGGCACCCATCCCCTCGTGCTGATGATCCCCGCCACCCTGTCCGCGTCCTGCGCCTTCATGATGCCGGTGGCCACCCCGCCCAACGCGATCGTCTTCGGCAGCGACCGGATCACCGTGGGCGAGATGGCACGCGCGGGCATCTTCCTCAACCTGATCGGGGTGGTCGTCATCGCGACCGTCGTCTTTACGGTGGGATTGCACGTCTTCGACATCGACCCTGCGATGGTGCCCGAGTGGGCAAGGTCAATGGCGGAAGGGGCGCACGAGTAGGGGCCCCCTGACACGCCTGCGCGGCCATCGAGTTGGGCACGGCACCGACAGGAACACGGCACGACACGGCACTGTGGCGACTCAACTTGACAGCGCGCGCTACGCCCCCGCACTTTGTTCGGTAACCGAACAAAGTCAGACGTGGGCGTTCCGGTGCTCCGCGCGTCGCCGGACCCCGGAGTATCCGATCAACCCGGGATGGAAAGATGACAGCGAGCACCTCACATCGGCTGACCGCAGCCCCGGCAACCCACGGCGGCAGGCGCGGCGGACGTCTCACCTTGCGGTGCGCCGTTCCGGGTTCCAGTCTGGCGCTGCTCACGATCCTCCTGGGTGCCGCGGGGTGCGAGAGGGACCTCGCCGTCCTCGACCCTGCTCCCTTTCCGCCCGAGGCGGTGGTGTTCGAAGACGGGTTCGGTCCCGGAGTCCAGTTCTCGGCCTTCGGGGGATCGAAGGTGGACGCGCTGGACATCGAGCATGACGAGGTCTACCGCGGGACCGCCGCCCTCAAGTTCACCGTTCCCGCGCCCACCGATCCCTCCGGCGGCTACGCCGGGGGCGTGTTCTATTCCGTGGTACCCCGCGACCTGACCGGCTTCGACGCGCTCACCTTCTGGGCCAAGGCGAGCACCGCGGCTACGGTGAACACCATCGGGATCGGCAACGACAACAGCGGCAATTCACGCTATCCCGCCACGGTCGAGGGGCTTCCCCTCTCCACCCGCTGGACCAAGTACGCCGTCCCCTTTCCGCTGCCGTCCAGGCTGGGCGAGGAAACCGGCCTCTTCCTGATCGCGGAGGGCTCCGAGTACCCGGTCGGCTACGACATCTTCTTCGACGACGTTCAGTTCGAGCGGCTTGGGACGATCATCAACCCGAGGCCCGCCATCGCCACGCAGACGGTAAACGGTGAAGTCGGAGGCATGCTCCGGGTCGGCGGAACACAGGTGACCTTCGACGTCGGCGGCAGGGACCAGACGGTTCTTGCGGCTCCCGCCTATTTCACCTTCACCTCTTCCGATTCGGGAGTGGCCTCCGTAACCCCGGACGGCTTGATCTCGCTTCTTTCGGCGGGCACCGCCACGATCACCGCCACGCTCGGCTCCACCGCCGCCGAGGGTGCGGTGACGGTCACCGTCACGGCGCCCCCAACAGGCGCACCTCCCACTCCCCGGCACTCGGCCGGAGACGTGATTTCGCTCTTCAGTGACGCCTACGACGATGTCGTGGTCGACACCTGGTCGGCTTCGTGGGATCAGGCCGATGTCGAGGACATCCAGGTCGCCGGCAACCCGGTCAAGAAGTACACCAACCTGGCCTACGCCGGCATCGAGTTCACCTCGCAACCAATCGACGCGTCGTCGATGACCGACCTGCACGTCGATCTCTGGACCAACGATCCTTCCGCCTTCCGCATCAAGCTGGTCGACTTCGGAGGCAACGGGGTCTTCGGGGGCGGCGACGACACCGAGCATGAGATCACCCTCGATCAGGGCTCGATGCCACCCATCGCCGCGGGAGCCTGGAACACGCTGGACATCCCGCTCTCGGCCTTCACGGGTCTCGTGAGCCGCGGGAGCCTGGCGCAGATGATCATCTCGGGAGCCAGCCCGACCGTCTATCTCGACAACATCTACTTCTTCTCGACCACGCCTC
Source organism: Gemmatimonadota bacterium (assembly GCA_009844885.1). Classification (GTDB taxonomy): domain Bacteria; phylum Gemmatimonadota; class Gemmatimonadetes; order Longimicrobiales; family Gaopeijiaceae; genus Bin94. The sequence continues at coordinate 16,487 of VYAQ01000038.1, forward strand.
CGCCGCCGAGCGCGCCCACAGAGGCCGCACCGACGCCGACGCACGCGGAGGCCAACGTGGTGTCCCTCTTCAGCGACGCCTACACGGACGCGGCCGTCGACACCTGGTCGGCTTCCTGGGATCAGGCCGACGTAGAGGATGTCCTGATCGCGGGGGACGCGGTAAAGAGGTACACCAACCTGGTCTTCGCCGGCATCGAGTTCACCTCGGCCACGATCGATGCCGGCGAGATGACCCACTTCCACATGGACCTGTGGACCCCGGATCCCACCGCGGATCCGGCGGCGTTCAGGGTCAAGCTGGTGGACTTCGGGGCCGACGGCGGGTTCGGTGGAGGGGACGACACCGAGCACGAACTGACCCTCAACGCCATGTTTGAACCGCCGCTGGCAACCGGAAGGTGGGTCTCGTACGACATCCCATTCACGGAGTTCACCGGGCTGACCACGCGAGGTCACCTCGCCCAGATGATCATCTCGGGAGATCCGAATACAGTGTTCATCGACAACGTGTACCTGCACAGGTAGTCCGCAAGGCCGGCCCGTCTTGCCGCGGCAACAGGGGACCGGCGGGAAGCCCAGGGCTCATGGCATACAAGAATCCCTCCCGTTCGGCCGTCGTTCGCGAGCAGGGTCTGATGACGGAGGTCTTGAACCTTCTGTGGCGCCGGCGCGAGGTATCCCGGGCGGAGATCGCCCGGCACACGGGACGCTCGCGCTCCACGATTTCGGATCTGGTCGCGCGGCTCATCGCCGCCGGTCTCGTCAAGGAGGTGGGAAGCGGCGAAAGCCGGGGCGGACGGCGCCCAATCCTGATCGGATTTCGGGATGATGCGGGAGTGATTCTGGGTGTCGACCTGGGCGCGACCCATATTTCCGTCATCTTGACCGATCTTCGCGGTTCGGTCCTGGCATGGCGCGATCGATCCTACCCGGTACGAAGCAACCCCGGCGGCGCAGGCGATCTTGCGCTGGAACTGTGCCACGACTGCCTGGCCGAATGGGGTGGAGACACGAACTGTCTGATCGGGATCGGCGTGGCGGTTCCCAGTCCCGTCGACCCCGAGGCTCCCGACCGCGTTCTTGAGCGAATCCACCCGGCCTGGCGCGGACGCGCGATCCTGGACAGGCTCGACGGCGCATTCGGGGTGCCCGTCTTCATCGAAAACGACGCCAACCTCGGGGCGGTGGCAGAGCACTCGCTGGGCAAGGCGGTCGGAGTCGACGACTTCCTGTACCTGAAGGTGGCGACCGGCGTCGGAGCCGGCCTGATGATCGGCGGAGAGATCTACCGGGGCTCGACGGGTGTGGCCGGAGAGATCGGACACATCGTGGTCGATCCCGCCGGCCCCGAATGCGTATGTGGCGGTCACGGCTGCCTGGCGACCTTTGTCGGAACACAGGCTCTGGTACGGAGGACGCGCGAATTGCTGAAGGGTCCGGTACCGAGCACGCTCGCGGGGGCGGATCTCGATATCAAGACCATCGAGGATGCGGCGCTCGCCGACGACCCGGTGGCCCTGCGCGTCGTCGACGAGGCGGCCCGCTACCTGGGCATCGCCGTCGCGGGTGTCGTCAACCTGTTGAACCCGGGCTCGGTAATCGTCGGCGGCAGCCTGGCGCGGGCGGGCGACCGACTGCTCGTCCCCCTTCGAGAGGCCGTCCTGCGCCGAACCCTGGTGGCTTCGGCGGCGGCGTCGGAGATACGGATCAGCGAGCTGGGACCTCGGGCCACGGCCCTGGGTGCGGCAACCCATGTGCTGGCCGCCTCCCTGGCGAACCCCAACCTCTTTCGAGGAGTGAACACGGCATGACCTCGGGGACTTCCAACCGTTTCGCGGCCGGCGGCGACCGTCCCGCGTGGTACCGGTTCGCCGCCAGTGCCCTTCTCTGTGTCGCCACGCTTTCGTGCGACGATGGCACCGACCCCGGCGAGGCCTCGTGGACCCTGGTCTGGAACGACGAGTTCGACGGCCCCGCTGGCGAGGTCCCCAATCCGGCCAACTGGGCCTTCGACATCGGTACCGACTGGGGCAACGCCCAGCTGGAGTATGACACCGACCGCCCCGAGAACGTCTCTCTCGACGGCAACGGCAACCTGGCGATCACCGCCCGGCAGGAGCCCTACCAGGCAAGCGCCTACACATCCGGACGCATCAAGACGCAGGGGCTTTTCGAGCAGACGTACGGCCGTTTCGAGGCCCGCATCCAGCTCCCCACCGGCCAGGGCATCTGGCCCGCCTTCTGGATGCTCGGCAACGACATCGACGCGGTGGGCTGGCCAGAGTGCGGAGAGATCGACATCATGGAATACCGCGGCCAGGAGCCGAGCATCGTACTCGGCACCATCCACGGACCGGGATACTCGGCGAGCGCCGGTGTGAGCGGTCGCTACGCCCTTCAGGGCGCCCGTTTCGACACGGACTTCCACGTCTTCGCCATCGAGTGGACCGAAGGCGGCATCGCATGGTTCGTCGACGACTATCGCTATCACTCCGTCGACCGTAACGACCCCGGCGGCCGTTGGGTCTTCGATCACCCCTTCTTCATCCTTCTCAACGTCGCCGTAGGCGGCGGATTCGTCGGCCCGCCCAACGAATCCACGAACTTTCCGCAGACCATGCTCGTCGACTGGGTGCGCGTCTACCGGAGCGACTGAGAATGAGCCACCGAACGGCCCCTGAAGATCGCATATCGTTTCCGCACAAGATCGCCTACGGGGTCGGCGGGTTCGTAAACAACCTGCTGGCGCAGGGCATCGGCAACATGATGATCGTGTTGACCCTCGCGCTGGGCATGGACTTCCGTGCGGTCGGCCTGCTGGGAAGTCTTCCGCGGGCCTTCGACGCGATCACCGATCCTCTGGTGGGCTTCATATCTGACAAGACGAAGTCCCGCTGGGGGCGGCGGCGGCCCTTCCTGTTCATCGGGGCGATCGCCTCGGGCGTGGTCTTCGCCCTGCTCTGGCAGATGCCGGCGCCGACCCAGTTCCGGCTCAAGCTGGTGGACTACGGCGCCGACGGCGTCTACAGCGGCGAGGTGACCGGCGAGCCGGTCGGAATGCTGGAGTCGGTAGTCAACTCGCTGAGGGGCATTGTCACGGTGGAGATGATGGACGACGTCGAGGACGAAGTCACGATCCTCCCGCCGACGCTGGTGACGGGGCAGTGGGTGAGCGTGGACGTGCCCCTCGCTGCCTTCGATGAACTCGCCACCCGGGAACACCTTTCGCAGATCCTCATCTCGGGGGACCTGACCGAGGTCTACGTCGACAACGTGTACCTGTACCGAAGCGACGGCGCCGCGCGCGCGGAACCTTCCGGGCAGGACGTGGACGGACCGGCTGCGCCCGAGGCGCGTGCGCCCACCCCGACGGTGCCGGCCCAGGACGTGATCTCGTTATTCAGCGACGCGTACGACGACGTACCGGTCCAGTTCTGGTCCACCGACTGGGACGAGTCCGATGTTGCGGACACACAGGTCGCCGGGGACCCGGTCAAGCACTACACCAACCTGCGCTTCGCCGGGATCGACTTCGGGGAAACCCCGGTCGACGCGCGCGAGATGACGCACGTCCACATGGATATCTGGACTCCGGAAACCACGGGCGCGGGCCGGAGCCAAACCTACTACTTCTACTACTTCCTGATCGGCTCGCTGATCTTCTTCCTCGCCTACACCGTCTTCGCCACGCCCTGGGTGGCACTCGGGTACGAACTCACTCCCGACTACAACGAGCGCACCCGCCTGATGGGCGTGCAGAACTTCGTTTCGAACATCGCGTTCGTGATCGGGCCCTGGTTCCTCGTGATCATGACCAACGCCGCGTGGTTCCGGAACCAGATGGCCGGCGCACGCTTCCTGGCGATCGCGATCTGCGTAACGACCATCGCGCTGGGTGTGATCCCCGCGATCTTCCTCCGCGAGCGGGTGCCTACGGGCGGCGGGGACGCCAACGAGGACAGCGCGAGCCTCGCCGAGAACGTCATGGAGTTCCTGCGGGGCCTGTGGCAAACGGTGAAGACCGGTCCCTTCCTGATGCTCTGCGTCGCGACCTTCCTGATCTTCAACAGCTTCATCATGATCTCGCAGTTCCAGTTCTGGGTGTTCGCCTACTACGTCTCCGGCGGCAACATCGGAGAAGGGGCGGGGCTCGCGGGACTGGTCGGCACACTCGGCATCGTGGCCGGCTTCCTGGTGATCATGATCGTCACCTGGCTGGGGACGAAGATCGGGAAGAAGAACGCGTTCTTCGTGTCGACCGGCATCTCGATGTTCGGGTATGCGCTGAAATGGTTCTGCTACACACCGGACTACCCCATGCTGGCCCTGCTTCCGGCCCCGTTCCTCGCCTTCGGCCTGGGGGGCCTGTTCACGCTCATGGGATCCATGATCGCCGACGTCGTGGACCTTGACGAGATCACCACCGGGGAGCGGCGCGAGGGCATGTTCGGATCGGTGTTCTGGTGGGTCGTGAAGGTCGGCCAGAGCGTAGCGATCCTGGCCGGAGGCTTCCTGCTCTACTCCACCGGGCTCGACCCCGCGCTCGGGGCGAACCAGCCCGAAGGCACCCTCTTCTGGCTGCGCTTCTACGACGCCGTCGTGCCGCTCGTCGCTTCCGCGATCGCGATCGTGGCGATATACAAGTACCCGATCACGGAAAAGAGCGCGCTCGACGTGCGGGCGGAGCTGGAGAAGAGGCGGGGGACCGGGAGCGTGGCGGCGTAGGCAGGCAGCCAGGCTAGCAGCGACGCAGGCTGCCCATACGCAATCCGTACCCGAGGGGAAACAGCGCCCTCGCGCGCGTGCCGCGCGTTCCATTGCTCCGCGAGTCCCCGTCGCCCGGCATGTCCGCCGGCCAGGACACCGGCAGACGCCCGTGGAACTCGCAGTCCCCGAAGAGCACATCGGCCACGCCGGCGCCCTCCGAGCCGGGCAGCCACGCCGCCACGAATGCCGACGACTCGGACAGTTCGGCGTTGACGACCAGAGGCCGGCCGGAAATGAGGACCGTCACCACCGGAATGTCCCGCGCGGCAAGCGCCCGTATGGTGCCCAGGTCCTCGGGATGCAGGGTCGCGAGTTCCAGCGTATCGCCGTACGGCTCCAATACACCGGGGCCGGCCGCAGGTTGGATGGCTCCGGCACGCACGGGAGCGGGCTCGCGGATGTCTCCAAGTCCCTCGGCGTAGGGTTTCTCCCCGATGACCACGATCGCCGCGTCGAAGTGCTCACGGGTCGCATCCGCCCCGCCTTTTTCGCAGAGCACCGCCCGCGGCGCGACCTCCCGGATCCCCTCCCAGATCGATGTCCCGCCCTCGATCGCGTCGTTGCCCGACACGCCCTGCCACTCGACAGTGAAGCCTCCGCACTGCCTCCCGCGGTCGTGCGCGTTTCTGCCGGTCACCAGGATGCGGGCGTCCCTCTGCAAAGGGAGGATCCCGCGCCTGTTCTTGAGCAGCACCAGCGACTTCCGCACCGCCTCGCGGGCAACTTCCCGGTGCTCCGCCGATCCAAACTCCACATCGTTGGAAGCCCGCCGAGCCCAGGGGCGGGGCCGATCGAAGAGTCCAATCGCCGATTTGACGCGCAGGATCCGTCCGACCGCGTCGTCGATTCGCTCGATCGGAACCGCGCCGCGCTCCACCTGCGTCCTCAGTCCGGAGATGAAGGATTTCCAGGTCTCGGGAACCATGAACATGTCGATGCCGGCGTTTGCCGCCATCGCGGCGGCCTTGGAATAGTCGTCGGCCAGCGGATCGATCCCGTTCCAGTCGGAGACGACGAACCCGCCGAACCCCATCTCTCCCTTGAGCACGTCCTGGATCAGGTAGCGATGCGCATGGCATTTCGCGCCCTTCCAACTGCTCAGCGACACCATCACGGTCAGCACCCCGGCCTCCAGGGCAGGCCTGTACGGCGCGATGTGGAGACGCCGCAAGTCCTCCTCGCCAACCACCGTGTCGCCCTGGTCCACTCCCGCCTCCGTTCCGCCGTCGCCGACCCAGTGCTTGGCACAGGCCACGACACCGTTCGGGCCGACGCCCATGCGCCCGTCCTGCAGCCCCCTTACGATCCTCGACGCGTATCCGGCCACGATCCGGGGATCCTCCGAGTAGCTCTCGTAGGTGCGGCCCCAGCGCGCGTCCCGCGAGACCGCCAGGGTCGGCGCGAAAGTCCACTCCACACCCGCGGCCAGCACCTCCCGGGACGTTACGCGCCCGATCCGTTCGATCAGATCGGGGTCGCGCATTGCGCCCAGTCCGATGTTGTGCGGGAAGATCGTCGCCCCCCGCACGTTGCCGTTTCCGTGGATCGCATCCACGCCGTACAGGAGCGGGATCGCCAGGTGATCCTCGTCCTCCTCCATCGAGGCCGCCCAATAGGCGTCGTTCATCGCCACCCAGTCCGCCGGGCGGCTGCGGCCTGGACACGAGCCGCCGCCGCTCAGCACCGAGCCGATATGAAACGCCTTTACCTCGGCCGGACTCACGTGAATCCGCTCGGGCTGCGTCATCTGCCCGATCTTCTGATCGAGGGTCATGCGCGCGACCAGCGCGTCGACGCGCACGTTGGTCTGGGACACACCCGCCGCGCCCGCTTTCGGGCGCACGGTTGCAGTCATCGATCAGCGAACATCGGTCGCGGATTCATTCAAACGCGCCCGGGTGCCCTCACATCCCGATGTGGAGGTAGGTGCGGACCTCCCATTCGCGCCCGTTGCCGCCGCCGAGCTTCGGATTGCACTCCATCCTGCCGAATTCGTCCGGCGAGAGGCCCGGGCAGTAGCGGGGCGAGTACTCGTTCAGCGTGCGCATCGCCGCACGCACGCCGAAGCGGGTCTGCGGCATGTCGAACCACTCCGGCGGCCCGAGCGTGTAGGAGATGTCGCCCATGAGCTGCAACGGGAAGGTGTGGTTGAAGTCGCGGTGGTAGTCGTAGGGACCCCAGTCGTTGACCCGCGCCATCGCCTGGAACTTGACGGCGCCGCCGATTAGCCGCAGGTCGGCGCCCGCCCGGCTGATCACCCGTTCATCGCTGCCGTTGGGTTCTCCCTTGCCCGCGTACACGTTGGCGACAACCCCTGCCGCGGCCGAGCGCTTCGAGACGATCCGCGCCTTGACCTCCCACAGGTCGCGAGCCGGGGGCGCACCCGGGAACGCAAAGGTGGAGCGGCCGTCGGCCAGGATTCCGATTCCGGCGTCCTGGGTGGTCGGGAAGCTGTAGTACACGAAGCCGAACGAGGTCGCGAAGCGCGCGTCCTCGCGAATGTCGCTGTCCCAGGTGTACATCCAGGTAGCGGGGGTCGGGTCGTAGGTGAAGAGGACTTCGGCCGCGCGGGTCTCGCGGTTGCCCCGGACGGCAAAGGGGTCGTCCAGGATGTTGCGGGGACGTCCCGGGGCCGGGACATCGGCCGGCACCGGACCCACCAGGGGTTTCCGCCACAGGAAGTTGGGCGCGACCTGCCAGTTGCCCGAGGTGATCGCGAACCCGGTGATCACGTTGCGCTGGTTGCCGTGGCCCGTGTCCTTCAGCGTCCAGCCGGTGAAGGTCTGGGTCTGGGTGAAGCCGCCGTCGGCCACGAGGCCCATCGCGGCACCCTGCAGATACCAGCTGAGGCGACCCCTCGTCAGGGTGATCTTGGCCTTCGCCCCCAGAGCGTCCGACGGCCTGATCTCGTCGTGGAGCACCCTGTAGGTGCCGGGCGAACCGTCAACGACCTGGAAGGGCTGCCCCTCCTTCGTGCTCCCCGACCAGATGCCTCCGACGTCGACGATCATGTTGCCGCGCGTTGCGGTCATGTGCAGCGTCGCCTTGCGGGTCGGCGGGAGCGGTACGGCGAAGGAACTGGCGGCCTTCCCCGCCTCTGCCAGGTCTTCCTGGTAGATGGCTGTGGTCTCCAAGGGCCCGATGTTGGTCCGGTATCTGGCCAGCACCGCCGGGTTGGCTCCCCACCACAGTTCGGGCCCGATCGCGATCTTCCAGCCGCTCAGCGAACGCTTCCCGGTGATCTCCATCCCGACCGGCGCGACTCCGTTGTAGATGTCCATGTTGGGCCCGTAGTTGGCCTCCGGGTACAGCCCGAAGAAGTCGCCTTCGTAGCCCCAGTGGTAGTGGCCGGTGCGGTAGAAGCCCTCGAGGTTGAACCAGCGGTCGTCCCACGAGAAGCTGGCGTTGTAGACCTTGAGCCGCTCGATGTCCTGGAGCTGGAAGGTCTCGCCGTTGTCGGCCTCGATAACGCGCGAGCGGCCGCGGTTCTCGTAGAAGAGTTCGTCGATCGGATTCCGGGGAATGTCGCCGAGGATGTTCAGAGAGACGTTCGCGACCATGCTCTGGACGGGCCTGGCCGCCAGATCCGCGTAGAACGACTGCATCTTGTCGAAGCCCCGGTGGCTGGGGAAGGAGCGGTTCCGTTCCGGAGCCTCCTCGGGCGTGCTCACCAGGTGGCCGCCGGTGTTGAAAGTCTCGAGTTCCGCCCGGATCCCGCTCAGGTGCACGCGGTCGCGCGCGGTGGCCAGCAGTGCGGCGCGGTCCCCCAGGGCCTGCAAGCCGACGTTGGCGGGATGGATCGAGGCGAAGTGCTCCCGGATGGCCGCAATGTCCGTCCCCGGCCCGTACGGATCGAGCCTGTACGCTTCCTGCAACGCGTAGTAGGCGGCACGCGGGTAGAGTTCGTAGAGGTTGTTGTGGTCGGTGGGGCCCTTGGCGACGATCCCCCACCACTCCTCGTTCATGTTGTTGTCGCCCTCGACGAAGTCCTCCGGATAGGCATCGTTCGCCCACGAGGCGTTGGTGTCCTGGATGTCCAGCCGGTCCTCCTGGCCGAACTTCCACCACCCGTCGGTCCACTGGAAGGTGAGGCCCCCGATCGAGTTGCCCACGCCCCCCTTGCCGGCGGACTCCTCGTAGATCTCGCGCCACTGCTCGATCAGATACTTCGCCTGCGTGACCTGGTCCTCGCGCATGTTCTTCGCGTCCCAGACATCCGCGCCGAACTCGGTGAACATGACGGGGCGGTCGAGCTTGTCGTGCACCTCCTGGAAGAGGTCCCTGAAGGAGATACCGCGATAGACGTTGGTGCCGAAGACGTCCAGGTCGGGGATCTCCTCGGCGATGATGTCGATGTACTGGAGGTCGCCGTTGGCCATTGCGATCGGGCGCGTGTCGTCCATCTCCCTGATGCGGGCGGCCACGTCGCCGAAGAGCGAGTACATGTAGCGCGCGCGCACGGCGTCCGCCTCGCCTGCGGGCAAGTCCTCGGTCTCGGCCGAACTCCACACCAGTCCGTAGTTGTTCTCGTTGCCGAGCAGCCACATCAGGACGCCGGGCGTGTCCCTGAAGGCATTGACCATCTCCACGATCTCGCCCATCACCACCGCGCGGGCCCTGGGATCCGAGTAGTCCGTGTTGGGGTTGAAGACGCCGCCCACGGTCACGCCGTAGCGTGCGACCGCGTGATTGAGGACCGTGTAGATGCCGTACTCCTCGTAGATGTGCCGCACCCATCTCGGCGTGATCCCCACATAGGCGCGGATCGCATTCCCGCCCATCGCCTTCAGCAGCGACATCTCGCGTTCGAGCGCCGCCTCGATGATGTGGTCGGGCTCGGTCCAGAAGTTGTAATTGTAGGTGGTTCCGCGCGGAAAGTAGTCCCAGTTGACTCCGAGCACCATGATGTCCTCGCCGTCCACCCGGAGACGGGTGCCCGAGTCGTCCTTGACGAGTTCGATGACCGGTAGGTCGGGTTCGGCGTCCTGGGCGGCGGCGGGCGTGGCGGGTGTGAGCGCGAGAAGGAGCGCCAGGGCGGACGTGGCGGACAAGAGCGCGGTCAATCGCTCCGGCACCGCAGCGGGCCTCTTTGCGGCTCGGATGATCTGATTGCGGATCGAACTCATGGCTGCACTCCTCCCGGCGGGGCCCGGCTACTTTGTTCGGTTGCCGAACAAAGTGCGCACCCGCAGGCGCGCGTGTCAAGCCGAGTGGTACGGCTGCACGCCTGACCGACCGCCTGTCCTCAGAACGCCTTCATGTAGGTCAGCTTCACCACTCCGGTCCGCCGCTGCCAGCGCTCCGTCCTGGGATCCAGGAGGTCGCCGGTCAGGTAACCCGTGTCGAAGACCACGAAGAGGTCGCTGCCGGGCGTATGGATCCAGTTGACTCGGATGTTGGCCTGGATCTGATTCGAGACGTCGTCGTACTGGACCAGGGCGTTGGCGAAGAGCGACCGGCTGACCGCTGCCAGGACGGTCAGGGTAAAGACGCTGGTGGTGAAGTCGCCGTCCTCGACGGGCAGGCTGATGTCGTTGCGCGTATAGTTACCGCTGAGGGTAAGGTAGGGCCCCGTCTTCCACATCCCGCCGACTGCCACCTCGGTGCCGGTGCCGCCCCAGAAGCCACCCCTCGAGAACCCGCCGCTGGCCGAAAACTCGCGGCTGTCGTTGGTGTTGAACCGGACCTGGGCGCCGCTGAACACGTAGTCGCTGGAAGCCAGCTCGCGTCCCTGAATCCGCACCGGCTGATGAAGAACCTCTCCCCGGCGAGTGATGTTGAGCATCATGCGGTCGCCGCTCTCGAAGGTCAGCATGTTGTGCGACAGCAGGAAGGTGCTCTGCTTCTCGCCGTCCATGCCCGCGATGTAGTCGCCGCTCACGACCGTAACCAGCTGGCGGGCCCAGTCGCTCTGCTCGAAGCGGGGGAACGCGGCAAACGAGCCCGAACGCGTGCGGATGTCGCGGCGGCGCACGAAGCCGAGCGCCGGGTTGAATCCGGCGGGCACCTGCGCGAAGCTGCCTCCCGCCGAAAGCAGATTGTTGCGCAGGTCGACTTCGAAGGTCCCGGCCGTGGTGCCGCCAGCGGACGTGCTGCCGGTCCCGGAAGCCACGCTGCCGCTCTCGGGCGCCACGCCGCCGCTCTCGGACGACCGGGCCATCCATCCCCTCACGGTGGACCCGCCGAACCGGAACTGCATGTCGCCTCCGACGACCCTGCTCGCTTCGTCGTCCGTATCCAGCGACGTGAAAATGGCTCCCACGGTCGTCCTCGGAAACGGATCGGCGCGCAACCGCAGCACCGAATTGAGGCCGCCGGCAATCACGCGGCCCTCCGCGTCCCGGGCGTCGTCGGTAAAGAGACTGAGCGCGCCTACGGAAATCGGGCCGGCCTGACCCGTCAACCGTGTGCCTCCCGCGATGTCGTTGGTGATCCCGATCCTGCGACTGAAGAAGACCTGCGTCTCCCGCGGGTCGCCGAAGTCGAAAAGCCCGGCCCGCTCCAGGAAGAACTCCCGCTTCTCGGGGAAGAAGAGGCCGAAGCGGGTAAGGTTGATCTGGACGTTGTCGGCCTCCACCTGGGCGAAGTCCGGGTTCAAGGTCGCGTCGAGCGTCAGGTTCGAGGTGACCGAGTACTTGAAGTCCAGCCCGAGGTCGTTGAGCGTCTCGGTTCCGCCGTCCGCCCCACCCTGCCGCCCGGTCGCCGAGCGGCCCGTGATCGCGAAGGGCTTCACCTCCATGTAGCGGCCGCTCCGCAACCCTTCCAGCCCGGTCAGGGTCGCGTACTGCGACACCTGGCTGAGCGCGCGGCTGAACTCCTGCCCGATGTGGGGGAAGTACACCATCTCGTTCTTGCGGCGGATGGTGCGCTCCATGAGGATCCCCATTTCGAGCGCGTCCGCGTCGTCGAAGCGGATCGTCGTGAACGGGATGGCCGCCTCGACCACCCAGCCCTCGTCGGTGACCCGCGCCTGACTCTCGTAGACGCCCTCCCACCACCAGTCCGAAAGCGTCATGTCCTCGTCGCTGATCAGCGCGTCGCCCTGCGTGCCGAAGGGGTTGATCTCGAAGATGTATGCGTTGCGCCGGTCATGGTACGTGTCGAGGCCGATGCGGATGTTGTCGTCCTGGTCGATCCGTCCCTCGCGGTGCAGGATGCTGCGCCGGATCCCCGACGGGTCCGAGTCGTGAAGGACGACCGCGAAATACAGGTTGTTGTCGTCGAACGCGACTCTCAGTTCGGTGAGTTCGGAGGATGGGGCGCCATCGACGGGCACGCGTTGGCGGAAATCGGTGACGGGCTCGATCTCGTGCCAGAAGGGCTCGTCGAGAACCCCGTCGATGGTCGGAGGCTGGCCGGTGCGGACGGCGCGGACCGTCGGCTCGTCGAGCGCCCGGGTTCCGGCCGACTGGCTGGTTGCAGCGTCTTGGCCCAGGAGGGGGCCTTGGTGCAAGGCGGCGGCGAGGGCCGCCAGAAGCACCGGACCGACTACGCGCACACGCCCCACAGGTGGCTGGGTCGGTCCCGCAAGGACCTATTCCTCATCCGCGTCGGCCTCGGCGGTGTCGTCCTCGCAACAGGACTTCCAGCAGCACTTGCCGAACCCCTTCCGGCGCAGCCAGCAGATAAGCAGGACCACCAGCAGGATCTGCACAAGGCCGATCCTGATGGCGGAGCTCCAGAACTCTACGAGAGAGGTTACGTAGAAGCTGAAGAAGTCTCCCAACATGGTGTCCTCCGTGTGATGTCCGGCGCCCCCTGTCAAATGTACTGCCCCGCGGCGCTCATTGTTTCGCGCGCGCCGGGTTGGGCGAATTCACTCCTCGCTGTCCGTCCGGTTTCTCACCAGCGCGATCCTTGCGCCATCGGGGCTCACCGCGATGCGGGAAATGTCCCCCGAACCCGCCCCCAGGTCCGCGATCTCCCTCCATCCGGCGTCCTCGGACCACGCGAACAGCACGGTCCCGTCCCCCATCAGAATCTCGCCGCCGGGCGTCCACGCATGGTCCTCGCGACCCGGCGGCGTCCGCACGATGCGTTCGCTGTGGCCGGACGCGGGATCCAGTCGCTCGATCCACCACTCGTTGTCGTCCACCTTGCGCACGAATGAGATCTCGCTCGACCCGGGGATTCGGTGCATGGAGCGACCCGGGTTCTCGGCCACGATCCGGATCTCGCCGGAGAGCGCGTCGCCGACCTGCAGCGAGGGCGGACTGCCGAGAATGAACATCGCCACGGTCTGCTCGTCCGCCCAGGCGTGGTATCCGACCGGCTCGGCCGTGGCGAAGATCGGCCCCAGTTCGGACCCGTCGACGCCGTATCGCCACAGGTACTGCAAGCCGTTCTTCTCGTGGATAGCCGAGAACGCCTCCTGCCCGGGAATGGGCGTGGGCGAGAACTCGCTGGCGTCGGGCGTGTGCGTGACCCGTTCCGACGCACCGTCTTCCACGAGGTAGCGGAAGGTGTCCGTTTGCGTGGTATCCATCGCCGCGGTGTAGTAGAGTGCATCGCCGGCGGGGTCGAAGGCGGGCTGATTGTCGTAGCCGTCACGGTCGGTGGCGTTCGAGAGGTCGCTGAGCACGAGTTCGCCCTGCTCGTCCCGGTCGAGCCGGCCGAGCCAGATGTCGGTGGACGGGGCACCGGCTGCGGTGGGTGTGTAGTCGGGCGGAGCGGGACCGATTGGTGGGAGCACGCCGTCGGCGGGCGTGGAGGCGAAGGGATCGCCGGCGTCCCGTGCGGCATCCGGGGCCGTGTCCCCCGTGCACGCAAGCGCGATGGAGAGCGCGAGCAGGAGCACAGTGCCTGCCGCCGGCGTGGCCGTCTCCGTGTCGGGGTCGCCATCCGGCTGCGGCGCCAACGCGCCCGCGAGGGCGTCCTCTGCCAGCCCCCAATCCTCCAGCGCCTGCCGTGACGGGGCGTCGGCGGCCCGCGCCACGCCCAGGAGAAGGTGGCCGCTCGTGGTCGCGCCGCCACCCGATTGGGATGCCGCGGTCACTGCGGCGGCAAGCACCTCGTGGGCGCCCGGGTTGAATGGAAGGTGCCCGTGATAGGTCTCGGGAAGGTCGCGCATCTCCTCCGGCAGGGCCTCGAGCTCCAGGCCCAGTCCGCCGAGAATCTCCAACAGGTCGGGCGCGCGCTGAGAGATGACCCCCGCGAGGATGTCGCCCGGCGAAATCGCGTCCGCTCCTTCGCGGGCGGCGGCAGCGGAAGCGCGGTTCAGCGCGTGGACGGCGTCATCGGCTAGGTTAATGCTCATGGTGAAGCAATCTGTACGAGGTTCGGACCTTCGTTCAAGGTCCCGGGGGTGGAAGCCGTTGCGGTGGACTTGCTGCGTGCCGCTGTCCGCATGCGTGCTCGCCCCCGCGCTCTTCGCGTGTGCCCCAACCCCCACGCGCAATCTCGACGAACTGATCGTTCAGGACAGCACCTACCTCGACCCGGTTTCGATGCTGCCCTATTCGGGCCGGGTCGTCCGCCACTTTCCGGACGAGGATAGTGTCTTGCAGCTGGAGGCCAGTCTTCGCGACGGGACCTGGGAAGGTGAATTGACGGTGTACCACGAAAGTGGCCGCGTGCGATACCAGGGCGAGATGTCCGGTGGCGCGCAGTGCGGCGGCTGGATCGAGAACGAGAATCCGGCCGAGCCCGAGACCGTCTACCAGGCGATTACCGAGGACCTGGAGTCGCTGGTGATCTACCCGGAGTGTCCGGGCAAATAGCGGGCCGGGCGTGCTGGACCGGCCTGCCGGCCCGTTCCGATCAGCGCCCCGCGAAGAGCCACGCGATGAGGCGTGCTCCGATCCTGTCGGGGTTGAACGCCGGCACGTGGGCGCCCTGTTCGATCGTCCACAACTCGACGGTGACCCCTTGCGCGCATCCCGCACGGTACCGCAGTGGCTGCGTTTCCGCGCCCGACAGCGTGAAATCGAGATCGAGAGGCTCCAGCTCCTCCGCGGCGTCGAGATCGCACCCCGCGCGGGCGGCCCACCGGCGGACGGTCTCCTCGGCACCGGGATAGTGAGTCGTGCCCGTGTTGCTGCTGCCGCCGCCGTACAGGATCACGACGTCCCCCGTGCCGTGAATGTGAAGCACGGAGAGGGGCGCGGCTCCCGCACACCGCTCCGGATCGTCGAACGTGGTGCCACCGAGCGCCACGAGCCCCAGCAGTCCCGGCATCGACTCGCAAGCCATCCTGTAGGACATGAAGGCGCCGTTCGAGAGCCCGACAAGATAGACTCCGTCCGGGACGATGTGCTTGCCCGCCTCGATTACCAGGTTGTTCAGGTAGGCGACGTCGTCCACGCCGCTGCCCCAGAAATCGCAGCAGTAGTCGGTCGCGTTCCAGAAGTTGGCGCCCTCGGGATTGCGGGTGCCGTTGGGCAGGATCAGCGCGAAGCGGTCGCGGGTGACGCGCTGTGACAGCCCGAAATAGCGGTTGGTGTTGGCGGAGTTGCTGGTGTATCCGTGGAGCGCAATCACGAGGGGAAGGCGGGTGCCGGGCGCGTAGTCCAGGGGGCGGACCAGGGTAGCAGGACGGCCGCCACCGATGACGAATACCGACGGGGCATCCGGCGTGTCGCCCGTGGCGTCGGTGGACGAGGCATCGCATCCGGCCGCGCCCAGCGCGAGGAATGCCAGAAACCGCGCTGGCCGGGTCAGGGGGTCCCTCCTCCCCCGTTGTAGGAGCTGCGCGCCTGCCCGCGGGTCACGAATCCGTCGGCCACGTCTTCCTCGACTTTCTTCGGGTCGCGCCGGCGCGGATCTCCCAATCCACCGCCTCCAGGGGTCTCCAGAACGATCCTGTGACCAGGCGGCACCACCTCGCGGCCCTTGACCCGCATCTCGCCCGCGCCAGGAACGTAGACCCGGCCGCGGGCGCCGGTGCCACCACCCTCCCTGCCCCGCGCCGCGTTGCGGACGCGCTCGAACATCTTGGACACGGCGAAGGGGGCGCCCTCGGCGTGCGCGATCTCCATGACCTGACCCAGACCGCCGCGGTATTCACCCGGACCACCCGAGTCGGGGATGTACTCCTTCCGCCAGAAGATGAGGGGCGCGACCGTCTCGGTGATCTCGATCGGCGTACTGCGCACCCCCGACGGAAACGAGGTCGCGGAGAGCCCGTCCTTGCCGGGACGAGCGCCGGTGCCGCCGGTGTGGAACGGGTTGACGACGAATGGTTCCGCGTCGCCGTACGGATGGGAGCCCGTGAGCCCCGGCCCGCCCATGAGCACGGGATTCCACAGGCACGAAGCCCCCTCGGCCGGCACGGACCCCGGGGGCATGGCCTGAGCCAGGCAGCCGAGCACCACGTCGGGGAGCATCTGGCCGATCGAATGGCGCGCGGATACCGCGGCCGGAGGCGGCGCGTTGAGGAGGGAGCCGAGCGGGGCGGTGACCTCGATCGCGTCCAGCGAGCCCGCGTTGTTGGGGACTTCGGAGCCCACCACGCAGCGCACCCCGAACGACGCGTACGCGCGGGTATACGTCTCGGGGACATTGATCCCGTAGGGAGACATGGGCGAGGTGCCGTCGAAGTCGATGTGGATGCCGTCGGTTGTCACCGTGAGCGCACACACCAGCTCCAGGTCCTCGTCGTAGCCGTCGATGGTCATGCGGTGCGTGTAGATGCCGGGCCTCAGGGCGCGAATTCGCTCCACCATGGCGCGACGGGACGCGGCCACGATCATTTCGGCCAGTTCGTCCAGTGAGTCGAGCCCGAACTCGGTCATCATCGCAATGAGGCGGTCGCAACCGGTCCGATTGCACGCCGCCAGCGAGTACAGGTCGCCCTGGGCCACGTCGGGCTCGCGCACGTTGGCGCGCACCATGCGCATCAGCGTCTCGTCGACCGTGCCGGCGCGAATGAGGTAGCTGATCGGGATACGGAGTCCCTCCTCGTAGACCTGGTTGGCGTCGGCGCCGAAACCGCGGCCGCCGACGTCGGCGATGTGGCTGGTGGCGGCGAAGAGGGCCACCGGACGGCCGTCCAGAAAGGCCGGGGTAACGACGGTGAAGTCGTTGAGGTGGCCCGTGCCCTCCCACGGATCGTTGGTGACGAGCACATCGCCCTCTTCGAGGGTCTCCACGGGGTGATCGCGCAGGAAGAAGCCGACCGAGGCCGCCATGGCGTTGACGTGTCCGGGCGTGCCGGTCACCGCCTGCGCCAGCATGCGGCCCGAGAGATCGAAGACGCCCGCCGAGAGGTCGCCCGCCTCCCGCACCGGCGTCGAGAACGCGGTGCGCACCAGCGTGCGGGCCTGTTCCTCGACCACCGAGAGCAGCCGGCTCCACATGATCTGGTCCTGAAGCGCCGAGATGCCCGCGGCGGCGGCTCCGCGAGCGCGGCGTTCCGCCAGCAGGTGACCGCCGGACAGCACCCGCGCCTCCCAACCGTCCGGGATGACCGTGGTGGTCTGGGTCTCGGCGATGAGCGCGGGGCCGCGGATCCGGGCGCCCGGGCCGAGGGCACGGCGGTGGTGGACCGCGGCGTTCACCGCGCCGTCGCCGGTGCCGTCGAAGAGCTCGGCTTGCGCGACGGGCTGGGGCGGCGGGGCGGCTTGCGTCGGGTCTGGAGCCAGCGAGATCTGTGACGGGTCCGGGACCGGCGCCTCGGCTGCCACCTGGGAGCGCGCCGGAGCCGACACCACCAGCGTCCAGCTGAGCACCTCCACATCCAGCCCCGGGATGGTGCGGCCATACACGGCGTGATATGCACGATCGAACGCGGCGCGCAGGGCAGCCGCGCGATCCCCACCACCACAGCCATTCGCCCCGCGCGGCACAGCGCCGCCGACAGCCCCCGCCATCACCTCCGGCGGCAGCTCCACTCCGATCTCGTGCCCCTGGCCCACGTACCGCATGTACGCGTGCGCCCGCTCCGTCGTGGCAACACCCGGGGCGCCCTCCGCGACCACGGCCGCCGCTTCCTCCCTCATCCCTGTGAGCACGTCGCGCACAAGACCCGCATCGAACCCGGACAGACGCATGTATCGGCTCCGCACGACCTCGTACGAGATCGGCGCCAGGAGGAACCCCACCGCCGAACCGACCCCGGCGTCGCCCGGCACGAGGAAGCGGTCCAGCTCCAGCTTGTCCGCCAGCCGCGCGGCGTGAATCGGCGCCGATCCGCCGAACGCCACGATGGTGCGGCCCGCAAGCCCCTTGCCCCACTCGATCGCGTGCGTTCGCGCCGCGTTGGACATGTTCTCGTCCACCATCTCGCTCACCCCCAGCGCGGCCAACCGGGCGTCAATCCCAAGCTCCGCACCCACACGGCCGCAGATCGCCGCCTCCGCCCGGCCCCGGTCCAGCGCAATCGCGCCGTCCGCGAACAGCTCCGGCTCGATCCGCCCCAGCACCACGTCCGCATCGGTCACGGTGGGCCGATCCCCGCCCCGCCCATACGCCGCCGGGCCCGGCTCCGACCCGGCGCTCTCGGGACCCACGTGAATGCGATCCAGATC